>MDTP02000176.1 GCA_001714685.2 Methanosarcina sp. Ant1 | reverse complement strand
GTTCTCGGGACAGGCAGGGAGGCAGTAAATGTCAGGAAGAGAAGCGTTGGTGACAAAAGAAAGCCCATTGTCCAGGGTGGCCCTACCGGTTCTCCTATTTCAGAAGACGTATTCATGCCTGTTCACCTGAGCTACGCCCTTGAAAAGGAAGTAGACACCATCGTTAACGGTGTTATGACCACAGTGCGTGGGAAGCCTCCTATTCCAAAAAGCCCGTATGAGGTCCTTGCCGCAAAGACAGAAACCAGGCTCATTAAAAACGCTTGCGCCATGGCTGGAAGGCCTGGCATGGGCATATAGGGCCCAGAGACTTCCCTGTCTGCTCAGGGAAATATATCTGCTGACTGCGCAGGCGGAATGGCCGGAACAGACAGCCACGAGGTCTCTCAACTCAACGAACTCAAAATCGACCTGGATGCAATCGCAGTTATTGCCCACTACAACGCAAACAGCGACATCATTATGGACGAACAGATGCCTATGTTCGGAGGATACGCAGGCGGCATTGAGGAAACCACAATCGTAGACATCGCAACGCACATCAACTCCGTTGTCATGAGCAATGCAAGCTGGCACCTTGACGGCCCTGTCCACATCCGCTGGGGTTCAACCAATACCAGGGAGACTCTCATGATTGCAGGCTGGGCATGTGCAACAATTTCTGAGTTCACAGACATACTGTCAGGAAACCAGTACTACCCATGTGCAGGCCCATGCACAGAGATGTGTCTGCTTGAAGCTTCAGCCCAGTCCATTACTGACACTGCCTCAGGCAGAGAAATTCTCTCTGGAGTAGCATCAGCAAAAGGTGTTGTGACAGACAAGACCACAGGTATGGAAGCCAGGATGATGGGAGAAGTCGCAAGGGCAACTGCAGGCGTGGAAATTCCTGAAGTTAACAGGATCCTTAACGGCCTTGTATCCCTTTATGAGAAGAACTACGCAAGTGCACCCGCAGGAAAGACTTTCCAGGAGTGTTACGACGTAAAGACCGTAAGCCCAACTGACGAATACATGCAGGTCTATGACGGAGCAAGAAAGAAGCTCGAAGATCTGGGACTTGTATTCTAAGCCGAAAGTCCAAAGCCTGAAGTTGATATTTTAAGAGCCGAAGGCCAGCGATATACTCGCTGGCTATTTTTTTTGAAGCATAATACTTTTTATTCAACCTCTGAAGTCCCACCTCAAGAACACGAGCTCTCTGAGAAGATGAGTTATTCAGGAAGTAACAGAGGGACTTTTAGAGAGACTTTTGTGGATTTCCAAAAGACTGAAGTCAAGCCATGAAAAATGAGTTAAGAAAAATTAGAAATTAGTTTTTCGAGCTGAATTCTCTCATTAGCAGCGTCTTTAAGAAGATAATCGGTTTCGGAAATCTTCACAACAAGATGAGCAATAGCTTCATCAGTTTCTCCTGAATCTACCAGGGCTTCGGAAAGCGCTTCGAGAATTTCAATCCCTGAAAGTCCTTTTTCAACTATCATCTCGTCGATAAGTTTCCGTCCTTTGGAAAAATCCCCTTCAAGAGCCGCAGAGAGCAGTTCGTCTACAGTTTCATCTCTAAATTTCATAGTGGTTTCGTATACCATCTCTTCAGTAATCTCGGCTTCTTCAGTAATCTCGGCTCCCTGTTTCGGGAGGGAAACAAGCTGGAGAGTCTGGACAGCTTTTGCAACGTTTCCTTTCGCAAAATAAATGATCGCATCAAAAGCATTTCCTGAAAGCTGCAATTTTTCGGCACAGGCAATTTTCTCAAGATGGGCTTTCATAAGAGAATCAGGAATATATGCGAAAAAGATTTGAAGGCCCCTTGAGCGGAGGGGAGGGATTAGTTTGGAAGGTTTTGTTGTGGAAAGAATAAACCTGCATGTTGCACTGTACTTTTCCATAATTCGCCTGAGGGCGTGCTGTGCGTCTGAACTCAAGGACTCAGCATTATCGATGTAGATTAGCTTATAATCGGCATCGATAGAAGCCATTCCAGCATATTCATTGATTATTTCCTTAAAAATGTCGATTACACTTTTGTAAATCTTCTTAGGGTCGTCGGTACCAAGAAAACGCACAAAACGCTTGTCCCGAACGAGATAACGTTTTCCCTGTTCAAAAAAATCCGAAGCATTGAAGTATGCAAAATTGTTTTTCCAGGTACTCCCATAGATTTTCCGGGCAAGGGCCATAGAAGCAGTCGTTTTTCCGGAATCTTCAGGACCGTACAAAATGAGGTGGGGGAGGTTCCCTGACTCTGCCAGTTCGGAAAGCGTGTCTACGGCATGTTCGTTTCCGAGCAATTCTTCCAGGGTACTTGCCCTGTATTTCAAAGTCCAGAGATCCTGCATCGGTTCCACCTTTTTTCAATTTTTTTCAAGCAATTTCAGGACCTTTATTTTCATTTTCCTGAAATACTTAATCATCCAAACTTCCTTTATCCTTCGCGACTTCTCCTTTTGCTTCAAGCAGTTCCTGGATCACTACACCGTAAACAGGCCTTGCAACTATCACACCAATGAATACGCCAATAATTGTAACAATTGCAAAACCCTTCAGAGTCCCGAAACCCATTACGACCAGAGGAGACATTGCAATAATAACCGTGGAAGCCGCCCCTAAAATGATCACGAAAGCTTTACTTATCCTTGAAGAGAAGACCTTCTTTGTTGAAGGAAGTTTGCCTTCCTGAAGCACCTCATCTGTGATAATTATAAGGTGGTCAATTCCGGTGCCTATGGAAGCTATAATACCTGCAATTGCTGCCAGGTCAAGCTGCCATTTGATGAGTGCTGCAAATCCAAGGATCATGATGACTTCACTGATGGAAGTTCCTATCATAGGCACAAGGATTTCAGGCCTCCTGTACCTGAAGTAAACTACTGCAGCTACTGCAACCAGGGAAATCAAGCCTGCAATTACAGATGCGGTTTTGAACTGCGCTCCAAGGCCTGCGTCCACGTGACCTGAACCTACAAGTACCACGTTGACAGGAAGAGCCCCTGACCTTAGGTGAATCTGAAGGGTTTTCGCTTCTGTTTTGGCAGCTTCATCGGTGCCTGTGGAAGCTTCCCAGGAATAGATCGGGGCATCTCGCAGTTTTGCGGCTGCATCATAGCTCAAAGGAGCTCCATAGATCTTGACGTCATCCAGGTACATGTTCAGATAATGGCTTTCTGGGTCATCAACAGCTCCCGTTTCGAGTGCAACTTTCTGGAGTGCACGGGCTCCTTCTTCATTCAGGGTGAAGGGAGTATGCCACTGATCATCAACAAAGCCAGGAATTCCTACACTTACGATGGAATCACCGTAAAGCACGTGCTGAGTCTCATTTCCTGTAGTCTGGATCCGAATCTCAAACTTACCCGGTTTTTCGGCAATTTCCTTAGCAGTTGCCAGGTCAATGCCTGCAAAATCAATCAGAATATAATCTTCCCCTACGGTCCTGACAGGAATATCTTTCAGGCCAAAAGAGTTGAGCTTGTCACTAAGGATGCTTTTTGTGAGGTCTCTTGTCTCAGTGCTGACTCCTTCTTTGTAAGTTGACGATCCATCTTCATTCTTATGGATTGAACCTCCAACTTTCCCCATAAGTGCCTCGAGCTCAGCTTCGGAGACTGCAGTTCTAATTTCATAGACAACTCCATTCTGAGTACTCATTGGAACTACTTCTGCATCAAGGGATTTTGAGAGGTAAGTTTGGATAAGAGCTTCTTCACTGGTAGAAGAGATGGTTACCTGAGTTGTGCCCCCATTCAGCTTGTCCACTTTTACAGTGCCCAGTCCCAGAATCTCAATTTGGGATGCGTTAATAGGAGCAGATGACGTAAACGTGATAGATTTATCGGCAGAGCCGCCGACTCCGAGGTTACTATTTGTGATGTTAATAGGGGCGCCAATCGCAGGCTGGACTAATGCGTTGACTATTTTTCCGGGATCTGCATCTACCTGAGCAAGCGCTCCCTCCAGTTTTATCTGGAGCCAGGATCCGCCTTCCAGGTCAAGCCCGAAGTTCAGATGAGAAGTTATCCCTTCCCCTGGAGTATAACCTGGGTGGATAGCTATGAGAGCGCCAAGAACTGCCAGAATGAAAATAATGATTCTTGGATTATTTAAAAGGCTTTTTTTATCGCTCATCTGTTGTACCTCCCTTTGAATTCGGGTTTATGTACATACCAGCGCAGAATTCCCGTATTCAGGAGCCAGGTATTCATTATATCTGCAAAAAGTCCTGCAAGCAGCACGATTGAGATCTGTGATAGCAGAGGAATCTGTGTGAATGAAGGAAGAATCAAATAAAGGTATGTCGAGACTAAGTACATGGCCAAAAGTGCTACAAGGACTGTGCTGGTCATTGTAACTCCTGTCTCTATGGCCCGAGATACTTTCTCTTCTACCGTGCCCCTACGTTTCAGTACCCTATTCGTGAGAAGAATGTCACTATCTACAGAATAACCGATGAGCATTAGCAGAGCGGCAAGTGTGCCCAGGGAAAGTTCAACCCCTGCGACATTCATGAAAGCAAGGGCAATCATAATGTCTGAAAAGGCAGAAAGTATTACTGCAAAGGAAGGAACAAGACTCCGGAAGAGCAGAAATACTACTATGGCCATTCCTATAAAGGAGATAATGAGGGCCTGGATAGCCTGTACCTGCAGCTCCTGGCCGTAGATTGGCCCTATCTGTCTGATTTCTACATTCGAATATCGGGTCGTTACATCTTTTTCTAGCTGGCGCTGTTTCTCATTGTCCATGACCCCGAACTCCAGGATAACCCTGTTTCCGGCCTGCCGAGAATCGATTAGGGGGTAGGAGGAAAATGCTTCTTTAAGCACATCAGGAGAGTCGGTCGTTTCTAAAGAAACCTGGGTACCGCCCTGGAATTCCATTCCCAGAGTTACCGGCGACCCACTGCTTAGAAAGGAAACCAGCAGTATAATTAAAGAAACTGCGAGTATCGCAAGAGGGAATGCCAGCAACTGGCGATTATCGTGGTTTTTCACGAAATTATCTAAAAATTCAGTAAAACCTGTTGCCATATTTAATACTCCGGATGCATGAATCTATTTTTTCAAACTTATCCGAACAACTCTTCACATCCAGGTGTATGATCCAGATGTATAATCCAGAATCATCCAAATTTATAATCAGATTTTTTGATGATTATGAACTTATCCTGAACACTAATCGGATTAAGGTTTAGGAGATATGTTTTGAATGTCTTAATATTATTAATAGGTTAAATCTTTAATTCTGTATTCTCACAGATTATATCAATTCTTCCTCGAAAAGTAATTCTTCTCTATACACCGTTAATTCATTCCACTTAAATTTAACTCTTAAAAATGGTATAAGTTCTAACGTCACAGCTATATATACCAGTTACTGTTCATTAAAAATAATGACAGAAAGACCTTCCCTTGACGAATATTTCCTTGAAATCGCCTTCGTGGTAGGCAAACGGGCAACCTGCCTCCGAAATAATGTAGGGGCAGTTGTCGTCCGGGATAAGCGCATCCTCTCAACAGGATACAACGGCGCCCCAAGCGGTATGGAACACTGCCTTGAAATTGGATGTATTCGGGATCTGGAAAAGATCCCTTCAGGCACCAGACACGAAAAATGCAGGGCAGTGCATGCGGAACAGAACGCCATCATTCAGGCCGCAATCCATGGTGTGAGTATATCGGGGGCAACTATTTATTGCACACACCAGCCCTGTGTCCTCTGCGCGAAAATTATTATCAACTCAAACATCAAAAGGGTCGTTTATGCAACTCCTTATCCTGACAAAGATTCACTTAACTTTTTCGAGGAGGCAGGCGTGGAAGTGGAATACATACTATTTGAATTGAAAAACGGGACTTCCGGCGGTAGTTAAACCTTCAGGATTTAACAGACATCCTTCACTCACACTTGCATAAGAGGCTCTCCATAAAGAGAATCAAAATGATTTAATTAATTTTATGATTTCTTTTATGCAAGAAGACACAAAACGCGTTTTGAGGATACCTTATCCAAAAAATAAAATAAATAAGTGATACAAAATCTGGACATGACGACATTTCATCCATGCAAGACTTCGTCCGGTACTTGGATGAACTATATAAATTTATAGAACAAGGATAAGAGGTAGAATAATGTCTGAAGAATTAAAAGCCAAGACACTAAAGGTAGAAGATTTGATTGAATACCAAGAAGGAGCCGTTGTAAGCAGAGAAATTATCCGTAAAGGCACCGGAACCGTGACCATATTTGCCTTCGATAAAGGAGAAGGATTGAGCGAACACACTGCTCCCTTCGATGCCATGGTTCAGGTAATAGACGGTAAGGCAGAAATCACTATCTCTGGTAATAAAAATATTCTAGAGAAAGGGGATATGATCATAATGCCTGCCAACGAACCCCACGCGCTCAATGCAGTGGAAAGGTTCAAAATGGTTCTAACCATGATCCGTTCTTAATACAATTAAGCTCCACTTTAAGTTGGGTAAATTATTTTATAGGAAGGAAGTGAACTATTCTCATATTTGCAAAATTCTTTAAAATAAGAGTTTCAGATATCTCTTTTTAAACCAATACCTGAGCTCTAAAGCGCATGTCACTTTAATCAACTCTTTTTCTGAAGGCTTCGAAGCCCTTTTTTAATTATGTCCTGCTCTTCAGGACGGTATGTTTCCTTTATTGATGTGCAGTCTTCATAATAGTAATCAAGCCCTCGAATAATAACCACAGGAATTCCGCCTGCTCCTTCACCCATAAGGAGGTTTGCGGCACCTCCAAGTTCATCGGCAATCGCCTCTTCTGTGATCTCAAGGTTTTTCCCAAAAAGGTCTTTTTCCCCAATCCAGCGTTTTATAGGTTTTATTTTGTAAATTCCTATGGCAACACCGGTTTGTCCTATCTTAAAAGCTCTCCCGTTTGTATCCGTGACAATGACACTTAATTTTTTCCCACTCAGCCTTTCGAGCTCTTTTCCGAGTCTTGAGGCACTGACATCCGGATTCTCCGGAGGGTAAAGCAAAAACCCGTGTTCGATATTAGATTCGTCGACTCCTGCATTTACACAGGTGTGTCCTGCAAGAGTTGTTACAAGCATAAAAGGCATTTCCACAAGAACTTCCCTGCTTCGGGCCAGCACGGCCTGGATAAATCTTGCATCTTTCCCGCTTCGGGCTGCAATCTCAAGCGCCTTTTCCCCGGGCGTGATATCTTCGAGCCTGAAGGTCTCTCCTTCAGCTTTAGCAACAACAGTCGAGGCAATGATAACAATATCCCTGTCCTGAAGTTCGATATTCTCACAGATAATCGAGGGCAGGTCGTCTCCATAATGTATAAGAGGGATATTTTCTACGGCTATGGCTTCGAATTTCAAGCTTCTTCCTCAAAAGTCTTTGAGATCGATAAATATAGAGTGATCGGATTTAATCTTGTCTAATACGGAAAAATAGCCCCGCACAGGAACAATTTGCAGCAATAAAGGCAGTAACCATAAATAAGACCACCGATATACTGAACTTTGCGGCGATGATGAAAGTTACCCCGACTGAGCAAAAGATGATGAGAACAATTTCCTGATGCCGCACTTTTCACCTTTTTTCCAATTTACTTTACTTCCATATGCCCTTGTCTTCCAATGTTATCTTCTTTTCAGGGTGCATTTGGGAATTCTTATTTAGCTTGCAAACCAAATTTCTATAGGTTTGAGACAGAACGAATTCAACAGTCAGGAGTCCAATCCTTATCTAGCTTACAAAACAAATTATGCAGGGGTGTTAAACATGAGCCAGTATGATATGAATGAAATTATACAAAAAATAAAGAATCAGAGCCCTTTTGACTTAAAAGACAATGAGCGGAGCAGACCTTCGAGTTTAAGAGTTCTTATAAGCAAACTGTTCTACTCGCTAGACTATGAAAAAGCGCCTCAAGCCTCCAGGCAAAAAGTAACTCAGCTTCTTCTTTACCATGGGCAGTTTAGCAGAGAAGAAATCGATGAGATTTTTCAATTATCTGCAAAAGAAACTACTGCTTATTCACTTGAATTTCTGAAACAGAACCCTGAAATTGCAAAAGCCGAAGCCCTGAAAAGTAAAGAATTTCCTGATGAAGGAGCGGAAGGAGAGATACCAAAGGAAATAAAATATATATTCCCGCATTATGGCTGAATGTTCATGAGGAAACACTTTCTTCAATAAAATGGGCTACTCTTGGAACCCATAATTTACTTTTTTAAATTCTGCATTTTGGAGTCGGGAGTGGGCTGTAATGTCTGTAAATTTTCCTTGATGAGGCTCATGGCTACAAAACATTAAAACATAGCTATTTTTAGTTTATATGTTAGTTATTTGCCCTAAAAATTAGCCAAAAATCAAGAAAATGGCTACATTTTAACTTAAAATATAGCTGAGCTTATGCCATTTTAGTTAATGTCCCTTATTTTGGAATAATGAATGTTAAAAAGATCTATTTTTTAAAAAAATTATGTTAAAACACTTTAATATCAAATTAAAGTTAAATAGAAAGGATTATACCTAATTAAACCAATATTATGTCGCCAAACAAATAATTGGGCTCTAA
>MDTP02000175.1 GCA_001714685.2 Methanosarcina sp. Ant1 | reverse complement strand
GCCCCTTGAAGGTTAGCCTCTTGAAGGTTAGCTTCATAAAAATCAGCCCTTTCTAGGAGCTAACCTTCAAGGGGCTGACCTTCGAGGGGCTGACCTTTCAAACGCTCACCTTCCAGGCGGTAAAGGAGCTGACCTTCAAGAGGCTAACCTTCGAGGGGCTAACCTTGTAAAGGCTAACCTTCAAGGAGCTAACCTTCAAGGAGCTAACCTTCAAGAGGCTAACCTTCATTTGGCTAACCTCCAAGGAGCTAACCTTCAAGGAGCTAACCTTGAAGTGGCCAACCTTGAAGGGGCTAACCTTGAGGTGGCTAACCTAGAAAGGGCTGATTTTTATGAAGCTAACCTTCAAGAGGCTAACCTTCAAGGGGCTAACCTTCAACGGGCTGACCTTCATAAAGCTGACCTTCGTAAAGCTGACCTTGAAGGAGCTGACCTTCAAGAGGCTAACCTTGAGGGGTCTAACCTGTTTATAGCAAGAAACTTGTCACTTGATCAGCTTTCTAAAGTGAAAACACTTCATAATGCAAAATTAGACGAAGAGCTTCTCATACCACTAAAAGAACAATATCCTTCCCTTTTTGAAAAACCTGACTCGTCATGAATGCCCGGATATTACTAAAACTTCCAACGTGGTATAGATCTCAAACGCGGTATAGATCTCAAACGTTTCCCTGTTTGTCTTCTCCAAACTCTTTATTATTTTAACTTCTTCTTTTCATGGGTTGCCTTATAATCGTTTTAAGTTTTTCTGGTTTTGTTCTGCGCATATCACTTATGTATATTTCATGATGTTTGTCACCAAGGTTGCTGCCATCAAATTCATAACCTTTCTCTTCAATGAAATTGTGTAGTTTCTCTATAGTTGGTCCTTCTTCAGAGTATGGGCCAATATGCATTATCTGGGCTGATAATCCTTCATGCAGGCTTTCAAACTTTATCTTGGAAAGTGCAGGTGGATTTTTCTTTTTTTCTACTTCTTCTATGGCCTTTTTTATTATGTCTTTCGTGATAAAGTCGGGTTGTCTTATCATTGATGTCCATTTCCAACCGCTTTTATCTTGAATGCTGAAATCTTCCATATTTTCAACCCACCAAAGACCCTCAAGAGGCATTACCACATAATCCTGCGAGTTCTCTTTTCCAGAGATAAATTTAACTTTAAAAGATACTGAAAACAATGCTTCTATTGCATCCTGATATTCTTGTGATGTGTTGGGATCTCCTTTACCATTTATCATTAGAAACTTCATTTCAGGGACGTCTATAATTGAGACTTCTTTTGCAGATGGGTTGTAAAGTTCTTTGTTTTCTTTTTTTAGGTCTATCTTTGGCATTTTAAGTCAAACCCTTATTTCTAACTGTGTATACTCTTACTTAAACTTAACAAAAATACTAGTTACTTTTGATACTTCTTCATTAATCAGTTGATATTTTGGGATACCTGTAATTTTATAACTTTCTTAATGTTTATTATTTTGCGTCCCGGTATCGCATTAGGTCATGTCTCCGGGAAAACAGGTATTAAGGGGTATATTCTCGTAGGAGTTCGTGGGTTCGAATTCCATTCCTCGCACTCTTCTTTGGGGTGCTTTCCCAATTCAGGTGCTTCCTCCATTCTCTATTATGTAATATAATATGAAAAAAGAATTCAACTCAACGTTTTTTAAAAGATTTTTATTTGGGTCTAGCAACTCTGTATTTTTATTAATGTTGAAAACTGAAGACACTTGAGAACCAGAGTTTTGAGATACGAGTTAGCCTGTCCGCGTACAAAGTACAACAGCGTTTGTATTGATTGTTTTGTATTTTGACAGAGATAAATAGAAATTATATGCTGCAGGTTCAAACTCTCATCAATCAGAAAAAAATTTAAGCTCCGGGAGCAAAAAAGCCATGGTGGAGATTTTGGTGATGTCTGAAAGGCCTGTTTTTCAGGACCATTCTTGATTCTCCAGTATTGATGACAAGTCTTCGAGGCCCTAGTTTAGAATAAGATAAGACTTACGCGATTAACTGAGAAATCAATAGCATAAAACCCCATAACTATCTCAATAACGAATTTAACCAATTTCACTACAACTTGATTTTGTCTCTCAAATGCTTAAGTCCTATATACAGCACACTCACCACACCGACAACTAAAACCATCATCAAAGCCGCCAGGGTTGCTATAAAACTCATCCCAATCCCATGTTTCTTTCTCATACCATTTACCTCAAAAAACTATTATGTACTAGAACTTACCGATTAAACTGAGAAATCAATATCATTAATCTCCCTAACTATCTAATGAACGAATTTAACCAAAACCCAGATCAATCAAAAGGCATTTGAAGCCCCTGCAACAAAAAAATCACATCAATAAGATTGTGGAGGAAAGCCTGGAAGAGTCATTTTCCTTTCCCCGTGTCACCCGATACACTGGCTCAAGGATATACCCCTCAAGCATATTTATTCGGCAATAGGATCAACGTCTTCCAGGCAATTCTTTATTCACGTGTCCTACCGGTTATTTCTCACTCATTTGATCTGTTCGCTTTAAATATGTTCGCTTTAAGTTACAATATATAATTATCCCCCTAATTATTTTAAATTACTTATACGAAAAATAGTTTATGAGCACAAATTACTCCCACATGAAAAATTATAAAATTGAACAACAAATTAATATTAATTATGTTTTATATTATTTTATGGGGTCTTCGAAATTTAGCATAGAGTTTTTTCTTAAAAAAGCAATACCGGTTAATTTTATATCAAATTCTGAGTTTTAAAGGCCAGGTATGAATCATTATAACCACTGTGTAAAATAAATTAAAAAAATTAAAACTTTGTAAATATTTTGTGGAACTTCTGGTAAAATAATAAGGTATGTCCTCATATCTTAAAACTTAAATATATCTGAATTATTTAATATAATAATTTTTTATATTTGTAGATTTGTTATCCAACGTGAATTTTTTTATTGAATTTTTTTATTTAGCGTGCGACGGGTGGGAAATCAGTTTCAAAAAAAGGTTTTTGTCTACAGCATCTATCCAGCCGGTGATGTAAAGAACTGCAGCGTAAACCGGGACAGAAATAACACTGAGAAACAGGATATCTGTATATGATCTTAACAGGATAATAAATATAGATATCAAACCTGCTGCTATTAGGGGGGAGACGGTTCCCTTGAGTATATTTTCATGTACAAGGTTTTTATGAATCCACGATAGGCCAAATATCATGGCTCCGAAAGTTGATAATACAGTAGCTATTGCAGCACCTGTGTAGCCAATCCAAGGGATAAGGATCAGATTTAAAATTATGTTTAGTAATGCTGCTAATAAGGCTCTTTTTGAGACTATTTGCTGGTTTCCGCTTGAAATACATGTAGTACTGATAAGGGTAATTATAAACATAATTGCTGTTGTCCAGATAAGGATTTGCAGCGCAATTGCTGAGCTTTGATATTCAGGCCCATAAACGATAGAAATAATTTTATCTGAAGCAAAAGTTACCAGGACCGCGATCAGCAGACCTGTGGCAAAAAGGTACTTAAAAGTCCTGGCATACGCAAAACTGAATGAATCAAAAGAATCTTTGTAATATTTTGACATTAAAGGGAATGTGGAAGTTGTAATCACTGTGGGGAGGAAGACAAGAGCCTCTGTAAGGCGATAGGCAGCAGAATAAAGGCCAACTTCAGTATCTCCTCTTAAAAAGGAGAGCATAAGGACGTCAATCCTGAAATATATTATAGTAAAAACCGAGGCAATGGCTATTGGAATAGCTTCTTTTAACAGTTGTTTTATCAAAGGGAGATCGATATCAAAAGATACTTTAACTAACTTTTTTGCAAATAAGATCATGAGTAAATTATGTATAAAGGTGGCTGAAACCGACGCGAAAATGAAAACATTGAGACTCGAATTATTTGTAATAGCCAGAAAAACAAATACGAGAAAAACGATCCTATTGGCCAGGTTGAACAGTAAAGAGTATTCCATTCTCAATTTTGCTTCATATATAATCCCGTAGGCTCCAGTTCCGCTAATAAGCAGCCCGAGAGACGCTACGTATAATGCATTTTTCGTGGATGGGGGAAAATTCATGACATTTATAAAGACAACTGCTAAAAATAGTGCAACAAGCGAAAGACAGACCTGCATTATCGTCCCATTGCCTATCAGTTTCCCTGCTTTTTCGGGTTCTTTCGCGGCCTCCCTTACAAGTATTTGATGAATTCCCATGTCAGGAATGAAACTGAAAAAATAAATGAAAGCAAAAACAAAAGTATACATTCCGTATTTTTCAGGACCCAGATAACGGGCAATGTATAATAAAGCAAAGAAACTGAGGATATTTGTTGCTACGCCATTAAGAAACAAAAACCCGCTATTCCTTACAAGGTCTTTAATTGTCTGCATAAAAATATCTAGGAGGATTACGCAATTCAGAAATATAACTGTTTTGTAATTGGTGATGTTCTATGGAATCCACAGACTTTTTGCGGGGAATACCCCGTCACTTTCAGGAGGTTCACCGGTTCAATTTTGATTGCCTCTCTCTCGGATAAAAACGTGTTTTTATTATGTGAGGAACTAAGGATTTTATTCTTTTAATTACCATATTTTTGTATTCCATTAACCTCTGAGTCCAAAAATATTCTCGAATTTCTTTATCTTTTGTTCTTTCTTCTCTTTTTATAAAGGATACTATATACCCCCATAAAAAGGCTATTCCAATATAGTATGGTCTCCTCAAGGTATATTGAAATACACCTAGTAATATTAATATTGGATTTTTATTTAAATAGTATGACATATATCCATTACACTTATATCCATTCCATAATCCTTCTGCACTGCTCGTTAATCTTTTTTCTACCATCTGTATTTCGTTAAACCTTTTAGTGTCCCAACCTCGCAGTGTGGCTTTTATATTTGAGATTGAATCAGCAGAAGGTTCTAATGAAAAACCACCAGTATCAAAAAAGCATTTTTTTGACCAAACCCTTCCTGTGCCTGAGGGGAAATTTTCAACTTTTGTGGATAGTGTTAAATTTCCATCAATTTCATGATATAGTCCCCCACTTGCAATACCTAACTTCTCATTGGTATCAAATTTATGCAATATCTTTTCAAAGTATTCAGTCTCTAATATTGTATCCGCATCTATAGAAGCAATGAAATTATACTCCATTTTATTATCATTACAATATTTTAATATGTGGTCAAATCCACATTTATACACGTAAGATACATGAAAAATTATATCCCTCGGGTGAGATGGTAACTGTATAGTTTTTATCCAATCATATTTAGACACAAAGTCTTGTATTATTTTTGGAGAATTGTCAGTACTTCCATCATCGACAATCAACCAGAGCACAGGTTTCACAGTTTGGTTAATTATGGATTCAATTACATCACAAAGGATTTTTTCTTCATCCTTTACAGGCATTATCAAAATATACACAAACAGTTAACCCTCCCACATATTTGTGATATCATGAAAAGATGATATGAACGTGCTACTTTATATATTTTTTTGCAATGTTTTATGCTTAATCCTATCATAAAGCTCTAAACAGCTGTCTTAAAACTCAAACCATTTCTACAATTGGGTAATGGGCAATATTGACTTTAAATTCAGATTGGATATTTTTCCTGAATTCAGGTACAAATTGGCCTTATGATATAATATTTTGTCTCAATTGTAGAATCGAGTTTACTTTTGAGACAGCCTGTAAAGTTGCGTGTCTACATACTCATATTTTTGAGTTAGCTCTCCTGATAATTATTCTAAATTTCCGCCTTATAATCTCGACCAACCTTCTAAAAGTTCTGCTTCAGCTCTACTTCCACGCCTGTATCATCCAAATAGACTGCGAGCAACTCCTGCATCCGGGATTAAGCCCATTTGGTCTGTCTTTCAAGTCCTAAAATGGGGAGTCATACCTCGCATGTCGGGGTTAAAAAAGTATTGTAAAGTGCATAAATTATAGAGCCCCTGAAATAATCTTTGAATAAGTTTATGCTTTCTCAATATTTTCAGGGGCTCCATCCTCCTACTCAAATACGCCGAATTATGTCAGTATTCTGAAGATCTAAGCCAGGGGGGTACTTTAGGTAAGCTTACTTATGATTTCCTGCTGGACTTTTGCTTCCTTGTATTGCAGTAAGCCAGGTATCCAGGAAGGGCGGATATTAGGGGTATTATGATTTTTTTGATCGGAGTGAGTTTGATTAAATATGAAACGAGTACATTCCTGTGTTTTGGGTCTATTTAGAGAGCTTCTTATGCCTGGGGATTTCAGTAACTAACACCCACGATTAGTTACTTTTAATAATGTGAAAATTTACTATGTTCATTCTTCGTGTACTATAATAGTAATATCCTTTCCAGCGTTACTTACGCCCACAGATGAAGGCAAACCCCGAACATCTACCAGGCAGGTGAATACATCATCCTCAGGTAATATCTCAACGCTGCGCCCAGAGTAGACTTCCAGCGGACCTGATTCATTGACTCTGTATAAACCTTCCATTTTCTTGTGTCCAAATATTACCGTGCACTTTTTCCCTACGTTTGAAATCCCTACAGCTTCAGGAAAGCCTCTTTGGTTAACTTTTCTAAATAAAATTCTATCAGAAGGTTTAAGATGCATTGTTAGTTTTCCGTGTGATTGTGGCCATAGCTCCGTTTTGCTTGGCCTGCTCGATGGTCTTGAGCTCATTTTTTAAACTCCTTTCCTCATTTTTCACGGGTCCGTTACTCCTACCCCGGACCTTGTTTGCTCTTTATATATGTTAAAGTATTAATATTTACACGTTGTTCTTTCATGTGGGATAGTTGCTGGATGGAACCTTCTTTTTAAATCTTTTGAAGAAAACAGTAAGGGATGTGAGAAAATTTCAATAATACTTCTTGTTTCCGTGTTCCGGATTATTGAAATATACTCTTGACTATTAGCACACATATAATTTCTTTAGACTAAACATACGTCAAAATATAAGTATTAGTGACCTTTTATCGGGAAATGCCAAATTACAAGAAATCAGGATCTAAAATATTTTTATTTTCCCTTAATCATATCAATTGTCAGATGTCACTGCCTGTTTGTATGATATTGAGGAAAATTCAAAATTGGGAATGGCGTTTTTAAAGTAAATTCTGCCAATTTATATGGAATTTTTGAAATTGATTCTACCTATCAAAGATTGTATTCATTTGATTTTTCTTTCGCTTCATGGAGAAGGGCGAGATCCAGAAGTTTTTCGCACACTTCTTTATCCCTTAGTCCGACAAACCTGGCCTGTGATCTGTCCTTGCTAACGTTCCCATTCTCTTGCATGTAAACGTATTCTCCATCTTCGATACCCATAATTACAGAGCAGTCGGGGATATAGCGTGTTCCGAAATAGTCAACGATTTTAGGGCTCTGGTCTACATCTATGGACATTATTGTTGCTTTTCCTCCGTATTCTGTTGCCAGTTCTTTAATGATGGGTTTCATAGACCGGCATGTAGGGCACCATTCGGCTCCGATTTTTAAAAAAACCGGGCCTCTCTGAAGGGACGTATTTATCTGCTCAAGTTCGGTCGCTTCGACAACATCACTTTTTTCCTGAGTATTCCGGAGATCCGTTGAGTATTTTTCGTTTAATAAAAACAGTAATATATTTTTGTTAATGCTCATATTTTTGGAACTGTTGTCTGATAAAATCTCGTTTAATCGAGGCACGAAATCTATGCTTCCATTTGTCTGGTAAATCCCTATTGTGCTTGAGTTTGTTGTATTATTAATAAGGGTATTATTGAAGGAGTTATTAAGCAAAATTCCGTGACTATTTGTTACCACCAGATTATTCAACATTATATTGTTCTCAGAGTCATTAAGAGATATTCCGTCACTTCCAAGACTTATTAGATTGCCGCTAATGTAATTACCTTGAGAACCATTTAGGAAAATACCAAGATCATTCAGATAAGTGTATTGTTGATTAAAGAGCATTTCTGCACTCTTTCAAGGTAAATCCCGGTTTTGTGAAAACCAGTTCCTAAAGGACTTCCGACAATATGGAAACCTTCTATTGTCACATTGCTTGAGAGAATGTCAAAAATACCTTCTTCCGGAACCGCACCTATGACATAGGTACGGTCAGTCTGATCGCCTAAGAGAGTAGAATGTGAAAGAATTGTGAGTTCTTTATTCACTTTTATGTTTTCCTTATACAATCCATGGCTTACAAGGATTGTATCTCCTTTTTGTGCATTATTGACAGCTTCCTGAATAGTACTGTAGTTTCCTCCTCCATTATCATCTACGGTAATAACTGAAGCATCTGCCTGGGTTATTGCTGTCCCAAACACAAAGAAGATAATTATGCAAATATTGTGAATCGACTTTCTTTCCATGAATCAATACCCCCCTCAATTAGTGAACGTGTGTTAACATAGAATAAATTGTGCTTTTATAATAATTCTTAAGAATAATAATTCGAGAAAATCAAACTGCGTGCGGCCACCCCAACCTAAAGGATGGGGTATGCTGATGGGCCGCCCGCCCGGTTATTCTGGCATTTAGAACTCGTTAATTCTCCGTTGCCTA
>MDTP02000174.1 GCA_001714685.2 Methanosarcina sp. Ant1 | reverse complement strand
TTAACCAGCCAACTCCAACCTAGAACTAACATTGTGAAAGAGAAAATCAAAATTTAACACCCAATTACGGTAAAAATAAAATAAGTAGATGAAATCTTGCTGAGAGTTTAAGTCAGTTGGTGAAGTACTGAATCTGGAAAACTCCACTTATTTTTAGGAAAATAAGGGTAAGAATTTCAGATATACCTGTCATCACCTTGCCCATTGAAACCTGCAAAAGGAGATGGTGGAAAAGTTAATATGAATCTGGAAAAGGAAATTTTCCCGACTGCCTTTAAGTTTACCAGGAAACGTTGATATAGATGCTGATGAGAAAAGGGAGAAAACAGCTTGATCCACTCAGACTCGTGGAATTAAGCTCGAATATAGATACTGAAAAGAAAAGAGGAAACCTGGTTTAATGTAAAGAGCTTCCAGAAGGAGACGGTTTTTTCTCAGTAGCTGATAATCTATTCATTAGTAGTAATAGTAGTAATATAAGTATTTCATAATTGGCAACATTAGTTTTATTATCACCAATGTGAGGAAGGGCAATGGAGAAAGAAAAATTATATCAGTTGAAATCCGAAGCAAACCAAATTAACCCTATTCTTAATATCGGGAAGAACGGGGTAACCGAAACTTTGATTGAAGAATTAAACAAGCAGATGAAAGTTAACAGGCTTGTGAAGGTAAGGATACTGAAGAGTGCTGAAGAGGGAAAAGACGTGAAGGTTATTGCAGAAGAAATTGCAAACGCCACAAGATCAACACTGATAGAGGTACGTGGAAAGACCGTGGTCCTTTACAGGTGAAGAACTAAGAGCTCAGGACTATTTTTTTCCGCATTTTCGGTTCTTGGGCAGCTTTTATAATAAAAAGTCTGCCTTTTACTTCAAATAAATTAACTCCCTATCTTTTAAAATGAAGAATAAGGTTTTTCTGTAGAATTACCTCTATAAGTTAAGATCCATAAGTATGGGTCCACTTTAATATAAGGTTATTATATATTTCGTCAATGTTATGTAAGTTATTTATATTACAAAAGCAACTCGATTTGCAAGAGTTAATTCGCATACAAATTACAGATATTTCACTATTTCAGCTTAATTCGCCTATTCTTTGTATAAAAATTGACGGATAAACGAATTGAATTATTGTAGTAATAGAGGCAGAGGCCTGGAGATTCCTTGAAACGGTTGAACTGGGGTATTATGCTTTCCTTTAGTTCCCAAATGCAGCGGGGAAGAGCAAACCCCACCCTCCGGAGTGATTGTTATGCTTGAAGATGAATATCAACTTGATTTTTTTAAAAATAACGGGTTTGTCCGGAAGCAGTGCCAGACATGTGGCAAGTTCTTCTGGACACGTGACCTTGATCGAAATACATGTGGAGATGCGCCCTGCGATCCCTATTCCTTTATAGGGAATCCTGCCTTTTCCAGGGAATTCGATATTTCACACATGCGTGAGTATTATCTCTCCTTCTTTGAGGCAAGAGGGCATACAAGGATTGACCGCTATCCTGTAGTTGCCCGCTGGAGAAATGACATTTACCTCACCATTGCATCCATTGCAGACTTCCAGCCCTTCGTAACGTCGGGACAGGTACCCCCTCCTGCAAATCCCCTTACGATTTCTCAGCCCTGCATTCGTCTGAATGATCTGGATTCCGTGGGCAGGAGCGGACGCCATCTTACAAGCTTTGAGATGATGGCGCATCATGCTTTCAATAAAAGAGATCACGAAATCTACTGGAAGGAACACACTCTGGAACTCTGCGACGAGCTCTTGAATTCGCTAAAAGTAGATCCCTTTGCCGTAACTTATAAAGAAGAACCCTGGGCAGGCGGAGGCAATGCCGGACCCTGTGTTGAGGTTATCGTAAATGGACTTGAGCTTGCTACCCTGGTTTTCATGGATCTGAAGACCGACAAAAAGGGAGATATTCAGATTAAAGGAGAGACATATTCGAAGATGGACAATTACATCGTAGATACCGGATATGGGCTCGAACGTTTTGTCTGGGCTTCAAAGGGTTCCCCTACAATCTATGATGCGCTTTTCCCGACTATAGTAAATGAACTCATGGGGCTTGCCGGGATTGAACATGAACTGGACAATTCCGATTATGCAAATATTCTGGCCCAGAATGCACGGCTTGCAGGGTTTATGGATGTAAGTGAGAAGGCAAACTTGATGGAGCTTCGGAAAAAAGTTGCCTCAAGCATCGGAATGACAGTAGATAAACTCTCAGCAATCATGGAACCCGTAGAAAAGGTCTACGCAATAACTGACCATACACGCTGTCTGACTTTCATGCTTGGTGACGGGATTATCCCCTCTAATGTCAAGGCAGGGTACCTGGCCCGTCTTGTCCTCAGGAGAACCTTGCGCATGATGCATGATCTTGACATTAGAATCCCACTCTCCGAAATTGTAGAGATGCATATTAAGAATATGCCCGAGTATCCTGAGTTCAGGGAAAACTTCGCTGTAATACAGGATATCCTGGAGTCAGAAGAGGATAAATTCAACGCTACCATGGATAGAGGCCGCAGGATTATTCAGAAATTGGCATCTCACTTTAAGAAGAGCGGAGGAAAGATTCCCCTGTCTCAATTAACTGAACTCTACGACTCCCATGGAATCCCACCAGAGATGGCAAAGGAAGTAGCGTCCGAAATCGGAGTGAGAGTAGAATTCCCAGACAACTTCTATTCTATTATTGGTGAGATGCATAACAAGGCAGAAGAAAAGGAAATAGAGATTGTTCCATTTGCTGACCATCTTAAGCACCTCCCAAAGACAAAGCGCCGCTTCTATGACGAACCTACCCGCCTGGAATTCGAAGCTGTTGTCCTGGACGTCTTTGATAACCACATTGTGCTGGATAACACCTTTTTCTATGCAGAAGGCGGTGGGCAGCCTGCAGATATCGGAACAATCACCGCAGGGTATGCTGTTTACAGAGTGGTAGACGTCCAGGTCTACGATGGCGTAATCGTTCACACTGTGGATAATCCAGCCGGAGATATTGAGATCGGTAAAGGCGATATAGCCACAGGAAATGTGGATGAAAGACGCAGGATGGCCCTTGCCAGACACCATACGGCAACCCATATCATAAACGATGCAGCCAGGGCAGTTCTTGGAAAACACATATGGCAGGCCGGTGCCCAGAAATTTGAAGATCGTTCGAGGCTTGACCTTTCGCATTACAAACATATCTCTCCTGAAGAACTAAGGCAGATTGAGCTTCTGGCCAACCGAATAGTTATGGAAAACAAGCGTGTGACTACAGAATGGATGTCAAGGACTGAAGCTGAACAGATATATGGATTTGGACTCTATCAGGGTGGAGTACCTCCCGGAGAGAAAATTAGGATTGTAAAAGTGGGAGAGGATGTCGAGGCCTGCGGCGGCACTCACTGCATCAGTACAGGGCTTATCGGCCCGATCAAGATCCTGAAAAGCGAGAGGATCCAGGACGGCGTGGAAAGAATCGAGTTTGCAGCCGGAACTGCAGCCGTGCGCGCCATGCAAAAGATGGAGTCTCTCCTTAACGATTCTGCAAAGACCCTGAGTGTACCTCCTGAACACCTTCCAATAAGTGTCGATCGTTTCTTCGGGGAATGGAAAGACCTCAAGAAAGAAAACGAGAAACTCAAGGAAGAACTTGCCCGCTCCAGGGTTTACAGGATGCTGGGAAACGCTTTTGAGATTACAGGTCTCAAGGTTATTGCCGAATTTGTCCCAGGGGCTGATTCCCTTGAGCTGCAGAAGATTGCTGCCGAACTCCTGAAGCATGAGGAAGTGGTAGCTCTCCTTGCAAGTGACTTTGAGGGAGTTAAGCTCGTAACAGCTGCGGGAGTAGAAGCCGTAAATCATGGAATCAATGCCGGTAACCTCGTCCGTGAGATGTCAAAAGTTGTTGGCGGAGGCGGAGGCGGAAAGCCTACCCTTGCAATGGGTGGCGGAACCGATCCTACAAGAATCCAGGATGCCCTTGCTAGCGGAATTGAGCTCATAAAAGAAATGCTGTGCAAGGAAGCCTAAAAAATAGAATGAATCAAAATAAATTAAGACACAACAAAAGCCAATAACGGGTTTTTAAAGCCCGGGTTTTTACCTTTTTGATTTTTGGGCTTTTTTGGACTTTGTATTTTTTGAACTTTCCTTTTCAGATCTGTAGATCTGTCTCAGTCAACTCTTTTTTCAGTCTTTAAAGTCTTTTCGTTAAAGTCTTTTAGTCGTTAAAGAGTACTTCACATAGGATTGCAGTGCCGTTTTTTACGAAGAGATGTACTGTCTTTTTTCCTTCAAGGCCTTTCTCAACATCGTTTCTGACTTCCCAGTAATCTTCGGGTTTTACGCCTGCCCTGAGCACAACATTCCCGACATTTCTATCTTTCAGGAATTTATTGATCTCCCTTGGCTCAAAGGGGCAGACCTTCAGGACCAGATAATGGTTTTTGATCATGGGCTGCTTTATCAGGGCATCCGAGGTCAGCAAAAGCCTCTTTTTGTCAACTTTAAAGAGCTCGAACGCCCCCATAACGGGCCCTACCATCTGTATCATGGATTCCACCAGTTCAGGCAGTAGCCCTGCTGCAACTACCGAGGGTTCAGGTTCATAGGCGCAGAGTTTCATTTTCTCAGTTTCCCTTATTTGCGGGAGCGGCCCTTTCTTTGAAACCAGTCCTTCGCCTGCAGGCAGAGCCACAGCCATCAGGTCATACTGCTTCAGCCAGCCGAAATAAAGAGTCAGGCGGTTGAGCTGGCCATCTAAGGAGATGTACTCCTTTTCACAGTCAAAAGGAATCCTTTCAGGCGGCATCTGGGGCGGAGCTTCAAATGCGAAATTCTGAGTCTTCTCGCCGTAAGCCGAAAGCACATTCGGAATCCCGGGTTCCAGACTTGAGACGTGCCTTTCATCTTCTTCGGCCGGGCGGAAGGGGTCTGAAAATACTACATTAACTGCCGGAATCTGCTCTATAACTTTTGGGTCAAGGGCATCTCCGCAGATGAATTTTACGTTATCAAGCCCGTACATCTCGCAGTTCTGCTTTGCATACTCGATTTTCCCGGGGTCGATTTCCACTGCATAGACGAACTCACACTGCTGTGCAAAAAAGACAGTCTGCCCTCCTATCCCGCAGCTGATGTCAGCCAGAGTCTTACATCTCAGGCGCTGTGCCCTGTAGCGGGCAATAGGTTCAGGGGTCGCAAAGCGCAGGCTTTCCTTATCCCCATATAGGGGCTTCTCAAATTGCTTTTTCCGTGCCACATCGATCAGGAAATAGTAGATAGTTTATGGGATTTAAAGGCAACTGAAAAGCAGTAGTTACACTGCCATCCTTAGCCGAAGAGCAATGAAATTTATCTACGAAACTCAAAATATAACTCAGTTCTGGAGCAAAACGAGCGCAGAATGAGTAGAAATCACAAATATGAATATTAACCAAACTCAAATTAAGGATTGGAAAATGCTTGAGGTCAATTATAGTAAAATAGTAAACTAATGAATTAATTACACTTTTTAACCCCATATCTGGCATATGACCGGATTTATAAAGTGTAACTCCTGGCGAATAACTTCAACTAGAATTATTCAACAGATTAACATTATCCAAAATATATCACCTTAAAAAACATCAGCAAGCACGGAAAAAACTCAATCCAGGTTTCATAACCATGGAAAACGCGGAAAACACAGAAAAAACTGTAATTTTGTAAATCAGTCCGCTTGAGCGCAGCGAAAAGGATCTCGTGCTGTTGCACTTGCAGTGCAACTCCCAGAAAATCTCCGATTTTCTGTGATCCCGAAGCGAAACTCGGGAAGCGAAACTCGGGCGGTTGAACTGAAAAACAATAGTCAAAAAACAATAGTCAAAAAACAATAGTCAAAAAACAATAGTCAAAAAACAATAGTCAAAAAACAAGAGAGTTATACCCTACCTGTCCTGAGCATATTAAACACAAGCCACAGCCCAAAGACACTTGCAATCAAGAATCCGAGAGTGCCAAGAAGAGGCGCACCCCAAAGCAAAGGTTTCATATTTGTCTGAGAGATCAGAGATGAAGCGACGATCATAGCAGAGACGATCAAACTGAAAGATAGACGATTACTTGCAATGTTTATTTCTGATACTAACCGGTTACCTTCCTCAGATTCAACCTTTATTCTTAGATAACCATTTTCAGCATGATCAAGTATATGTGATATTTTGGTCGGTGCTTTTTGAAGCAAGCGTGACCAGCCTAAAATATTACTGTAGGTTCTGCGAGCCAGATTTTGCGGATGATAACGCTCCTTTATTTCTTTTTTCGCATAAGGTTCGATAAGCTCAGTTATATTGAAATTGGGATTAATTACCAGTCCAAATCCTTCAACCGCCACCATACCTCTTACTAATAAGGCCATATTATGAGGTATTATGACTTGATGCTCTCTTAAAATACCTATAAACTCTTCAATTACTACAGAAGCATCAAGATGTTTCTGAGCCCTACCATAGTATTTAGAGAGAAAGTATTCAATGTCCACTTTCAAGGATCTTGTATCTACATGATAATCTATACAACCCATATCCCTGGACAATTCTACCAAGAGAGAACTATCCCCTTTAACTAACGCCGTCAGTCCGTCCAGGAACATATCACTCATTTCTGAGGAAAGGTGACCTGTCATCCCAAAATCAAGAAATGCTACGTTTCCGTCTGCCATTATCAGTATGTTTCCGGGATGCATGTCGGCGTGGAAAAAGCCATCATCAAATACCTGCTGCATGAAAGCTTCTCCCACGACAAGAGCTATTTTGCTTCTGTCCAACCCCTGCTTATCCAGTAAATCCACATGACTAGCTTTTATACCTTTGATATATTCCAGGGTCAGTACGCGTTTGTTTGTGTAATCCCAATAAACTTTAGGAATGTGAATTTGCGTGTTATCCCTAAAATTGTATGCAAAACGATCTGTGTTCCACCCTTCCTGAGTATAATCTATTTCTTCAAGCATACTGCGTGATAATTCATCAACAATTTCAATTGGCCTGTATAGCCTTGACTCAGGTATGTGTTCATTCACAAGTTTTGCCATACTGTACATGATATCCAGGTCTGATTCTATTACTTCTTTAATGCCAGGACGCTGGACCTTCACAACAACGTTATCACCATTTTTTATCTTTGCCCGATGTACCTGTCCAATAGATGCACAAGCAAGTGGCTTTTTATCAAAATTATCAAATAATTCCTCGATGGGATGTCCGAGTTCTTCTTTAATAATTACCTCAACTTCCTCGAAATCAAAATGAGGTACATCATCCTGAAGTTTTGAGAACTCGGCGGCATATTCCGGGGGAATGATGTCATGCCTCATGCTTAATAATTGACCTAACTTGATGTAGGTAGGACCCAGTTCTTCAAGCATCATTCGTACTCTAACCGGTTTTGAGGTATTGAGATGACCCTCATTTTTCTTTTTCGTGAACCTGAAGGCAAAGTTCCTAAAACCGGTCAAACCTAACTGGTCAACAATATATCCAAACCCATATTTTTGGAGAACCTCAATTATTTGACCGTATCTTTTCAACATAGAATGACGATGACGCCTTTTATGCATCATATTATGCCCCGCCTTTTATCAAATATATGAAGAAAAAAAGGACTAGCGGGATCATAAATATGTAAATTATCCCCCATAGAAAAATAAAGAACATAATTCATTGAGTGATAGATATGTATAATAAAATTTATTAAGTTATGGGTATCTAAACTGCCTCAAAGTGCAAAAGCAGCTCTGTCACAAATATTATGATTTAGATTGTTTGAAGGATCTTACTAATGGTTTTTAGTTCAACCGCCCGAGTTTCGCTTCCCGAGTTTCGCTTCCCGAGTTTCGCTTCGGGATCACAGAAAATCGGAGATTTTCTGGGAGTTGCACTGCAAGTGCAACAGCACGAAGTCCTTTTCGCTTCGCTCCCCGAGTTTCGCTTCGGGAGCACGAAGTCCTTTTCGCTTCGCTCCCCGAGTTTCGCTTCGGGAGCACGAAGTCCTTTTCGCTTCGCTCAAGAGGACGAATTTGCAAAAATGAGATTGAGAACCATGTGAAAACGCTGAAGAAAGGGAACAAGGGCACAGTTCTTCCGCGCTTTCCGCGTTTTCTGCGGTTATAAGTGTTAAGCGAGTTTTTCCATGCCTGCCCTTGCTGGAGGTGCTTATAGAACATCGAGTAATTTTAAGGTAGATATTTCAGTTAAAAACTAAAATTACCTACAGAATTATGTAGCTATTTTGGAATCGAAGCACTAGCATCATGAAAATTTAATTTTGGATCGCCTCGATAAGCTCTGAACCGCTATATGCTGATGAGGAGCTATCTAATTCCTACATACTGATGAGAAACTATCCGAATATTATGTTCCATAACTAAATTTTCTTGACACTAGTTAAATTCTTAAATTTTTAGCACATATGTGAAATTTACTTTTAATCACTGCTCGCTTTCACCATTGATTGTGATCATAATCTCCTTGAAGCTTGCCAGTGAGGCCTCCATATTCTCAATTATTTCAGTAACTATTCAGCCTACTGAAAAAAGTTATAATTTAATATAAATGCTGCAACTCTCAGAATAATAGCGGCGCTTGAT
>MDTP02000173.1 GCA_001714685.2 Methanosarcina sp. Ant1 | reverse complement strand
CCCAATATATATAGCTCTTTTATTATTTTGGAAATCGGATTATATAATCACTGCTTACGAGTTGGTGAAGTACTGTAAATAGAAAACAGAACAACCGGAATACTTCATTAGTGTGTCTTGAGAGTCAGTCTTATGCTTATGATTTTTCCAATAACTGGCTCTCGTTACTCGAATTTTCCTCTTTTGAAGGCTCTTTAAAGGTCATTTTTTAAACATGTTTTTCCAGCCTGGGTTGCCTCATCCTTTTAAGGAATCCGTATTTGCGAAAAGCACTTCTTTCCACCTGAGCCCTAGTCCTGAGAGAGCAAAAGCGCCTCCGATCAAGGTAATTGAGTTCTTTATAATATGGTCGAGCACGGCAACTGTAAACCCAATTTCAGGTTTGATCCCTCCAAGCCCGAAGACTGCAGTGAGGGCGACTTCATAGGTCCCGATCGCTCCCGGCGTTATGGGAAAGGTCTTTGCAATGTTTCCGATGGCCACAGCCAGGAAAATAAGGGAAATCATGTATGTGGAAGATAGGTCGACTCCTGCTGTCGGAAAAGCTTTTAGAACCAGGTAGCAGGTGAAAATGTCCATTCCCCATATCAGAAGGGAAGAGGCGGTTACTGTCAGGAAAGCGCCTGGCTGTACTGCAACGATGCTCATCTGGTGGAGAAAAGTGAATGAAAAATCCTTTATCTTTCCAAGGTGCCCACCTGGAGAATTCTCTTTTTTGGATATCTTGGATCCATTTTTTGTGCGGCCTTCTCTGAAAGATATGGCAAAGAGGATTGCGAAAAAGAGGATTACCGCAAGCCCGGACAGCTTTATCATGGAATCCATCCAGGGGGCGAGCTCAAAACGGGACGCTGCGCCTGAAGACGAAAGTATTGCTATGGAAGTAATTGCAACTATATCAAAGACTCTTTCTACAGTTAACGAAGATAGGCTTGTTGTAAGGGAAAGATCTTTGCTCTTTTTCAGGATATACATCCTGCTTAAATCTCCTATCCGTGCCGGAAGAATTACATTTGCAGACTGGCTAATAAAAATACTGCCTGTAAGAAATCCAAGTCCGTATTGATTTCCTAGCCTTTTAAGAATCTGCTGGAAACGGATTCCTCGGAGAGGCCAGGAAATGCAGTATACAAGAGAGGCAAGGACTAGTGTCTCGAAGGATGCGTGCTTTACATTTTCCAGAATATCCGACGCACCCAGAAAGGTTGCAACAAATGTAAGGATCAGAATTGCGAGGATTGCGGTTAGGAAAATTTTTCCTTTTCCTGAAATGAAGCGTGGAAGATAAAGTTCCCCCCTGAGCCGGAAAATCTCAGACCCCATTCCTCCAACATCTTTTACCAGATTGACCTTGCTTGATCCCCCGTGCCTCCAGTAAACAGGAAATTCCATAACTCTGTACCCTTTGTGCTGCGCCCTAACAAGTAGTTCCGTATCCCAGAACCAGTGCTGATCCTCGATTTCATCGAGAAGTTCAAAGAGAGCTTCTCTCCTGAAAGCCTTAAAGCCACACTGGTGGTCGTAGAGTTTTGAACTCAAAAAAAGCCTCACCAGAAAGTTATATCCTCTGCTTGCAACCTCCCGCTTAAAAGGTCTTTTTGCATCGCTTTCGGGCATCATTCTCGAACCTGTGGCAAAATCGTAGCCATCTAGACTCACAGCCCTGATCAGTTTCTCAAGGTGGTTCATATCTGTTGCAAGGTCCACATCAATGTAGCAGAGTACTTCTCCTGAAGCTGCCTTAAAAGCCCTGGTTAGAGCCTTCCCCCGGCCCTGCCGTTCATCCGAATGCAGGTGAATAACATAAGTGTACTTCTTCGAGAGCATTGAGGCTATTCGGTCCGTGCCGTCTGTACTTCCGTCTTCTGCTATAATAATCTCAAAGCGATCAGTTATTTTAGAAAGTGTCTCAGCTGTAACAAAAACAGTTTTTTCTATATTCGCTGCTTCGTTATAAGCTGGTAGAACCACAGAAACGCTGGTTATACAAACAACCTCTTGACATTTGTTTACTGTTAGGATTTACATTCAAATGGAATTCCCAGCCTCACGATAAATGTAATATTTGACCTGAATTACAGGTTCGTTTAGCCTGAATAGGATTTCCCTCTGAAACGAGAGAATTATAGACCTCTCTTTACCTTATATATCGTGACCGGACCCAGGTAAACCCGCTCAAAATAAGTTTTGTCTTCGAATTTATCAATTCTTACCCCATATAGCTGCCTTTCAAGCTGCCCAATATATACATAGCTCACATTATATTTGTCCATAAGCTCAAGCGCTTTTTTTTTATTGTCAGTACTATAAATATAATTTACATCTGCTATCCGTGTTCTTAATTCTTCGGGGTCTCTTCCCCAGAAATGCTCATGCCTTGCCCAGCCAAGGACCGTAGGCAGTCCGGTGTTTGCAGAGACCCTGGATACGTAAGTGTAACTGCTGTCATCATCAGAAGCTTCAAGAATTACTGGAGTTCCTTCGATATTTTCCTGTATCCATTTTATAGCATTATAATCACCCTCGTCCAATTCCCTCATATATTCCATTCCGTCAAGAGCAGGTTTGGCGTTCATATCCTTAATTCTCGTAAAGGTTGAAACTATGGGAAAAAAGGAACATGAAATGACCAGGAGCACTAGTGAAACCGTCCAGACTTTTTTCGCATAAGCCTTCCTCAAAGGCATGCCTTTCATGGGCCAGGTTTTGTAGCGCGAATAGAGCTCATAATATGAGTAAGAGGCTGCAATAGCCAGGAAGATCCATAAATGCATGTAGAATTTAAAAACCGTGTTCATTCTGGCAAAGCTTCCCGTAATGTGGTCGTCGAGACGAACAAGTTCGCAGAGGAGAGCAATGAAAGCGGCTGTTGCTATTAGAAGGGATATAAATCCTGCAGGGCTTCTGTCAGGAAGGTCTCTCAGGAATGAAAAGAGTGAAAGGGCAAGTAGAGGGAAAAGGATTACAAGCAGAGGAATTGACAACACTGAAGAAATAATGGATGAGGTGGCTATCCATATCACAAAATGTGCAATTTTTTTGCTGTTGTCCAGCCTGCTAGATAGAAATGAGGAAGCCAAAAAAAGGAAAAAACCAAACAAAATAAGGAATTTATCAACTGTTGTTCGAAGTTCCGGCCCGACAAAGTCAAAGCCTCCTGCTGCTTTGGGATTAAAGGACAGGTAAAAGGGCAGGTATAGCAGAACACTAAAAATGGAAACGAAAGTAATTGTTTTGAAAAATCCAGAAATCGAACCTAATAAATCCCTTTTATAGATGTAATGCTCGTAGTAATAAACAAGAAAAATCAAAAACGTGAGCCCGAAATATACAGGAAAATCCCAAGAATTCGTAGGAAATAAGAATCCTAGAGATAATGAAAAAATAATAGATGCCAGAGTATTTTCAAATACCTGGTTCGCGTTTTTTCTAAAATATATGTTCAGGAGGAAAGTAAGCACCAGCAGATAGAAGGGAATTGCAAGCATATGGGAATGCAGGTCTCCATGTATGAAACTAAAATAGGGAAATTCATTTATTGTATATGGAATGACTCTTGAACTGCTCCAGTAGTACCCCATCATCGAGACCGGTTCTTTGACGATATAAACATTTATGAATTCTATAAACCCCTGAATATTCCCAAGCAAAGCTCCTGCTATTGCAGTTATTAAACCATATTTCGCTTTTCCACTGGTAAGATTATACCCGAAACCGAAAAAGAGGTTGAAGCAAAGGGCGAAAATAAGTGCAATTGCCAGATTAAAAAGTATGGAAGGCTCGACAGAACAGAGTTTTCCCAAAACCCCAATTGAAAGGTATCCCAGATAGTAGTAAAAGTCTAGGAACCCACCTGCAAACCAGGGATCTGCCGGGGGAAAAGAAGAAGTTCTCATTACTGCGTTCAGAAAAGCAAAATCCATGAACTTCTCATGCATGTAGATTCTGGGAATATAAATGCGTATAATCAGGAAAAAAAAGAACGCTGATGCAAATATGAGCTCATTCGAAAGAAGGGTCTCTTTATTTGGAAAATATCTTTGTTTCCTATAAACACTAATCGATATAAGACAAAGCACAAGCAATGAAATAAAGATCGTGATTCTGCTAAAACCCCATAGGTATGAAAAAATCCAGGACATATATGTAAAAAGCATTATTCCCAGAGTCCGGGCTGCAGAATACCCTCTATCAGCCAGCCTGTCTCCAACCATTCCGGCAAGAGGTATGGAAATTAAGCCCAAGATCTCTACAAGAATAAACCAAAAGATTACGTGAAGATAGTCTAACACTTCTCTCTTCCCTATAAAATGGATTGCTCAATGTGCACTCAATAAAGCCTACTCTCTAAAGCCTATCCTCTAAGCTCATCCTCTTAAAGTGCACTCTCTATGCATAACCTATATTCGGAGCACTACTCATTTCATTTACTCCGAAAAATCATTAAAATCTCTGAAGATTCTTCATAGTCGGCATCCTCTTTACCCCATTTCCCCATTTCCCCATTTTTATTCACCTGACGAGTGCCGATAATATGTATTTTGTAAACAGGTTTATATTTCTATTGCATAGGAAGACGGTTTTCTTCCCACTCTTTCTTTATTTTTTCAATTTACATTTTAATTGTTCCCTCTAAGCTAGCTCTTGTTAGCTTAAAATAGGTCTTTGCGAATACTGATAGATATGAAAATGCAGATCAACGGAAAAGCTGTGGAAGCGATCAGAGGCGAGTTTTTCGATATTATAAACCCGGCAACAGGTGAGCTTATCGATCGGGTTCCCAGGGGTACAGGCGATGATGTGGCAGATGCTGTCGAAGCTGCATCGTCGGCTTTTGGCAGCTGGGCTTCTACATCTCCTCAGCAGAGGGCTGGAGTTTTTTACAGGGCTGGAGAGATCATAAGGCAAAGAAAGGATTCACTTGCTGCCCTGATTACAAAGGAACAGGGAAAACCCCTTATCGAAGCTAGAAACGAAATAGAGGGTTTTGCAAATGTCCTTGAATATTATTGCGGACTTGCAGGCAGTTTTCACGGGGACTTCATCCAAATTCCGCAGAATGGATATGCTATGACTGTAAAAAAACCTCTGGGAGTCTGTGCAGCCATAATTCCCTGGAATATGCCTGCTCTGATTATGGCCTGGAAAATAGGTCCTGCCCTGATTTCCGGGAATACGCTTGTGCTTAAACCGGCAAGCAATACTCCTCTTACGAACCTTACCCTCGCTTCTATCCTGAGTGAAGCAGGGCTCCCGGCAGGCGTGCTCAATGTAGTGACAGGCCCAGGGGAGCTTGTAGGGGAAGCTCTTGTTAGCAACCATAAAGTAAAAAAAGTATCTTTTACAGGGGAATCAGCGACTGGAAAACGTGTAGCTGAGCTTGCAGTCAGTGGGAAGAAAAGAGTAACTCTGGAGCTCGGAGGAAGCGATCCCATGCTGGTCTGTGATGACGCGGACCTTGAAAGCGCCGTTGTCGGAGCCCTCAGAGGAAGGTTTTACAATTGCGGCCAGACCTGCATGGCTGTCAAGCGGCTATATGTTTTTGAATCCATCGCCGAAGAATTCATAAAAAAGCTCGAGGCCGCCGTCTGGAAATTAAGAGTCGGAAATGGAATATATGAAAACATCGATATGGGCCCTCTTAACAACCGCAGGCAATGGGAATATGTAAAAGATCTCGTAGCCGAAATTGAAGAAAAGGATGAGGGCAGGATAATTACCGGAGGAAAGGTTCCTGCAAACAGCGCCTGCAACAGGGGCTATTTCTTCGAGCCCACTCTTATTGCAGATGTTCCCAGGGAATCCAGGCTTTTGAAGGAAGAAGTGTTTGGCCCGGTGCTGCCTGTAGTCAGAGTTAAGGATCTTGATGAGGCAATTGAAGAAGCGAATAATTCCAGTTATGGGCTCGGGGCATCTATCTGGACAAAGAATTTAGATAGAGCTATTTCCGGGTGTGAGCAATTGGATGCAGGAATTATATGGATAAATCAGCACCTTAAGATAGCTCCTGAGGTACCTTTTGGCGGAGTTAAGGAAAGCGGAATCGGAAGAGAGAACGGACCTTATGCTCTTTCTGAATATCTGGATCTAAAAACGATAATGTTAAAAACCTGAAATACTTTGCAAAAACAGAACCTTACAGAATCTTCGCTTTTGAGAACAATAAAATACAGATTTTCGATGAGCCAGTTGAGATACAGCTCATCGAGCTGTTTTTTTCTGCAAAAGCGTATCAATAAGCTGTGGAGCTTACTTTTGATATTTTGGCAGAAGCTGCATGAATTCGGCGGCTTCCATGACGGGCACGCTGTCAATTATGCAGATATCCGACCAGGGAAGGTTGAAAGCTCCATATGCTTCGGCACTCTCTGCTTCATAAAGGATATAATAGCGGTTACCGGAAAGGTCAATCCACTGGTTGATTACATCGATTCCTTCCGGAACCTGCAGTTTCTTAAAGTGTTCAAGAATCTTATCACGGCTCGAAGGTTCCCAGGTACTAACGTCCATAAATAGCATATTTTATCACTCCTATTATTTTGTACGCTGTCCAATACCCCTCCCCGGAAGCTCGACAGCTTTTTACAGCGTCCGGGATTCTTTTTGAAAGCTTAGCTTCATGGAAAAAAATATTTCCCATATATCATACCCTATGCACGAGTGTGACCTGCAAGCCCCCAAAAGGCCGATTAACGGCAGAAGTCCAGATTTTTTTCGAATTTCGCTGTCTTTTCCTTATCTATCATTGCCAAAATCCCCACGAATGATAAATTCGAAAAGACAGGTATTCACGCAGAATTTCTTTCCGCATGTACAGACAGTATATTGTTATTATCCCTTTGACTATATAATAGTTCGTCCTGAGAGACTATATTGAGTCAGGTAGCCCTTCTTTGCATACTAACTATTGTAGTGAAAATTCGAGAGACATCCTCCTCAGTCGAGCCAGCAGTTGTCGCAATTCTCATCTTTTTTTATAAAGAAGTTTGCAGATTCGAACCCGGCTTTTACAGAGCCATTCATACTTCTTTCCGGGTAATTGGTTGAAGAGAACATTCCTGCAAGATAAAGCCCTGACGGACCCGCGACAAATGGGAGAACCTTTTCAAGATACCCCTGTTCATACACAGGCGCAGTATCCATTCTGCGGAAGAGCTTTGCCCAGTGAACATCTTTCCTTGACAAATCAGGAAACATCTTTTCTAATCCCCTAAGGTAGGAATCCAGGATTTCTTCTTCTTTCTTTACCCAGAGAAAATCCTTTTCGTCCTGGAAATAGGAAGTTATATAGACGAGGTGCTCTCCGTAGTCCTCAAAAGGCATAAAATTAGTGTGCTCAATTACAGCTCCAAAGGGCACATCAGCTTTTATGTTCAACCAGTAATTCCCATCTCTCATAAGCCTTTTATCAAGTCCGACCAGGGCACACGCAGTTCCCTGATAACGGATATTCCGTAGGGTTTCTTGGAGGTTTCCGAGCTTGCTTTTTGTGAGCATCTCCAGCACTCTGGGCTCAACAGTTGAAATCACCGCATCGCAAGCTATAAAGTTTCCGTCTGTAATTACTCCCTCTACCTTATTGTCATTGATCACAATCTCGGTTACCTCTTTATTTTTCAAAATTTTGCCGTCATGCGCAGTTATTTCTCTTGACAGAGCTCCTATCAGGGAGTTGAACCCTCCTCTCAAATACCCTAATTTTTCTCCTTCTGTTCCTCTATCTGACCTTATTTTCACACGCCCTATAAGCCAGGCTGCAGAAATGTTTTCAGCATTATCGCCAAATTTACTTTTCATTAGAGGAGCAAAAAAGTTTTCATATACTGATTTACCTGCAGTATCTATAATCCAGTTTTTTGCCTTTATTCTGTCATAAGAAGTAGTATCATTTATTGTCTTTATTTTGAAAACCAGCAGACCAAGTTTCACCAGGTCATTAAAAGAGAGAGGACTAAAACGTAAAATTTCAGAAGGAGTGTTCATAGGGTAGTTTTTACCGTCTACAAAATAGGCATTTTTTCCCTTAAGCCACAGCATCTGCCTTTCAAGCCCCAATTCCTTTATCAGGGCAATGAGTTCCGAATCGCTCCTGAATATATGATGGTAATATTTTTCGATGAAATACTTTTTCCCGGTATAATCATGGCAATAACTTGCGGCCATCCCCCCGATTTCCGCATCTTTCTCATAAATAATGATTTCATTCGATTTGCAAAGCTTATACCCGGCTGACAAGCCTGCAAGCCCACTTCCGATTATTATAATTTTCATGTAAATTTCCTTATACTTATGCTTTTTAATTAGAAAATCCGATTCCGCTTGGAACTAATCCATAACTTAGTAAAGAAAAACCTATAATTATATATTTCTTTTTCCAGGAAAAAGTTTGAATACTTTATATCTCCTTTAAAAATCCCTTTGTATATCGTATGCAGCTATATACTTTAAACCCATTTATATTAAGAACCAATATATTAATTGCGGGATTTATTCTGACTATCAGCAGGTGTGAAGGATATAGGGGTGTACTACGATCATGAGGTAAACTCCGTTTTTGAGATGCTAGTACCATGACAACTTAGTTGTGAGTCGCTTTATACTTTGAGTTCTTTTTATATCTTATGGTAAATATTAATCTT
>MDTP02000172.1 GCA_001714685.2 Methanosarcina sp. Ant1 | reverse complement strand
ATGAAAGTGTTAACCGTATATAAGTGATTTGATTTGGGATAGAAAAGAAACGAAAAGTGCAACATTCTATTATAAATCTAACAGTTCTGTACTTTTACGACGCTCTCTAAGATAGATGATGCCTTTTTCCGTTGTGTTTCTGGCGTGGGGTCCATCAAGCCCGAAAGGCATTATTTTGTTATTTCCAATCGGGGTTATGAGCTTTCTATCTGCTTTCTGGTTTATTCTGTGTATATTGACGTCCAGGTACGTTCCTTCTCCAATTATGAAAGCTGTGAACTTGATGTATCCGTTTGAAAAATCCACATACGGTAGTCTTTGCCTTTCGAAGCTATAAAATGAGGTTACAATACGGCTGCCATCTTTTGCGTAGATGGTGTTTGTCTTGTTGTATCCATCAAATACAATTTCAAAATCTGATTTTTCGGTGGTATTCCCGATGCATATGCTTTTGGATCTGATATCTCCGGAAGAGTTTTCGAAATAACTCCTTAATATGGTTCTGTTGTTTATTCCTTGAATAATCAACCTGGAACCGGGGCTGTTAAGCTCAACAAAACTATGATTATCATCCGTGTCTATATCCATCGAGACCTGATAAGTACATTTAACCATTGGTGTAAGATTACAAATGTATAGTGATCCGCTTTGCCTTGGTTGTTCCCTGTACTGAACCATTGGAATAGAAGCTACTTCACAGAAACCGTCAATCTCTGAAGATTTCATTAAATTTCCCGGGAACTTTTTTATTCCAAAATCCAAAACAGTGTCTGCAGAGGGAAATAAACTGTAAGGGAATATACAGGAATCCCTTATCGTCTTATACTCCAGTCCCCCTGAGGTGTTATTGAATAGAATATGTGGTTTCAGAGTCCCATAAATTGTTGAATACAAGCTGTCGAAAATATGATTTCCCTGAACTTTTGCGATAAAAACGTTATTTGGAACACCGTTATTTTTAGAGTAGTTTTGTGAAAACAAGGTAATAATGCCCTTATCGATATTCTCATGGGTTTCCATGTAACCTGTACTAGAAAAAGCTGTTGTTTCTCCAATGCACAGATAGCTTAAAATAAACAACGTGAGAAAAAATGTTTTTAGGTGACTACGGGGATCCACTAAACCACCAGATTAATTTTATACATTTCGGTTTTTAATTTCGCTCTAAAACCTTTGAGACTTTAGTCTTTGATTTATGTACATCTGAACATTAAGTCCGATATATTATTGCATGATATTTGTATTCGTAATACATTGATTGTACACAGGTCATTTCAAAGCCTTGTTTATTTACAATTTTTTCAACCTTATAGGGATTATGGGCATATCCGAGAATATCTCTTGGACGATTTTTCAAGCTTGCAGACACCATAGTTTTAAACTCAAAACCAACTTTGCGTAAAATATACAAGGGTTTAGGGTCTTGTGAGAACAGTCCTATTTTCCACAATGGATATAAGCGAGAGTCTAGTATGTCAAACAATACTATGCGTCCCTCTTCATTAAGATAGTTTGATGCATTAAAGATGAACTTATCAATTTCTTGATATGTCAGGTACTGGAATACTCCAGCTGCAGTTATTCGATCAAAAGAAGAGTCCAGCTTCTTCCAGACGGTTTTGTCGTCAGCCAGGATTAAAGATACATTTTCATAGTTTTTTTCCCTGATTCTTCTGTTTGCTTCATCAAGCATGGATGCAGAAAAATCCACTCCTATAAGTTTCTCATATTCCGGCGCGTAGTAAACCAGGAGTTCTCCGGCACCGCACCCAAAGTCAAGAAGTGTTTTACCCCCATCCAGATGGAATAGTTTTTCCTTAGCTTCCTTGGAAATAAATTCCTCGGACGAAGATCTGTGACCACCACATATCTTATCTGAAAAAAACTCAGCCCAGACGTTTTGTGATTTTGACATTTTTTCATGCACCACGATATTGCATTTTTCTAAACTTTTCTCTATATACCCACCGCGAATAACTTGAGCATATTTTTACACTGTACATAAACATTTTCATAAGCGACTTCATCGGTTTTGTTCAAAAATGAAAATGGATTCCTTAAGTTACTTCGTTACGAGCCCTATATGCAATATGGAATTTTTACGTTAACAATTCTTTTAGTCGTGAGTCATACTGGCTCGTACCACAAGGAGGGAAACAGAATTTAATTTCACACATGTATGCATATTTATAAACTTTGAATAGTAACTATTCAGCTACTATTAAAACTCAGTATATTCAGGCTGTCTCAAATTGGCCTTCAAAAGGCACGATACCCTGCGCTTAATTCTATTGACCATCAAATTACACATATGGGACGTGGTATAAATAACTTATTAATTGCGAGGGTTTGTTTTAAAATATTAAAATACGTGGACCTTGACCATATCATTGACGATCAGGGAAAATGCAAAATATCATGCTAGCGCCAGCAGTATAAAATAGGCAGGGATCGGTATCAGGCCCGGGATCCCTAAGGTTGATATTGTGAAAGTTATGACGAGATCGCAACTTATGGCTGTCATGAGTGTTTTGCTGGGGATAGACTCCCAGAAATAGCCCTTCTCCCTCACCACAAGTATCGTAAACATGCCTCCGAAAATCAGCATGTCAAAGACAAAAGTGTGCAGCCTGTGTCGCCGGTGAGTCCCAGATGGGTCATCCCGACATAGTAGCCCGAAAGATTTAGCCACTATCAACAGCCCAGCAGTACCGCAACTCTTGCCAGCGATGTTATGTCCCTTGACTTGAATTTCCTGGCAGGCCTGGAGTTGTCAGTTGCTATAGCTATGGTGACGAAATCGATTAAAAAAATAGCAGGACGATCTCAAAAGCGCCTATGACACATTCCCCGGTGATCAGGAATTCCAGAACAACAAACAGTACGATTTCGAAAGTCTTGATCTTGTCCACGCACAGTATAGATAATATGAAACTATTTTACCAAAATTAACTATATCTAACAGGAAGATTAACTGAAGTAGGGGTCAAAAACCTGGATTTCAATACTGCTGTACAATTTCATGGGCATGTCTGTCCAGGACTTTCAATTGGCTACAGAGTAGCAGTACTAGCTGCCAATCACTTTAGAGCCCGGAGCAAAGACGAAGAATTGGTTGCAATTGCGGAAAACAGATCCTGCGCTGTTGATGCCATTCAGGCAATAAACGGCTGTATCTGCGGGAAAGGAAACCTTATTTTTAAAGATTATGGTAAGCATGTTTATACATACTTCAAAAGGGGTGACAAAAAATCCCTGAGAATTTCCCTGAAACCCGACGCCCTTCCTCAGGACGAAAAACACAATGCACTCTTCGCAAAAGTAAGGGCCGGCACTGCAAACCCTGATGAAACAAAGGAATTTAGGGCTTCACACGAAGCAATAAGCCAGAAAATTCTGGAAATGCCAGAGGAAGAGCTTTTCTGGATCAGGGAAGTGGAAATCGAGTCTCCGGAAAAAGCCATAATTTACCTACCCTGATCTGCAGTAAATGCGGAGAAGGTTTTATGGAACCTCTTGGAAGGGTGAGAAACGGAAAAATAGTCTGTGTCTCCTGCTTTGAGGCAAAAAATGAGTGAAGACCCGGAGACGGCTTCCGAAGCAATCGAAACGTTCCCTATAGGCTACGTGAAGAATGACCATCTTGAGGCAGTGTACGATGAAAAGGTCTACCAGAAGGTTTCTAAAATCTTCCTGAAGAAGAACTGGCAGAAGGCTTTATCGGATTGAAGACTTTGAAAAACTTTATATCATATTTTACTTCAGCAAATCGAAAGGATATGAGCTCATCCATTGTCGCCGCTATGATGAAGAAATATAAGGAGTTTTTGCAAGCAGAAGTCCGTACTTTCCGAACAGGAGAGTGTTAACCTTCATAGAGCTTTTGAAAGTAGAAAGCGGCGTGCTTTATGTAAAAGGTCTTGATGCCATTAACGGGACACGTGTGCTCGATATTAAACCCTATATAAAAAAGATTGAGGAAAATAGCGAAGAAAGCAAGCTGAATAAAAACATCCAAACCGAAATAACTACAACCAACTGTAAGCAGGGTGGAGAAATGAAAAGGAAGGTAAAAATGCCTTCCCCGATTTAACAGAAGCTTCCTCATGAAAAATCCAGAGACCTTTTCATTAGTAATAGATTGAGGAGTTTTCTTGCCTGTATGCTATCGATTTTGGAGCAAAAATAAGTCCCATATTTTGAACACCAACAATGAAATCGATACTTTTTCCCGACTTTACATCAATGAATATTTTGGATAACTGTTGTGGAATTAGGTGCAATTGATCATAACTCTTCACTTAACCAAAGACGTATGAGGTAGTTTTATACTATATCAGATAGAGAGTAACTGGAAATATGTTTAACCTTAACACATCTTATCTCTCTGGTGATGGTAAAAGTGGCAGATTTCAAAATATCTCCATAAGCCCATCATTAGCAATTATTGCTCTTTGCACACTTTCCTTCTTCCTGGAATTGATGCCAGGAATAGGGCCTTCCTATCTAAGTGCTTTTGAGTTTGACCCTGGTTCCATACTGACAAGACCCTGGACGCTTATTACATACATCTTCCTGCACAACGGTATATGGCACCTTTTTTTCAATATGTTTGTCCTGTTCTTCTTAGGGACGACACTTGAGAAAGTTGTAGGGAAAAAGCAGTTTCTTGGAATATTTTTCGCTTCAGGAATCCTATCAGCGGTAGGATATAGTTTATTAAGCCAGCCTGTTTTCAATATAACCCCGGGCCCGATGATTGGCGCAAGCGGAGCGATATATGGAGCCCTTGCAGCCCTTACAATTCTTGAACCGGACCTCATGGTTTATGTTTACTTTATTCCAATGAAGCTGAAATATGCCCTCTTGCTTTTTGCTCTCTTTGACTTTTTCATGGTCAACTCATCGGACATGATAGCTCATACAGCCCATCTTAGCGGGATCTTAGTCGGACTTTATATGGGTTCTCGCATAAAAAATACTCAAGAAGGATATCTTAAATCCAGGAACAAGGGCAGGTGGTGAGTCTGGGAGAGGAGAGTCTTCTCCAAGATACATACTATTATCCAAGGCCCGGACCCGGAGAGAAAATCCCGATCCTGGTCCTAAATTTCAAAAGTCTATTTGCAGCATGGTCACCAGAGTTGAAAAAGACCCTCTACTTTGGAGAACTGCCTGAAAACGAGAATCTGAGAAGAATAAGAGAAATAATTCTTCTCCAGATATATGACTGGCTTGCGTGCAGAGAAGGGCTAATAGAGCTTTCTGGCTCTGAGTTTGAGCGATTCATGGATGTTTATGATGCTTTCCTGCAAAAACTTGGACAAATCCAGTACAGTAGACAGAAAAAAGGAAGAAAGACGGAAAACATTTTTGAACTCGAAGAATCTGCTTATGTTATCAGGGAAGTAAAAAAGGGGCCATTTTCAGATAAATTATAGTTAGAATTATATATTATGGTTATAATTCAGGATTTTGTCCGGTCTAAGATTTTTCCTGTCACTTTCACAGGAAGAATCTCCGATTTTTCGGTTCAACCCTTTATATAAGGATAAAGTTACATTCTGTAATTGCCTGAATATGCAAATGTTTTACTACAGAAAAGCAGATATTAGACATTACAGGATTGTTACTTAAATTGCGGCATCATAAGTTAAAACTTAGAAATCCAGAACTGCAAAATCTGAAATCGCTGCCGCTGAAGACTGAAGCTGGACTCTGCACTGGTAGACTGGAAGGTCACCTCTCTACCGGGCTGACTCTAATAGTCATCCGGCGCATGAAGACATAATATAGTGCATGTTCTTTGAGCTGTAAGATCACAGAGGACATTGATAATGAAACCTGTAAAAGATGGAATTGATTCCATTTCCAAATACCTCCGCTCGAAAAAAGAAGTTGGCAGGAGGAAAATAGGACTTCTAGTGGACGGTCCGAATATTCTCAGGAAAGAATTTGATGTGAATCTTGAGGAGATCAGGGACGTCCTGAAAGACTACGGAAATATCAAGATCGGGCGCGTTTTCCTTAACCAATATGCCTCTGACAAACTTGTAGAAGCTATTGAAAACCATGGGCTTGAACCAATAATCTGTTCCAGCGATGTTGACGTGCGCCTTGCGGTAGAAGGCATGGAAATGGTCTTTAACCCCCACATCGATACCCTTGCGATCGTTACAAGGGATGCGGACTTCAAACCGCTCCTGAACAAAGCAAATGAACATGGCAAAGAAACGATTATCTTCGGGGTAGAACCTGGTTTTTCCACAGCACTCAAGAATTCTGCGGACTATGTAATTATCCTGAAAAAGAATAGGATGAGCAGTTACGACGAGCCCGAGGGAACAGGGAAGGGTGAAGGAAAAATTGATACATCGGATTTTAAGGGATATCACGACGAAGCGTATCAAGAATCTATAGAAAAGATCTGACTATATAATGAAGCGTTAAATCTCCATGTAAAGAAGCTTCAAACTTCCATGTAGAGAAGCATTAAACCTCTAGGTATTTATCCCGAGGATGACACATTTAATAATAAAAGGATGGTACCATTCCATATGCGTACACCTGAAGATTTTCTAAAAGTAGGCGTAGCAATCACATTTATCGGCTTCATTATAGTATTTTTAGGTGTAATTCTCACAATGTTACAGCATTCTGAAGGCAGCCATGTGGGCGGATTAATTATGATCGGCCCAATTCCGATAGTTTTTGGTTCTTCTCCTGAGATAACAGTAAATATGCTGGGACTAGGATTATTAGTAGCGATTCTTTATCTATTCCTGTGGAAGATGAAACGTTGATTGAAAGTGCGCTCTTCTTGATTGGAATTCTCACAATATTTATTGGATTTTTGATGATTATGATAGGCATAGCCTTGGGTATACTTCAGTACCCGGAATCGAGACAAGATTACTCAAGAAGAGCAGAATCATTCGGAAAAGAAGCTAATTTTAGAAATACTCCGGATTCTGATAGGTCTCCTGATGAGAAGCCTCCTATAGGAAAAGTTGAGTCAAAAGTCAAAGGCGGAGGAGTGATTATGCTCGGTCCGATCCCTATTATCTTTGGAAGCGACAAAGAAAGTGCAAAAACCGCAACAATACTTGCAATTATTCTCATGCTTCTTAGCCTTCTGGTTTTAAGAGGCTCATTTTTCTAAACCAGTCGAGTTGCGGCTCGACGATGCGCGGTCCGTTTCGCTCGCTTTGCTCGCTCAAGCGGACTAAGTTATGGCGAGGAATTGGTTTTATTATTTTGCTCTCGATCAAGAGGACTGATTTATCTTATTGCGCCTCGGGAGTATGCTGCCCTCTTCGCTGCCTCAAGAGGAATAATTGATAGACATAGTTTCCCTCGGCGTTTTCCACGTTTTCCACGTTTTCCGCGCTTTCCGCGCTTTCCGCGGTTTATCCATTAGTTTGCATTAGTGAAAGATATTAGGGAATTGACTATGATTTAGATCTAATTCAGATAATAGATCCTATCAAGATGTTATTCAGATTTAATCCAGAATTATAGTACCCTTTTTACTTTAACTGCTAAAGTTATTATATTTTTTTGCTTTAAATCTATAAAATTAATGAAAAAGCACGGATTACGAATTCGAAGAATCATTCCTCTCTAGGGGTGGTCGTAATTCTTCAGGAATTCTCTAATCACTTAATGAAAAGATGTATAAATTAATTCCAGCTGAGCATAATAGACTCAGTTCCAAAATCCAGTGATAAAAGTAAGTGTAACACCATTACATAAAATTTATAATTCTATACTTATGTAATGATGTTACGGCGCAAACATGGTAACGATAAACCTTAACCTTAATAACTTTTCGGAGCTACCTGTTCTTTCGGAAGTTTTCGGCAGTTATGACAACAGTTATGAATATACTGCAGACGGAATTTTTCGTAAAAAGGCTTCTCCATTTTGTCCTAAATGTAACAGTCCCATGGTTCATAATGGTTACAACATTTATGGCAAAAAAGAGCTAGGAGACATCAAAATAGGTAGGTACAAGTGTCCGAATTGTAACTGCACACATGAAGAAAATCGTAGTTTCTGGGAAGGTCTTAAGTCCACTCTTTTTGATTCGCTTGGTGATTTCTTCAAACTACTCAGATCTCATAATGTTTCACATGAAGGAATTTCTGCCGTTATGGATTTCATATATCCAAGATCAAAAAGCACCATTCTCAGAGAATTCAACAATAATATGGAGCAAGAGAATGTTTCACGTGATGAAAATGTGCTTATAGTGTGCTATGACGAACAGCATCCAAAGAAAGGACGTTGTCAAAAATATCGTTTAACCTTATTTGATCCAAAAACTCAAAGACCATTAGCTGATGAGCTTTTTGACGATAAAAGTTCGAAAACAATCAAAAACTTTCTCAAAAAGCATTTGGATACATCAGAACCTGTGTTTATAGTTACGGATTTTGACAAAAGATATCCTGAGATTCTAAGTGAAGTTTTTGGTGACAAGTTAGTACATCAATATTGTTTGATGCACTTAAACAAGCTTGTAGTTCATGGTTTCCAAGAAAAACAACTATTGAACAGGAACTGTTGAAGTACAGGATATTAAATATTTTTTATGATCGTGAAAAAGAAATAGAATTTCTCGAAGAACTTCTATCTGAAGAGTTGAATTTGATCAGTGACAAAAAAAAGTAC
>MDTP02000171.1 GCA_001714685.2 Methanosarcina sp. Ant1 | reverse complement strand
TTCTTCAGCTTTTACTTCTTCAACTTTAGATTCTTCAACTTTTACTTCTTCAACTTTAGTTCCTTCTAATTTAACTGCTTCAACTCTAGCTTCTTCTGCTCCTGCGGCTCTAGCTTTTTCAGCTCTAGCTTTTTCAGCTCTAGCTACTTCAGCTCTAGCTTCTTCTGCTTTTTCAGCTTTAGATTCTTCAGCTTTTACTTCTTCTTTCGCTGGTTCCGACTTCTTATCTATAGGGGCCAACTTTTCGGATTCGGTCTCTCTAGGTATCTCTTTTTCGGTCCGCCCCGGACCCCCTGTCTCCCAGTAAGGCTTGTACCCGTAACAAGTATAAACTTTGGCAAGCCACTCACGGGTTGAAGTGGCGAGCTGCTCACAAGTTAAAGGCCAGTCGTCCTTATCAAAGCCTTCTGCCTTTTCCAGGATTTCCTTACTAACATCCAGGGCAAAAGCATGCTCATCAGGCTTCACTGAAAGAGCTTCCCAGGGGACAGCAAACAGTTTATTTCCAATACCCAGGAACCCGCCAAAAGAGAGTACTGCATATGCTACTCTACCATTTTCTAGATCAATCATCAGGTCTTCAATCTTTCCCAGATGTTCTCCAGCCATATTGATGACCTTGTCTCCGTTTATCGTTTTTGCTGTCAAATATAATGGAATCTCTGCAGTTACCATAGTTTCAAACTCCCTATACTAGAACTATAAATGTAAGAGGTGTGAATTTCAAAGTTTGCATCCCTAAGAATACAACTTCTAAACCCCTTTCCCAATGATATTATTCTTTTGATGTTACATAAAACTACGGGATCACTAAAAATAATATTTAATGTTACGTCCCAATTTTGACAGAGTCTACTAATTGGCACAGTATTTTCTTACGAAAAACGCATTGTTTCGGCACATAATAATTAGGAAAAATAAAAAATGTCAAAAATCAAAAAAACAAGATAGAATTTTGAATTGTATAAAGAAAAAAGAAGCATGAAGCCCTTTTACACCTTATAATATATATCTGAAGGCTGCAAATGAGCTGAGCCTCGTCTCATCTAATACCAAACGACTATGGAGATACTCAAGATTTTAGGTTAAATCCCATCATATGACAGATTAACGTTGTTTCAGAACCTTAATCTACTTTCTGGCTGTTGACTCGATGGTTACACGAACGAATCCCCTTAGTGACCAATTCATTCGGGGTCGATAAATTTATCGTAGATTAATTTTTCGATAGGAGGCCCTAAGATTGGGACGGGAATATGATAATCACCCTCTTCCTCTTCGTTGTAACGTTGCACTCGTGCTCCATAGGGAAGATCCAGCCAGTGGACAGCGCTTGCTACTCCGTCTGCTAGTTCTGCTGAGCCTTCCGGGGTCTGCAAGTTAAGGTGCTCTTTCCAGAGTTCTATTCGCAGCCAGTGAGCCAAATGGTAGGTCATCGCAAGATTATTTGAAGTATCGTAAATTCCAGCGGCGACCTCGCAATCATGTGACCAACTACGGCGATTAGTGTTGAGAGAACCGATTACCGCGAATTCGTCGTCCATGATCCAGATTTTGGAATGGACATAGGTGTGACGGACTTTTCCTTCTTTAAAGGTTTCTTCATTAGAGTCCTGAGGACACAAAGCAAAGATGCGAACTCGATCTCCACCTGCTTCTTTGAGCTTTCCAATGAACTTGCGGCGATGATCTTGGACCAGTGGTAAGTCGCAGATTTTATAATGCGTGAGGACAACCGTAAGGTGTTGGATTCCTCTCTGCAGAGCTTCACATAAAGCCTTTTCAACCTGTGGATTTCCCACAAAATACTGATCCTCAATGTAAATGAACCGCTTTGCATTGTTGATGGCACAGAGAATGATTTCCCTTGCCGTTCGCTCGCCTCCGGGTGCGAATTCGTAATTACGATCCCCGAAAGTACGGCCGACCTGTATTATCTGAGGCCCAGCCGAGGGCGGCATTTCGTTGAGCATTATTAGTGGGCCTTTGATCCCCAGTGCAATGGGCTGGTTATGTTTTTGACCCTCTGCATGATCATTCCAACGTTGAATAAAAAGATGTACCAGATCCGCTGCTGCAGGACCGCGAATCCTGCAATGTACATCGTGGAGTGGAGAGCCTTTCCCCATTTCTTGAACGCGATCCGGGTTGAAATCAATGCCTCCACAGAAGCATATCAATCCCTCCTCTCCCAAAACGCAGAGTACCTTTTGGTGTTGAGCACCAAAATGCATTGGAATAAATGGAATGCCTACCCATGAAAACGGTGGTAAATCTTCGTTACCACGGCTATCAAGAATCGCAGCGCCGTTATCCAGCGAGTTGATGTAATCGACCTCAGCACTATTCTGGGTAGTGAGTTGTTGATTCCAGAGCATTGCTCGAACCATCACATCTTTTTGTGAAGCTTGATCGAGTAGTAACCTAAGGTTTACCCCCGGCTCATCACTATCAAGTTCGAACTCTTTATCCATCCACCAATTCAAGATATAAATGAAGTGATTTGCCTTTTCGCCAGTCTCCGATATTCCCGTGGCTGTACGAATGGCTGCGACCATTTCCTTAAAAGCTTCTTTGCCGTCAATCAAATATTTAACTTCGTTCCCCTCATGAATAGTGGGCATTTCTTTCTTTTCGTTTCCAGAATCAAATTCTTTCTTAAACCAAGATTTTCTCTTATCCTCGAAAGGATCACCTGGTACACGTATTGTATTGAGGACACTAGTCCCAACCTGTGCTGTTCGAATAAGTAAAGACTCAGGAGGATCTCGTCGATTAGGAGGGGAAAGAGTACTAGCTGCCATATACCTCCTCCAACCTTTTTTTTGTCTCCTGGTCTATGTTGCCTGTTACCTTAAGAGGTGGATGAGCTGTTTGGAACCTTTGTATAGCTCGCCTTGTTTGCTCATCATGTTGTTCATGAATCTCTTTGCTGGCAAAAAAACCCAAGTTTTTAAGGCGTGCTTGTGCACCAGCTATCTGGTCACCCGGTGTCATGCTATCTACGATCTGGAGATCGATGCTCCAATTTTCGACTCGAATTTCGCCGGTGTTATTTTCCCTTCTGTGAACCAGTTTCTTGTCGAGTATTAATTTGCCCGTTTTCGCTCCCACCGGAATGTCATGTTGAAGTACGCCTTCGTTATTGGTTATGCCTTCAAACTTCTGATCACCCACTTCCAGTCGGTACTTGGACATCTTAATAGGCTGATCAAGATCGTTAATGAGACGAATTTTTAAGGTCTTAATCAAAGGGATGCTCCTAATATCCAGTTGACATTGTATAAAAACGGCATATAAATTGAAGCTAATTTTGTTTCTTATTATTTCATCCTTACCGTCATCAAGTTACCAATTTAAGATCTACCGCCCAACCCACGTCTCTTCTCAGTAAATAACTCCTTAACTCGTCTATTCTAAGCAGGAAGATTGCAAAAGGAATGGAAAGTGATACATTCTCAAGTAGCGAAGTCTATTGAGCTTTTTTCACGTTAAGTGTAAGTTCTATGGTTTCTATGGTTATATCTTTACGTTCAGGTTTTAAGGCAACCTGGAACTTGCAAGCGCTTCTGGGTTTACAACATTCTGTGGTTTTCCTTCAATGAATTTTTCTACATTTTGAACACATACATTTGTACATTCCTCAAGAGATTCATGCGATAGAAAAGCCACATGCGGCGTAAGTGCGACATTTTCGAATTCCGACAGAGGGCTACTCAATGATAGTGGCTCTTTCTCGAAAACATCCAGACCAGCGCCACCGATTTGCTTTTCTCTCAGAGCTTTTATGAGAGCGTCTTCATCGATAACTTGTCCTCTGGCAGTATTTATTAAAATTGCACTTTTTTTCATTCTCGCGAACTCTCTTGTGCCTATCATTTTTTTGGAAGAAGGTGTAAGTGGAACATGAAGTGAAATAATGTCCGATTCCTTAAGCAGTGTGTCTAAATCAACAAATGTAACACCAAGATTATTTGCCGCTTTATCATTCGGATGGTGAGTATAAGCAATTACATTCATGTTGAAACCATGAGCGATTTGAATAACTCTTGTTCCAATGCTACCCATACCTACTATTCCTATTGTCTTCCCCATGAGCTGATAACCTATGTAGTTGCGCCAGTCAAAATTTCCATTTCGTAGCCCAACATCTGCGAGATGTACTTTCCTTGCTAAATTTAGGATTAAGGCGAAGACCATCTCAGCAACTGAGTCATATGCATATTCAGGGACATTGGATACGATTACACCTTTTTCAGTAGCGGCCTTAATATTTATATAGTCATAACCAGTTTGCCATACGGAAATCATCTTCAAATTTCTGGTGGCGAGGAATGTTTTTTCAGAAAAGCCATATCTGCCAACAATTACTATATCTGCATTCTCAACCCTTGATATAAATTCATCAATGGAAGATGGCATACTTTCAAAAATAGTGAGGTTCCCAAGAACCTCAAGTCTTTTCCTGTATTCTTCTGGTAAGAATATAGGATCAGAAACAACGATTTTCATTTATTCACCTGAAATAATACTTTATTTCTTACTTCCAATAGGGTTGAATCCCGAAGCGTTTATACACATTTGCCAACTCATCACGATTCAGAGACCATTCTTCTTTTTCGAAACCTTCTGATTTCTCTAAAACTGATTTGTCTACTCTAAGAATGTAATCATCTCGATTGCGCTCAAGCGATTCCCATGGAATGGCAAATTTTTTATTGCCTATGCCAAGTAAACCACCAAAAGAAAGTACAGCATATGCTACTCTTCCTCGTTCCAAATCAATCATTATCTCTTCAATCTTTCCGAGGTTTTCCTCTTTGACATTGACAACTCTAGATCCTTTTATTTCAGTTGCCGGCAGAAAAGTCGTGTTCTTCACAACTTGCGTTTCCTCAACTACTCCCATATTTTCAACTCCTAATGTATCAATAACGAATATTATTCACTGACCCAAGCTTTTGCTTTATCAAGTTCGTCATTGCTGAAAATTTTCACTGGCATAGGCATTAAAAATCTAAATAATTTAACCGAATCATTCATCCAGTGAATATCAGAAACGACTGCCACTTTTTCAAATTCGAACATGTGCCATGTAACTTTAGCATCTTCAAGATAAGCGTCGAGAGTCAAATGTGAAAAATCCCTGCTTCCTTGAAAGAGCATACGAATTTTCTTATACTTTTTTAGTTTATCTTTGATGGCAGGAATTAACACAGTATCATAATCTTCTCCTGTTATCGTCCCACTTAAATTGACGCCCACGACATTATCAGGCAAACCCTGTATAATTCCCATCATTTTGTTCATTCCTCATTTTTCCCAGTAGGGCTTGAGCTTATATTGCTTATATGCCTCGAATAATTTCGTTTGTGTCAGCGGTTCGTTCCTATCAAAATCTTCTTCTTTTTCTAAGGTTTCTTTGTCGATATCAAGGACATAATCGTCTCCGTGCTGTCCGTATTTGAAGGCTTCTAAGGGTATAACGAAGTATTTGTTGCCCAATCCTAGTAAATGTGCTCCAAAGGAAAATACTGCACAAGCTACTCTATTGTTCTCTCTGTCAATAAGTAGATCATCGATTTTACCAATCTGCACACCTTTGTTATCAAACACTCTCGTGTCTCTTATAATATCAACTTGTAAGTATACAGGTTCATCCAAATCCCACAACTCCTCAATTATTCGCCCGCATCAAATGTGGCTTTAAATTTTTCATCTTCTTCTTTGGTAAGAGATTTCTTATTATCGTTGCATTGAACTTGTTAAGTCCTTCTAGTGACTTGTCTTCAGTCAATTTTGCGATTAAGAGAAACGAGCAGAATCGCCTGGTTTAATGATTTCACCGACTTCTTAATAAAATCATCATTGATTTCATTTGTGATGCCCGAAAGGGGAAATGTGTAAAAACGCGGCAGGGTGTTGCTCATCAGGATATACAACATACAGTCAGTCGTCATTCGGACGATAATTCTCCTGGCTCGGTTAATATGTCGAATTTAAGAGCGCTCCTCTTTGATGTTTGCGGAATAAAAGGACGCAAAGAACGCGGGGCAAACATATGCTGTTGCTTCAAATCGTGCGCCACCGCAACTTTGATTAAATAAACCACTAGTTCCCGTCCAATTATTTAGTTTCACACCTTTATCCCATCAAATCTCTGGCACGACCAAATTTCAATGTGTCTGATAAATTAAGTAGCACTACTTATAATATATTACGCAGTTAACGGATTCTGAATGTAAATTTAGTGAATCTGAATATCTGTCTATCACCCCCGATTTAATCCATGACTTTGGTAGAGGTTTCTGTCACCTGAAGAAAAACGTGATGATTGCAAGTACAATAAAGATTATGACAAGCCACTTCGCAATCTCCATAGAGAAACCTGCAATCCCCCGTGCGCCCAATATATATGCAACTAGTGCCAATATCAAAAAAACTACAGCTAATCCTATCAAATCCGCCATATTTCATTCCTCCCAACGTTTTCTGGGTTAATATAAGAGAAGAGGTGTAAATTTCAAAGCCTGAATCCTTGAGGACACAGCTTCAAAACCTCTCTCCCATGGATTATTATTTCTTTGAGGTTATCCACAAAATTTGAAATATAAAGAAGGCTCTGTGTAGTCTAGAGGATAAGCAACTCTAGATATTCGAGATTAGCTGCAAAAGACTCTAATCCCTGCAGACTTCACATAAGCTCTGTTTAATAATTAATTCTTTTTAGAGCTGTGTACTCGTGGATAATTTTTTGCCTTCAAACTCCTTGCTAACATCTTTTTTGCCTTCAAACCCCCTGCTGAAATCGGTAGCATGGATGTATTCTTTGTCTGGAAGGCTCTCAAGAACCCTTATCACCTCTCTGCTGGCTCCATGCTTCATGGCTTGCTGAATGAGATTCTGCTTCTTTGAAGGAAAGTACAAATTTTTTAAGATATTCCGAACTTCAACAGGACTGGCTTTCGTAAATTTCCCTCCAGTTTTGTTTTATTTGTCTTGATATTTCTTGTAATTCACTTCCCTTCGGCATATTTACTGCATAAATATTATTTTACCAATTAATCTTCTAGATTCATTTTTGAAAGAACACCTTATTTGTACATTCTAACTTCATATTATCTGCCGATGAGAATGATTTCAAGTTATATCACCTTTATATTATTGTTCAAGCAATATAACATGTGAAGGAATATAGTTAAGAAGCCAGTATTAATTAAAGAAGGATTTTATACAGCTATTCTCTACAGAAATTTCTCCTTGATTTATAAAATATAAATTCACTAATCAAATATGACTAAAAACCAACTATTTAATCGTCTGATGTTCCAAATTTTCCTAGCTAATAATATATTTCACGAAATTATCTTATAAATAAAGTAAATTCATCCTATATTTCACCAAGTTAGTGATATAAAACTCATGCTCTTTCAGTTATGTTAGAAACACGATAAATTGCCTATTTAGCAGGGCTGGTATATTCTTCGTCTGGAAGCTCATCAAAAACTTCTATGACTTTACCGTATTTTTTTATAACTCCTCAATCTGGCTAGGATTTATCTTGGTGAGTTCATCTTCCCAGATTAAGGTTTGTTGCCTTTTTCCGATCCTCCATCGAGTATTATGTTGATGTATTATATATTGAAGAATTAAACCTAAAAGTTTGTTAGAAGATAATTGTTTAGGCTTAGCTATAGGCGTTTTTTGTTATTACTGGAAACTGAAGATATCTGAAGACTAGCTCATCGATTCCAAAATATGTCACAAATTAAATCTTTGAATTTAGATCAAGGATGGATTAGTGCGCACCCCTTCCTTAGGAAGGGTTAAAAACAACTTCAAGTTTTCACGTTGGGAATTGCTCTAAAATTCTATTTCCCCAAATAACCCTCAAAGAAATATAGGTAACAGAAATATTAGAAATGAGGTTTTGTCATTTTCCACCATATTACTTATTTTCCAATAATATTAGATAATAAAGCTTATTTTGCGAAAAATTTAGCTTAAAACAACTTAAAAGCAATTTAATGTAGATTATGTCAATAATTTTAAATGAAGAGAGTTTTAATCGTTTAAAAAAGAAAACGTAAACCACGGAAAGCACGGAAAACACGGAAATAAAGGAAACAAAGGCACAGTTCTTCCACCCGAGTTTCGCGTCGGGAGCACGAAGTCCGTTTCACTCGCTTCGCTCCCCGAATTACTCCTCGCCCGAAGTGCGCCTCGCCCGAAGTGCGCCTCGCCCGAATTGCGCCTCGGGAGTACGCGGTCCTTTTCGCTTCGCTCAAGAGGACTTATTTTCAAAAGTTATGTTGCAAATCACATAATAAAGGAAGCGAAGGCACAGTTCTTCCGCGCTTTCCGCGTTTTCCGCGGTTATCGCGTCTTGATTGGTTTTTCCGTGCCCACCTGCGCTTTCAGTGTTTAAAGAGCCCCGAATGGTTTAAAACTAAATATTTGTGTTCATAACTTCTATTGGCTACAATTATGTATTGATTTTGGAATATGCACTAGTGTCGAGTCAACAGAAAAATGTCGTATAAAGTAGAATACGACTATTCAGAATCATTCAATCCTTGAGGATTGACTCGACACTAGTGCAAGTTTCCATAAGTTTCTAATAAAATTAATATATATGAGCTTATGCCATTTTAGTTAATGTCCCTTATTTTGGAATAATGAATGTTAAAAAGATCTATTTTTTAAAAAAATTATGTTAAAACACTTTAATATCAAATTAAAGTTAAATAGAAAGGATTATACCTAATTAAACCAATATTATGTCGCCAAACAAATAATTGGGCTCTAA
>MDTP02000170.1 GCA_001714685.2 Methanosarcina sp. Ant1 | reverse complement strand
TCTTGGTTTTCTCGTCTTCATCGATGTCATATATACGAAAATCTACAGGTAAGATTTTATTACCATCTGTCCAGAGCGAGGTAATAAGACCAATTCCCTTAACAGTACGATGATGCTTTCCGCTTCACTGATAACGAACAAAACCTATCTTTTTTGAATAGGGCTTGTCCAATGTTGTATCGTCGATGATCAGATGACCTTCATTAGGATTAACGAATTTGGCTCTTCGCTATTCCTTATGGATAAGATGCTTTTTCAATTTACCCACATTGGTTTTTGTGATGATATCCACACGAAACAGCGGAGAGCCTAATTTATTATACTATATTTTTCATTATACTATTGGCTGGATCATATTCACATAATCGGTGTTAAAATTTATATTAAAATCCGATGATTAAACGGTTAAGATCTTTCTGGGGGGAGGTAAATGAGAATCAAAGACAGGCCGTATTTGATAGTTGAATGTCTCGTTTTCTCGCTTCTTTTTTCCGCATCTCGTGATGGTATCCGCAGGTCTGCTTCACGGAGCTGGAGGAATCCTGAGCATTATGAGGAATTCAATTCATTAACTTACTGTAATTCACGGTGAAAAAATCGGTTGCGTACAGGATAAGCGCATGCGACTAGAAGAGGGAAGGAGGGGATTACATATGGCAGGTTCAAGCTTTAGTGATTTAAATTTATCAAAAGAGATACAGATGGCAGTAGAGGATATGGGTTTTGAAGAGACCACGACTATTCAGGCCCAGTCCATTCCCTATATGCTGGAAGGCAGAGATGTTATCGGACAGGCTCCGACCGGGACGGGGAAGACGGCAGCTTTCGGAATTACGGTTTTAGAGAGAATAGACTCGAAAAGTAAGGGGTTGCAGGCCGTGATTTTATGTCCAACAAGAGAGCTGGCGATTCAGGTGGCAGGAGAGCTCAAAAAGATCTCTAAATATAAAACTGGCATTGAGATCTTACCCATTTACGGTGGCCAGCCGATAGACCGCCAGATTAAGGCCTTAAAAAAAGGCGTACAGATTATTACCGGCACTCCAGGGCGCGTTATGGATCATCTGGACCGCCGCACTTTGAAAATGGATGGCGTGAAAATAATCATACTGGATGAAGCAGACGAAATGCTGGATATGGGGTTTAGAGAGGACATCGAGACTATTATGAAGAAGATCCCGGAGCAAAGGCAGACCATTTTCTTCTCTGCAACAATGCCTAAAGCAATTCTGGATTTGACAAAAAAATATCAGAAAAATCCGCAATTTGTAAAACTGGTACATAAGGAAGTAACCGTCCCAAATGTCGAGCAGTTTTATTTCGAAGTCAAACAGCAGGCAAAAACCGAGGCTCTGGCTCGTTTAATTGACTATTATAATTTGAAATTGTCGCTTGTGTTTTGCAATACGAAAAGACGTGTGGACGAACTGGTCGAGGATCTCAAGATCAGAGGATACCTGGCTGACGGCCTGCATGGGGGCATGCAGCAGAATCAAAGAGACATTATCATGTCCAGGTTCCGGAAAAGAGATATTGAAGTTCTGGTAGCAACTGACGTGGCAGCAAGGGGAATCGATGTAGGAGACCTGGAAGCTGTTTTTAACTACGACATACCTACGGATGATGAATATTACGTGCATAGAATAGGAAGAACAGCGAGGGCAGGAAAAGCAGGACTTGCGTTCACCTTTGTGATCGGCAAGGAAGTCTATCGAATAAGACAGATACAGCAGTTCACAAAGGCTAAAATTATAGCTCAAAGAGTCCCTTCGATCAGTGATATTGAAGAAACTAGAACAAACATACTATTAGAAAATGTGAAATATGTTGTCGATGCAGGGCATCTGGGAGAATATAGTAATTTAGTTGAAAAACTTATTCAGGAGGAATATACCTCTTTAGATGTGGCTGCTGCTTTGTTAAAGATGATGATTGATAAAGAGTGAAAAGAAGCGTCAGCAAGGGGTTAATTTTTCCAGGCTACAGGAATGAAATTTCCCCTACAGTTTATGAACCAAAAAAAGAAAAATTCTGCTAGAGCGAAATTCTGCCAGAACATCCAGAAGACTAATTATAATCCTTATTTGCCTTCAAGAGTGCATATCCACTCTTTTATTTATATATTTCTATTAATCTATTTCAACCTTATATTGCTGATATTTGATTTACGCAAGAGCTTATAAACTAAGCCTCATCGTCGTCTAAAAGTGTGAGCTAATACCCGTGCAAAAGCTTTTTCTTTTTTTAGTTGTCTTCCCGAGTTTACTACTCTACTTAAAGATACTTATTTGTGCCAGAAATACTATATAGTGCGACTTACAAGCTATTTTGTTAATATGCTAAAATCGGAAATAAAACCCCAGATACTTAGCCACCAAACTTTTTTCCAGAATTCCTCTGGTTTGGTTCCCCGCATCTCCTTCTCCTGTCTGGAAGGGAGTGGAATTACATTTATTTCCGGCCCTCTCCATGCAGGCAAAACCTCCCTCCTCAGGCAGATTTCCAGTGACCTCCAGGGTGCAAAAATCTATATCGATTTTGAAGACAGCAGGCTTCAGGAATTGGGGTCCGAAAGCTTTCAGGCCATTGAAGAAATTGCAGCCGAAATTCACGAAAACGAATCTGAAAGTAACGAAGCAGGGCAAATTTACTATTTTCTCGACGAAATTCATAATGTCCCAGAATGGGAGACCTGGATTGACAGGCTCAACATGCAAGGGGCAGGAATTTTTGTCAGCTCTTCTAACTCAAGCTTGACAGAGCAGGAGCTTTCTACCCGGTTTGCAGGCAGAAGTAAAATTCTAAAGCTTTTCCCATTTTCGTTTAAAGAATACCTGCTAATGAAATATTCCAGAATACCAAAGCCAAACCTTCTTACACCTTCTCGATGCGATGAAATGTTTTGCATGTTTCTGCAATATTTTGAAAATGGCGGCTTCCCGGATGTAATCAAAACCGGGGATATAAGAATCTGTCAGAAATATTCTGAAGAAATCCTGCAAAAAGGGGTTGCTGCAGGGTATGATATTCAAGACACAAATGCATTAAAAAAACTTGCAATATTCTTGATTTCAAACATGGCCTGTGAATACTCTTTCGATACTTTGAAAAAAGTTAGTGGAATCGAGGACGAAGATACTATACGCCGCTATATGGATTATTTGGTAGACAATTTTTTGCTGTATCGTATCCCAAAACTCAATCATCTCCCCGACAGCGAAGAAAAAACAGATACTCCCTGTAAAGTATACGCAGCTGATACGGGTTTCTTTAAGGCAGTGTACCCCAATTATCCGGACAGCCTTGGGCTAAGGTTTGAGAACCTTGTTTTTCTGGAATTGCTCAGGCAGGAAAAACAGATATTCTACTTCCGGAACAGGAATGAATGTGATTTCCTTATTAAGGAAAAAGACAGCCAGAAAGTTTCGGCCGCAATTCAGACCTGTATCCACTTCGGAAGCCAGGCAGTCAGGGAGAGAGAGGTACTCGGACTTATGGAAGCTATGGAAGAGTACGGGCTTGAAGAAGGGCTTATCCTAACTATGGACGATGAAGAAGTCCTGAAGATTGAAGGCAAAGATGGGCAGAAAAGAATTATAGTTAAATCGGTGTGGAAGTGGATGCTGGAATAACTTCCTTTTCCTACATTCAGCCAAAAAAGTATACTATCATCGATCTTAAAAGCCGATGATAGAACACTTCAGGAAGAACACTTTCCATACAGATATTTATGGTTTCATTTGACTGGTTGTACGTCAAGATTGTAAGTCATTTCCGTTACGAAGTCAGAGCCATCCGGAAGCACACCCACCGCCTTGCCATAAATGTGAATCTTGTGTTTACCTGCAGAAAGAGGCTTCAGCATTATCCAGTAGCCATCAGATACTGACTTACTGGATCCTGGATGTAATCCAAGAATGTTATCTTTCGGGAGCTTGAATAAGAAAATATCTGATTCCACCCTGTAGTCATCTAAATCTTTCAATTGCCTACCATCAACGGTTACCTTTGTTACTGTTACATGATTCATAAGGTCATTAGCACAAGCACGTAACTCTTCTTCAGTTTCACCATTCCCTTCTATTCTTGAGCACTCTGCATTAATTATTGGGAAAAAGATTGCCTTCTCAACAGGTACCTTGCAATTGATTTCCTTAGTTCCTACCCAGCTACCAGCCAGGAACCACACATCTCCTGATTGTGCTTCGGTAGTGAATTTTCCTGTTCCATCATCATAGAGAGGATTACGATCTGCAGGTATGGAAAGTGCCCATTTCCACCAGTCTGCGCTCCAATCGCCATAAGTCTTCCCATGGAAATTGGAATTCACCGGCACAACACCAGGGTTTGGATTTCCCGCTGCTGCAACCAATGGTGCCAGTACCATTATCCCCACGATAAGTGCAATAATACTTAACCGTATTTTTTTCCCAAAACTAAGTTTCTTAAAAAGTTCTACCCCATTAGACATATCGATCTCCCTCTTTTTTCACCTTACTTTTTTAATCCTTATACTTTGTTTCACGCACTCATTTCTTTTGTAAACTTACTTTCCAGTAAGGATTTCTTTTTTTTGTATACTTATATAATGTATTTGTATAATACTTTCAGAGAAAATGTGTTTAGAAACTAATCTAGATTCATCATGTTTCTTTTGATGTATCTCTTAAAGCACAACTGCCCAATTATAAATCTCATAGCATATTGCCTGTCCTGAAGATGCTTTCGTGAATTAACTTTTTCCGGAACTACTATTATATAATTACCTAAAAATTTAAAATATTTATCGGATTATTTCCTTAAAAATCAAATTGAGTCGCTTTCGGTGAAGTCTCAAGTTAAAAGAGAATTATATAAGAAGACCTCGGGCTACTTCAAAATCTCTATCATCGTTACTATCTTTCCTTGATCTCAATCCCATACATATTAGCCTTTTCTTTAATTTCTTCAAAAGTGGGATACCCCTTGATTCTTTTTCCCTGCAAAACAAGCTTCAGATTTTCAACTATATCATGTCTCGCGTACTTCAATTCTTCTTCAAACTTACGGTAGAAAAGTGCAAGGAATATGAGGTGTCTAATAGAAATCTCTTTTTCTGCAACATAAAGCGCATGCCGGAAGATATCTTCTTTTGTGAGCTCCTTTTCCGTTTCTTTATCCGAATAAAAGTAATAGGTAGTTGGCAAAAGGAGTTTTATTCCTTCCTTTTCGAAAACAGAGAACCCGGTCTTTTTTCTCGAATCCCCACCATACTTATTGGAATAAATGACTTCATGCTGGTTCCGGTAGTATATTTCCGAATTGTAGGGCACTCGCGGGTCAAGCAGCCTTTCAATATCTCTTATTTCTCCCAGCAGCTCTGCCACATCTCTCCAGAGTCTTTCATTGAGTGCATAAATCTCTCCGTCTCTTTTTACCAGGCTTATCTTCAGGGCTTTTTTAAATAAAGCGTAGACAGTGCTCTTTTTTACACCTGCGGCTTCAGTTATCTCATCCACACTTTTTGCTTCGAGCAGAGAGACAAATATTGGGATTCCAGAATCTGTTAGAATAGGAACCAAATTCGGGTACGAATCCAGAACTCGGGTAAGCCTTACCATTAATGTGCTTTTCCTTGGGACAATTGCCCCTGATGAAAGGGCTGCAAGGTCTTTTTCTCCAAGCTTTTGCACAATTCGGTAGATGTGCTTTTCACTTTTATTGAGAGCCTCGGCTACGGTGCTTATTGACGTGTTGCCTTTTGCGAGTTCTGAGATTGTTTGAAGTTCGGTTCTGGAAAAACGCATTAATTCCAATAATATGCGAATATAATATATAACTTCGCATTTTAATGGAAAAAAATCTCGCTGGTTTTTACTTTGTTTTTTAGTTTAAAAAATCAGTTCGTTAACAACAATCTATTGAGGTATTCGGCTGTCAAATCTCTCCTAGCGAGGCGACAATTTCCTTCAAGTACATAACCAGAGGACTTTATCTGGAACAATTCAAACTTATTAAGCAGTTATTTGTTGCGAACCTGGTGATGCCAGTGCTGTTGCTGTTATCTGTTCAAGTGCTGCTATCAACTCATCCATTTGAGCCGAGGTGAAAAGTCCATCAGGACCCTGTGGTGTAAGGTCAGTAAATGGGGATTCGTAAAGCAACGTAGTATCTATCGTTCCGTGTTCGGTAAGATGGTTAATTATCAGGTTTATGAACTCTATCTGATTTGCAATTAGTGTTTTACCTGATAGGAAAGTGGCCAACGACTGCTTAGCAGCTTCACGCTCCAGCCCTACAAGAGAGCGTACGAACAGGCCTAAACCTTTTGATTCCTCTTTAGCGCGAGAAATATCTTCCGGTTTTCCTACGCCGCTTTCGGAAAGCATTTTTTCCAGCTCATCAAGATCAGATGGGGTCAATGCTATGTTCATCCGAAGTTTGTGAATAACGGTGTTGTCCTGATGCTCCAGGAGAAAAGTCCTGGTTTTCGCACGAAACTTCTCAAAATTTCCAGTTTCAGCGAAGATTGGCAACTCTATATCAATTTCACTGCCCATTTCGTCTTCAAAATCGGTGTAAATAGGCTTTCTTCTTTGTTTTTCGATCAGTTTTACAAGGGCACGCAGACGTTTTCGAAGATTTTCCAGCATTGGAATTGTGACATCCTGCCACCACTCATCGGTTTGCACGTCCTGAATCAGCAGCATCTGGTCACGTACCATCGGGATAGCTGACTTTTCTTCAAGGAGACCTGCAATATCCTTCACCTGATTGCTCAGACGCTCATAGGAGGGTTCTGAACGCAGTAAAGCCAGTTGAATATTCAGTATCAGGAGATCAAAACGCTTTGCTTCTTCCGCTTCTGGGTCCAATTCTGATGGCAGACCTGCAACTTCATGGGACAGTTCAGCCATTTCTTCGCTCGACAACCTGACCCATGTATCAGTTTTTGAGTATTTTTCTATGAGCTTTCTCTTTGGCCGTACGATAAAGTTCTCCAGGTTCATTGAGGCAATTTCTCTGTAGAGCATTGTGGCAGTCGAGCAGCGAACCTCAGCTTCTGTTTTTGGCTCACCGTAAATTTCTTTGAGCTCCACAACCCTGGATTCGACATCAGCCTCAAGTTTCCTGTCCAGTTCAGAGATTAGCTCAAGCCGGGTTTTGAACAGGCGTGTACCCAGCGCTTCCCCAAGTGTGCCGTCGGTAGTTTCCGGATTCTGGCTGAAGAACTCAAGGTTCTGGCAGTAATCAAAGAGATAAAAGAACTGCTTATGCTGTCCGGGTCCAAGCAGGTCAGGACAGAGGCGTGTACCGCGCCCTATCATCTGCCAGAACTTTGTTTTGGAACGCACCAGTTTGAAGAAAACCAGATTCAAGACTTCTGGCACATCGATGCCTGTGTCGAGCATGTCCACTGAGATGGCAATATGTGGATCTTTTTCTTTATTTGAGAATTTGTCTATCAGGTCCTGGGCGTATTCGATCTTGAAAGTGATAGCTCGGGCGAATTCGCCTTTGAAATGAGGGTAGTTGACATTGAACCGTTCGGAAATGAACTCTGCATGGGCCTGATTTTTGGCGAAGATGATGGTTTTACCTATGCGGTCGCCACCAGCGACTTTTATTCCTCTGGTCATCATGTGCCCAAGTACTTTATCGACGGTATCCTTATTGAAAAGCCATTTGTTGACAGCTTCGGCTTCTATCCGGTCAGGGACTTCCTCTTCTTCTTCCCACTCCAGAGAATCCCACTGGTCCTTTTCTTCTTCTGGGAGGTCGTCGTAATTGATTCCTTCACGCTGGAATTTCAGAGGTACTGATACTGCTTTTGGGGGGACAAGAAACCCGTCCTTTATAGCTTCTTCCAGAGGGTAAGCATCAGTAGGAACGCCGTTTTCAAGATCGAAGAGGCGATATGTATTGCGTTCAATTTCGTCTTTAGGCGTTGCTGTAAGGCCCACAAGCAGGGAGTCAAAGTATTCGAAAATGGCGCGGTATTTTTTGAAGACCGATCGGTGGGCTTCGTCAATAATCACAAGATCGAAATGTCCCACTCCGAAGCGTCGCTGCCCATCGTTAATCTCGTCTATCTGTTTCATCATTGTCGGATAGGTAGAAACGAATACTCTCCCCTCTGTATCTTTTTCTGTGACAAGATTCACAGGTGAGGAATCGGGCAGATTCAGCTTGAAAGCATTTCCCGCCTGTTTGACCAGAGCCACACGGTCGGCCAGGAAAAGGATGCGTTTTGCCCAGTTGCAGTGCATTAGCAGGTCGCAGAGTGCAATCACGGTTCGGGTCTTGCCTGCGCCTGTGGCCATTACTACCAGAGCTTTTCGGTCATTATCTTTTTCAAAAGATTCTGCAATGCGGCGGATGGCACGGGTTTGATAGTAGCGGTCGGCAATGTTTGAGTTAACTTCAGCTTCAGAGAGAGGTTTACGGGTGCTGCGCCTCTGGATAAGCAGTTCCAGTTCAGTTTTTTTGTAGAAGCCCTGAACCTGCCTTGGCGGATAGTTGGTATCATCCCATATCCAGTGTTCGTAACCGTTTGAATAGAAGATCACAGGCCTCTGCCCGAATTGTTTTTCAAGGCAGTCGGCATAGAGCTTTGCCTGCTGCTGGCCCACTCGGGGGTCGCGTTTAGTGCGTTTTGCCTCCACCAGTCCCAGAGGTCTGCCGTCGCTGCCCCAGAGTACATAGTCTACAAAGCCAACCTCACTTTCGTTTGGCATGCCGGAGACTTCAAACTCCCTATCCTGGGCTTGATCCAGTGCCCAGCCAGCCTCTTTAAGCAACAGGTCGATAAAGTAGTCGCGGGTCTGATTTTCAGAATAATTATGTGTATCGGGCTGTAAGGAAGCAGCTTCTTTTGCCTTTGTAGACTATGTACTCTGGG
>MDTP02000169.1 GCA_001714685.2 Methanosarcina sp. Ant1 | reverse complement strand
ATTCTTCTTGTAATCAGTTTACGTTTATTCATTCTTGACCTTGGATATGGCCACCCACAGCGACCGGTAATAAACTCACTCTTGAAACCCGCCGAAGACCCACATATCCCCCCAAATCGTGAAGGTGTCGTCGCTGGAGTGTCGAGCCCTGCCGACGTGGAGCGGTTCTGAGCTATCTGTATGAGGATGCAACAATTATTCTCGAATACGGAAATGTTTAAATGTCCCATTTTTGTTGGCTTGTGAGTAAATCTCATACCCAGATTTTCTCATGCCCAAATTTTCTCATGCCCAGATTTTTCATTCGCTCTTATTCTTTTATTCTCTGCCAATCCATCATATTTTCGGCGAGCATACTTTCAGGGCCGATCCCAAAACTAAAAATTGCTCCTCCTAAGCTCGAAGCGACGCGTACAAGCTTTGAGTGTATTAACGAAATCGATAATCGCATATGTATTCCCAGATGTTACAGAACAATCGAGAAAACGAACTACTTTTAAAAAGAGTAAAATAAAATGTATACTGTTGGTCAAATGGAAGAATATATTAATATGATATTAACACAATATTAATGTGATATATATGGTTCAGGCAATCATAAATATTGATGAGCATACTAACAGAATTTTGAATATAGTCAAGGCTAAATATGGCTTGAAAGACAAAAGTTCTGCTATTGAATTCATGGCAATGCAATATGAAGAGGAAATACTCGAGCCAGAGCTAAGACCTGAATATATTCAAAAGGCCAAAAAAATAATGGAACAGAAGCCTTTGGATGTAGTTACTGCTGAAAACTTAAAGGATCGATTTGGCCTTTGATCTTTATTTACAGTTTAAAAATCAAACCTGATCTTGAAAACACACTTAAGAAATTAGCAAAAAAGAATAGAAAACAAGTTGAGATTATTCTTAATAGAGTTGATAAGATCCTCGAAAATTACCACAGATTCTTCATGCGCCGCTGAATAACTGGAAAAGAGTACACGTTGATCCTATATTCGGCAACAAGTACCTCTTAACACATATAAATTTTTGATTGCTATCTTTTGATGAGAAATCTGAAAATCAGTATTACTGACTAAGTTTTAACAGGATTTGTTATCTCGTCCACTTACAACAAAGATAAATTTACGAGGATATTGTCAACATTTAGAAGTTATTACTATTGATCTAATTTAATAGTTTTGAGAAAAAAGATATCAGTAAAAAAATGAAACTAATTTTTACTTTCACATGCCGAAAGCAGGCTCCATTTGCAGTACAAGAGGTTTTTTAATGAAAAAAATATGTTTTTTATTAGTTATGCTGCTAATTACTAGCGGATTTAGCGGTTGCGTCGGACAGGAACAACCCGCAAAAGTTAACAATACATCAACAGCTTCATATAATAATCACCAAAGCGGGTATTCTGGTATCTTGTCGATGTTGTTCTGGTCAAGTCTCTGGAATAGACACGTAACACCGAATATACAGGCTGCAAAATCTTACATTACCCCCAACACTGCAACAAAAACGGATGCCTCAGCCCCTTCTAAAAAGGTTGACGCAAAAGACCCAACAGAAACAACAAATAAAAACTCAGTAAGTCAAGATGCCAGAAACAGACCAAAACCGAAAGTAAAAACAACCACCACAAGAATTAGGCGAAGCGGAAGACGTTAACATAGAATCAACGTGGTCATAACTTCCAATTCCTTTTTTATTTCTTGACACCCCTTGAATAAGGGTTCATGATAACGTTTATGCGTGTTTCTGAGAATCTCTTATTTTGTAAGCTCGATATACTACTCTAGAGAAATACTAAAAAACTAGTGTCGAGTCAACAGAAAAACGTCGTATAAAATAGAATACGACTATTTAGAATCATTCAATCTGTGAGGATTGACTCAACACTAGAGTTATATGACTTAAAAATGATGTTTTTCTCAAAAAAAAGTATACAGTATACAGTTTATCAAAGAGCCAACTATAGAGCTAGTCTAGAGCTAACCCTATAGCTAACCCTATAGCTAGAGTTTTGTTTTAATACAACTATAATATATTTTTAGAGAATATTTTTAGTCTATACACAGTAACTCTCTTTTCCTTCCATCCCATACATCGGCTTAATCTCAACATCTCCATTCAATTTTCTTAAATATTCCCTTGCAATTTCCCTTATCCACAAAGCTTCCTTGCTAATTCAGAAAATAAAGAAACTATAAGAATTGGTTAGGAAAGATGAACCTTTTTATAATAATAGACTGCTTTTATAATTATTAATTTGTAAAAATGACTTCCAGAGGTTTATAATATGGCAACTAAGAAACAGAAGGCAGCAAAACGAGATAAGAAAGATAAGGAAACGAACGACAAAATACAAAAACCAGTTGAGGAAGTTAAGGAATCGGACGACAAAATAAAACAACAAGATAAGAAAAGAAAAGGAAAATAAAAAGAGGAGGTTTAAATCAGGCCTTCCTTTCTCATCTTATCCATAAGCCATTTTTTGCATTCTCGAATATGCGAAAATTAAAAAATAGCTTTCTGTGTATTCCAATCTATGTATTATTTTAATCATGAAAGCAAGGTTCCTTTTCCACTGCTGATATTTACCCTCACATACTGTTCATTTCTGTTCCTTAGTCATCCCGCTGTTTATGACATATATATCGTTCATATGAACCGCCAATGATACATTTAGGTCACAGGGTCATATGAACCAATAGGAAAATGCTAAAATTGAACAAAAAACGTTACTCATTCGTTTTTTAGAGGCTGTGTGGCTGAAAACCCAGCAAATCAGAGGTAATTTTGATAGAATTTTGTATTCTGTCAAACGATTTTTGACGAAAAATGGGGTTTCTAGCTGAATGGATTTATACTGTCAAACTAAGGTTATATTCATAATTTTGAAGAAACCGATCTTACTTAATTTAGGCTGGAATAAATATGAGAAAAATAGGCGAAAAGCCGTAGAAGCAAAGCTTATATATTTTTTACAAGCTTGTCTATGCACGATAGATTAACTTTTGTGTATCCTCTTAAAATTTGATTGGTTTTCAATCAACTCATTAAAACTTGATTAGTTGAAAGGGGAGCCGGAGCTGATCGATGGATTCACTGGAAATCAGAGGTTCTTTTTAAGCTTCGCCCAGATGTGGAGAGAATCGGACACGAACGAATCCCTGAGGACGCTAGCACTGACCGATCCCCACTCTCCCTGCAGGTTCAGGGTAAACGGCGCGGTCTTCAACGTGCCTGAGTTTTACAAGGCGTTCCCGAGCGTAAAGCCAGCGGAGAAACTCTACAGGCCGGAGAGTGAGAGGCCGGTGATCTGGTAGAATGATCACCGGAATCCTTTTTTGCCCATTAATATTTCATAGTTCAAATCCTTGAACCACTGCCTTTCTCAATTTTTCATTCCTGCTGTGAATCCAGGTCATCCCCTTAAGTCCACAACAATTATATTACTTCGGGAGTGCGGAGGGTCACGAATACTCCGTCCTTCACAGGCTGTTCGGCAATTACTTTCGGTAATAAAAGAATTCCTTCTTTTTCAATTTAAAGGTTTAAGTGCTTTCTTTTTGCCATCTTTTTACCCTAAAATTGGATTGTCGGACAGCCTGTGGACAGGTATTGCAAATCCATTGTCTGTAAAGTTAAGATCTCCACAGGCAGCAGTACCTGTCGAATAGTAGATTCCGGGAACTTTTGAAGCTTCAAAGCTTCAATTCCTACTAAACTTTCCAATTCATATTCTAATCTACTATAACAACGGAAGAGTTGAAAACGTTGAAGTAGAATCAATAATTCTTGAAGGGAAGCATGTAACTATATAAGGAAATAGTTCATAAATAATATGGGAAGACGTAAAGGAAAAAAGAGGAGTCAGGTATGAATAATAGTATTTTCAGAAAGATAATGCTTGCAACCGATGGTTCGGAATCAGCAAGAAAAGCAGTTGATTCAGCAATAGAAATTGCAAAGTCAAGCAATGCAAAGCTTTATGCCGTGCATGTGATCGCACTGGGAGATTATTATTCTTCTATGCCTCTTTCCATAGATGCGGAATGGATAACGGCAATGGAAGAGCATCTCAGGATACAAGGTAAGGAAGCAACAGATTATGTTGAGAACGCAGGGAGAGCTGCAAACGTTGAGGTCGAACCAGTAATTCTTGAAGGAAACCCTGCGAATGAGATTGTCGATTTTGCAGAAAAAAATGACATTGATCTTATCGTTATGGGCACACAGGGAAAAACTGGAATCCAGAGATTCCTTATCGGGAGTGTAGCCGAAAATGTGGTCAGACACTCCATAAAAACAGTACTTGTCGTAAAGTGAGAAACTGTCTAAAAATGTAAAATCAAAATTGCGCTGGCGCACCCCGCTGCAAGCAAGCTGTCCGACAATTACAGAGAGTAATAAAAAGACAACAAAAAGAAGGCATTTAAGGCCTTTAAATAGAAAAAGAAGGAATTCATTTATTACTGAAAGTAATTGTCGGACAGCCTCCAAGCAATGGGGTTTTTTCGCGCCACCGCCCCAAATCTCCAATTTTTCTCCTACTCTCAGGTACTTTTTAAGTAAGCAAAATGTAAATAAATATCAGCAAAAACAACATCAAGAGGATTATTTTTCGGCTTGCTGTGTTTTTCTTATGATCAAAATATGCTTCATAGCCTATAAATTGATAGAATAATTTTTATTCATAAATACTATGGAATGTTTCTTGCGTTACTTTTAGTTTTATATTTACATGCTGAGTATGTTTTGCATATATACTAAGAAATTCAAGATTTAGAGAAGTTATTTTGAGTTTTGGGATCAGCTCATGAATAAAGTCTGGATTGATCTTCAGTTACTCAAGCAACAGACATTGATAGATGTACCTGATAGTAATCCTCCCCCACTTTAATTACGTTCGACTCTTTTAAATGAAGAAACTCTTCTACCTGCTTCCATTCAGTGGAATCAATTATAAAGTCCTGTCCTGCGGTCTTGAGTGCTCTCTTCAAAGCCGGATACTCTACTATTTCACTTTCAGTGACAACAGCATATTTTTCGGGTACTGTTCCCAGTTTTTCGGCTCCGATCCAGTATTCAGCTGAGTTCATATGGTTATAAGCCCCAAGAACAAAGAAGCCCGCAGATATAAGAAAGAGGGCTCCAAAAGAGATAGCAAATCCCTTAAGGATAAAACTAGGCGAGAAATCCCTTATAACCAGCACTCCAGTCGCAAAAAGAGTCAAATAAATCAGAAGCATCAGATGAATTGATCTCGGAGCATGTATTCCTCTAAGTATATAACCACTTAGGTAAAATGTGAAAATTCCAATAAAAAAGAACAATGTATATTTTTTGACTTTTTTATTCAGATTCTTCATAAAATCCCCAATAAATAATAAATATGACAGTATTTGTTTCTTTCGATATTACAAAGTAGAAATTCTTATAGAGAATGAACAGGGTTCGGACACCAATATTATAGAGCCCAGCCAAAAATTCAAAGTTACTTCTCTAAATTAAATAAATAATCAAGTTTCTAATTATGAAAAATAGTTCTGAGATTCTTATTGATTTTAGAATAAACCTAGTTTTGGGATGAGCTCATAAATAAAAAGTTGTTAAATAGGCTACTCGTCGAAGGAAACAAGCATATTCCTATATGATTTGTAATAGTTGGGTTTGCACTCGTATAGACAAAAATAGATTGTTTTTTTAGTTTCATAGTAAATATTTTTATAAAAATCAAGATTATATGAAAACTGGTAAAATACCTAGCTTATAGGTTAAAATATCTCAAAAATAGCAAATCTTTTTAATAATGTTAGAATATACTAATATTCTATTATAACATATTATAACATATGTCTACTATAGCCATTGATCCAGATGTAAAGGAGTCGCTCAAAGAATTCAAAATCACAGAAAATGAGTCGTACAATTCAATCATTAAACGGCTCATTGTTGAAGTTAAAGACATAAGGGAGTATAAACCAATGTTTCCAAAAGAGGAAAATACTGGAAGAAGGGAATCTCATGTCAAAGATTTTGATGCATGGTTAGATAAGAAACTCATAGAAGACAAAGAGATTTTGGATGCACTCGGAAGAAAGTGATTTTTTTGATTAGCTTAATTGATGTTTTGAAAATCCATCAACGAGTGATTGACTATGATAAAGAAACAAATCCAGACGATTACACACCTGCAATACTTTCTTTGGCTACATTGGAGTTAATGTTTGAATATATGGTAAAAGAGTCGAATACAGTTTTTCAAAATGCAACAATTGTGGTTTACACCATTGTCGCAAGACATCCATTTTTTAATGGAAATAAAAGAACTGGTTACGAAGCAATGAATCTTGTCATTGAAGATGGAGGGTATAAATTCACATCCACTAAAGAAGAAATGATAGATTTTATAGTTAGAATTGCCACTACTGAAAATGAAATGACGATTTCTGAGATTGAAGAATGGATCATAAACCATACCACCATACAATAAAAATTATTTTGTCAATACAAGGTTTTACAGAAAACCAAACACTTTCATAAAGAAGTTGGGTTTTCTCGCTTTTTAAGGGCAAAAATCAGAGTTTTTTTGTATTTTTTAGGTAAAAACCCAACACTTTGTATAAAGTGTTAGGTTTCAGTTTTTGTTGTGAAAAGGTGGAAAATTCAGTTTTGATATAGGGGTATGGCCAACATTTCCGACAAAATGGGCGTTAAGCATATCAGAGTATTTTTCGAATTATCAGTGTTTTTAAATTAATATATTTCGAGTAATGTTAATATTTTTTATTAAAAACTATAGTTTTTGGAATTGTACCCTAAATTTTTATTTCATCTACTTTTTTTCATAAAGTCAATACCAAAACTATTACCAAAATGAAATTACCATTATTGATGTTCTTTACCCTTTGTGGTACTATTTTAAGTATGGATATGGTTTCGTATATTTGAGCAGATTGTTCAAATATATAGATATAATTAATGTAAAACAATATTTTTGGAGAAAATATAATCTAATCTGACGAGTTAAGGCTAGGTAAATAAAGGGTTATAGCTTAACGCCTGTTTTGTCGGAATTGTTGACGGTACCCCTTTTAGGTCATGCTGAAGTTGAAGCGGAGTTTATTTTTTTCCGCTTTTCCAGCTAAATTTCTTATCTTGCTACAATTGAGGTATTTCCCGTGACATTCTGCGATACATTAATCAATAGATGAAGATCTCGATATGGCAGGCAGATATCCCTTTCAAGTATGTCTTTTTTGTCCTCATTATATAGCGAAAATGCAAGCATCATATTTGTTCCTGCAAAGGGAGGGGTTATGGTAATTGCCTTTTCCCAGGTCTCATTGTGTCCGAGACGTATGTACTTCTGCTCCGGGGCTAAAGGCAGGGATATATTTTCAAGCCTTACTTCCATTGTATAATTTGTGGGCTTGTATTCATGGTTCGTGATTCCTACTATTACTGTTCTATTCTCTCCGAGCACGTAATCTGTAGGATAGTTGTCAGCCTTTCCTCCAGGCCCGAGAATATAGAATTCAGTAGAAGGTTCCGGTATAGATTCCGCAATTTTCAGCATCTCGGCCTTTTCAAGAGATCCGCCAAGGGTTATCTCAACGTGTCCAAGCTCCCACTGCAACATCTTCAGGTTTCCGGATTCATTAAGGTATTTTCCCTCCTTTTCATTGATGTTGATTTTCTCAGCCTTCTGCATGAGCATATCGTCTTCAGATTTGCTTTGATAGACGGTCTCCAATATATAGAAATTCTCGTCTCCCTTTTTATAACTAAGAATTGCAATTTGGGAGTCCGGGCTTTCAGGATCTATATCTTTGGTATCGTATATTATTGTGGAGTTAAGTACATAGCCTTCGGGGATACGATCCGGGATAAGAATCCCGAAGCTGGCTTGTTGTCTGGCTTCTTCGAGGCTCATGTTTTCGGAAACTTTGAGTGCTTTATCCAAGTCCACAGTTTTTACTTCTGCCCTGGCAGGGACCTCAAATTTGAATTCTGAATTTGGAATGCCGGTGTTTATTTTCAAGTCGCGGATTTCCACTTCTGTCATCAGGTTTCCTTTGTTGTCATATATATTACACCTGAGTGCCATCCATGTCTTTTTGTCAACCCATATTTTCGTCCGGAAAAATTGGTGTGGCTCATTCTCTTTGATTTTTGGCTCGGCTTCAAGTACATATGCACTTCTTCCGCCCACTTCTTCAACCCCTAGCATGGAAATCTTACTTTCGTTGAGGAAGGTACCTATTAGCCTGACATAATCTTTTTCCGTTAAGAACGGGTTCTTAGGCAATTTTATTTTCGTGACTGTATTCGTCCCAGTGTCATAGCTCCATATAAATTTCCCGTCAAAAACTTCTTCAACCTTTTCCCTGTTCAATGACGAGGCTCTAATCAGGTTAGGTTTTTTATACATTACCTGTACTTCTTCCTGATTCTTTTCTCCATTAAGGTATACAGTCGTATTTATTGTGCCAGAGTAGTCTTCAAGACGGGCCTGATTTTCCTGCATTTTTGTTGCAATCTTTTCTGCACTCATTTTTTCCTCGCAACCTGATGCAAGAGGAGCCAAGTTTATTAGAATTAGTATGACTAATATTTTTGTATGTCTCATTTCTACCAACTTTCTTATTTTTTTATCCTAAATATTAGCCATACTCTTTAATATTTTATATAGTTGTCCACATACATATAATGTAAAATAGAAAAAAGTCGAGTGATATTCTAATTTCGGTTCCGTTGCAAAAAAATTATGGAAGGGATTTACTGAAATAAATAGAAATTTAGGAGATAGGTTCTGTTGCAAAAAATCTGGCTTTGATGCAAAATCAGTTAAACCTATCACTATTAGGTATCTTCTTCAATACCAACCTTTTATGT
>MDTP02000168.1 GCA_001714685.2 Methanosarcina sp. Ant1 | reverse complement strand
AATATTTTGGCAAAATTAGCATTTATTATCTATTTTTTAGCTTCTAAAGCATTTTCGTCAATTTTGGCAAAACCTCAATTGAGTACAAAAAATTGGTAACTATTAAGCCTGTCAAAGATGCAGGTTTGAACTATCTGTGGCCTGGAAGAAGCCGGAGGAACGCCAAGCGTATGCACAATTCTCTCGTATACATTTTCAACGGAAGAACCGTGAATGGTACCAATAACTGAATTTCCGGCTTTTCCGACCTGTATGGCTCGGAGAGCACTTTCACTTCTTATCATGGACTCAATCTCATACCAGCTCACGGAAGATAATTCTTGAAGCTCTAGTGGAAACTGCAAATATAGTAATTGAAAGGGGAAGCCTGCAGGGGAGGTCGTATTTCAGCTGCGCACTGTCTTCTCTGCCCATAGAAATAACTCTGGTAAAACTGCAAACATACCATGAAATTTTGACATTATATTCACAATTCAAACCCGTTTTCCAACTAACTTTAAAGTTGCTCTTCAAAAGGGATTAAACATTTTTTATTTATTAACATAGTTAATTTATGAATATCAAGCCCGAGTAAAGGACATAATTAATTTTTTAAGATCTATAGGTATATTTCCTTGAATTATTTTTCACTAATTGTTGGCCATCGATTGTGTTTTTCAGTTTTGCGTGAGTTGGCAATTACTTATATTCAATAACTCAAAATCAAGATCTTGCGTCATATTTCGAGTACCCAACTAGTTACAAGTCAAGATCCAAAGGAAAGACTTAAAAAATATTAAAAGGTTGTCAATATCAATATTTTTATGATGACAAATTGATAAAAGATAAAGAAGGAAAAATAAATGAAAAATCGATATAAAACTTTTTTAACAGCTTTAATCTTTGTGTGTTTAATTTCGGTATCATCTACGGCACTGGCAGACACAGAAGTTGTAAATCCTCTCGCTGACTTTTCTACAAATATTACTATGGGAAATGCACCCTTGATAGTCTTATTTACTGATCAGAGCACCGGATCTCCGATTTCATGGCTTTGGGATTTTGGCGATGGGATTGACTCCAAGCATGCAATGAATGCAACGCACACCTTCACCACGCCTGGCACATACACCGTTACTCTTACAGTAACTAATGCTGCCGGCAGCAATTCGGTAACTAAAGTAGGTTATATCACTGTGACATCAGTCGCTCCGGTTGTAAAACCTGTTGCAGATTTCTATTCTCCTGAAGTGGAACAGGCTCGCTCAACCGGTGAAGGTGTTAGTTCATCAACGGCCATATCGTTTATCGATAATAGCACAGGATCCCCAACATCATGGCTTTGGGACTTTGGAGACGGTAGCACATCAACAATCCAGAATCCAACCCATACATATGCAGGTGACGGTGGATATATTGTTGATTTAACTGCAACAAACGCTGCAGGTAGCCATACAATCAGCAAATATGGTTATGTGCTTGCAGGGATAAGCGGTCCTGCTTCTGCCACACATTTTTCATCAAATGTGACATCTGGAAATGCACCACTTACTGTATTATTTCGTGATGACGGGGAAGAAGATATAATCTCAAGATTGTGGATTTTTGGCGATAACACTAGCCTATACAACCAAGTTGAAGGTAATGAAGAAAACGCAACACTATATGCAACTCATACATATGAAAAGTCTGGAAAATATACTGTTATGCTCAAAGTATCTGGTCGCGCCGATAGGGGTATTATAACCAAATACAACTATATTGAGGTTACCGATAATCTAGCACCTGTCGCAGAATTCTCATTAAACGTAACATCTGGAACGGCACCATTGAGTGTGTTATTTAATGACACAAGCGTGGGATCACCAACATCATGGAAATGGAATTTCGGAGATGGAATCGAATCTTCAACCAGAAACGCCACTCACACTTTCACTAAACCAGGAACCTATACTGTTAACCTGACAGTAAGCAATGCAAAAGGCACTGCTTCAAAACTCGCTACAATAACCGTATTAGGACGTTCTGCAACTTTATCTCCTGTGGCGGAATTCACCACAAGTGTTACCAGCGGATATGCTCCTCTTTCTGCGCAGTTTAAAGACAGTTCTCAAAATGCAGCGGGATGGAACTGGAATTTTGGAGACGGAGTTACTTCAACTGAGCAGAATCCAACGCATATTTATTTCAAAGCAGGAAATTATACTGTCAACCTTACAGCAAGCAATGGAAACGGTACAGATTCAAAACTTGCTACTATAACTGTACTCCAACATCCTGTTTATGCATATATTGCGAACTACGGCAGCAACACTACATCTGTAATTGACACAGCAACAAACAAGGTTATAGCCACGGTGAACGTAGGTACTGGTCCATATGGAGTTGGAGTCAGTTCGGATGGAACAAAGGTATATGTGACGAACAATGACACTAACAATGTCTCCGTAATTGACACCGCAACAAACAAGGTTATAGCCACGGTGAATGTAGGACTCGAGCCTTGGGGAGTTTCAGTCAGCCCAGATGGAACAAAGGTATACGTGGCGAACAGTTTGGACAACACTACATCTGTAATTGACACGGCTACAAACACTGTTATAGCCACAGTGCGTGTAGAATCCTATCCTTCCGGAGTTGTAGTTACCCCGGATGGAACAAAGGTATATGTGGCGAGTGCAACTTACATTGAGAACTCAACATACAACAGTATTGTCTCTGTAATTGACACTGCCACAAACACTGTTATAGCCTCGGTGCCAGTAGGGACTGCTTCTACAGGAGTTGCGGTCACCCCTGATGGAACAAAGGTATATGTGGCGAACAGTTTGGGCAACACTACATCTGTAATTGACACGGCTACAAACACTGTTATAGCCACGGTGCCTGTAGGAATTGAGCCTCGGGGAATTGCAGTTAACCCGGATGGAACAAAGGTATATGTGGCAAACCGTTTAGACAACACTACATCTGTAATTGACACAGCTACAAACACTGTTATAGCCACGGTGCCCGTAGGAATCAATCCTGTCGGCGTTTCAGTCACCCCAGATGGAAATGAGGTATATGTGACGAACGGTGTCAGCAGCACTGTATCTGTTTTTGACACTGCCACAAACAAGGTTAAAGACACGGTGGATGTAGGATATTCTCCCGCTGCCTTCGGGCAGTTTATAGAACAACCAGTACTTCCTTTTGCAAACTTCAACAGCAATGTGAGCGAAGGTTATGCTCCGCTTTCTGTCCAGTTTACAGACCTCTCGAAAAATGCATTAGAATGGAGATGGGACTTTGGAGACGGAGGCACTTCAACCGATCAGAATCCAACACATACTTACTCTGGATCAGGAACCTATAACGTTAACCTGACAGTAAGAAATGCAAAAGGAACTGCCCCAAAAACTGCTACGATAACTGTACTGGAGGACAGCAGTTCCAGTGGCAGTAGCGGTGGTAGCAGTGGTAGCAGTGGTGGCGGTGGCGGTGCCGGTGCCGGCGGCTCTCCTGAACCTCAAAGTAACGTAGAGACTAAAGAAATCTCACAGACATTTACTACTAGTGGAAACCCTGTGAAGTTTGATTTCCCAAAGAATGTTACTTCTGTTGTATACGTGAGTTTTGATGCAAAAAAGACAGCAGGCAAGACAACGACCATAGTTGAGATGCTGAAAGGAAAATCCACCCTAGTTTCAGGCTTGCCTTCTGACGAAGTATATAAGTCCCTCAATATTTGGGTTGGAAACGGAGGGTATGCAACCTCAAAGAATATCGAAAATGCGGTTGTATGTTTCAAAGTTGAAAAGTCCTGGCTGCAGAGTAAAAGTATAGGCCAGTCTTCTATTACCCTCAACAGGTACAATGATACGAAATGGAACGAGCTTCCAACAAGCCTGTTAAGCGAAGATGGCAAGTACCTGTATTTCACAGCACAAACACCTGGATTCTCTCCCTTTGCAATAACGGGTAAGACAAAAGCAACTGGGACTGAAACACAGTCTGTTGTTGTGAATGAAATACAGAATAAAACTAATTCTGGAAATGCAGCAGCAACCGTCGAACAGAAACCTGAGCAGACGCAAAGCCCAAACACTTCTGGGAAAGAAAGCACAAAAACACCTGGCTTTGAAATGATTTATGGAACAATCAGCCTGTTTGGTGTATTTCTGTATAAAAGAAAGTAAGAAAGGTAATTAAGAACGAAAATAAAGGATGAGGATTCAATATCTTCATCTTATTTTTTACGGTTCCATTTTTCGGTCGTAGGTCAGTTACTGAAAACCGTAAACATACAATCTCTTTACCGTTTCCCAAACAGGGTGTGCCTATTTTGTTAGATTTGATCTATGACCCATTGAAATGAAAAAAATTGATTTTTTTTAAAAAAACATTATAAAAACAGATACCATTCCTGATAAGGCAACTTTTGAAAAAAATAGATTGTGCATAAAACTCACCAAAATAGCGTTGCGTTTTTTTATGTTACCTATTACCCATAAATTTAGTGCGAGGGGTGGGATTCGAACCCACGAAATCCTTCGATACCGGATCTTAAGTCCGGCGCCTTTGACCGAGCTGGGCAACCCTCGCTCTTGAGAAAAAACGTAATTTTTTTTGGGTGCAAAAACTTGTAATGAAGACATGCTTTAAATAGAGTTAAATTATTTAAAGTTTATTCTCTACTTTATGGAAATTACATTTCTTGGCACTGGAGTTGCGATCCCTCAAAGGGGTCGGGTACAGTCCGGAGTGCTGGTGAGGCTTGAGGAAAAGCCACTGCTAATTGATTGTGGAAGCGGCGTATTGAGCAGGTTTCCTGAAGCTGAAATTTCACACACTGAAGTGGACACTGTTCTGCTCTCACACCTTCATCTGGATCATGTGGCTGACCTGCTCTGCCTCCTTAAAGCAAACTGGCTGCGCGGGAAGACAGATATGAGAATCTACGGGCCTGAAGGAACAGAAGACTGGTTATCAAGGGTACTTGGCGCTTATGAGTATATTATGGATGAAGTTGATGTCGATGTTATTGATCTCTTTCCTGGAAAAGAATTTACTCCTGAAGGCTTAGACTGCGAAATCACCTGTACGGCCGCAATACACAGCGTTCCTACCCTGGCTTACCGCGTGACTGCAGCAGACGGAGAATTTGTTTACTCAGGAGATACCGAGCCCTGCAGAGAGATAATGGACCTTGCAACTGAATCAGATCTTCTGATTCATGAATGCTCGTATCCTCCAGGCACAAAAGTCACGAACCACACAACCCCAAGCACGCTTGCTGAAATTCTGGAAGAATATAAGAAAGAAATCGGAAGTATCTGCCTTACGCATTTCTATCCGGAAATGCGGGGACACGAAAGAGAGGCAATATACCGTCTGAAAGGGTATTTCGAAGGAGAAGTGATTCTTGCTGAAGATTTAATGAAACTCGAACTGTAAAATGATTGAGCTGTAAAACAGGCTTGTATCGTTGAAATGAGCGAAAATCCGGAGAATGGTTATAAATTCTTCGGCATCTCTCAGACCTTAAACTTCTCAGAGTTTCAGGCTTAAAGTGGTGAAAATCCAATAAGCCAGACTTTTTGATGCTTATTTCATGTTAAGAAATAAGTAGCTTATAATTAAATAGCAGAAAAACAGAATCATCTTTGTTCAGTAAAATCTCTGAAATACTAAAGTATATTTTCATCAACAGGTGACTAAATGGCAAGAATACTCTCAGAAACAGATATTGGTATTCTGAAAACAGTTGCTCCAGAGTGCGAAGGGTATCTCTGTTCAGGCTCAGGAATGATGTACCGTTCCATCCTCCCACCCCTGGCAAATCACTATTCAAAAGATGCAGCTGATTTCCTTAGGAGAATAAATTTACTATCCAGATATGACCTTGAATATCTAGTCCGGCTCATTATATCAGGAGAGGAAAGCCTGGGCTGCGTACCATTTGAATACATAGGCCTCTTCGTAAAAAATGTCTCTGAAAGACTGGGTGAAGAGGTAGCGGCCCAGGTCAAAAATTCCTACGAGAAATTTGAATGTCCCGATTAAACTCCTGATTAAATTCCTCAAAAAGTAAAAACGCGGTATCCTTTCATTAATCAGTTGACATTTTGAGATATCTGTAATTTAGGAATGGTTAAAAAATAAAATCAAGTTTTCACTTTGGGAATGGCTTATAATTCCATCCTCCTAAAATACCATCAAAGATAATCAGTAACAAAAATCCTTGAAATTATAATTTCTTTATTGCTTAGCAACATCAATACCGATGTTCAAATACATTTCTTTGATCCCCCTCAATACGATTTTATAGGCTGGAGACCAAATATCCCTCTGCTCTCTACAGATCGTAAGCTCGTGGAAGAATTGCCAGACTCTGCGAATACAAAGCTGTAACATGTTAAATTGCCGGAGAGCCGGACAATGCCGTAAGTCCTTAAAACTACCCTCCCAGCCTACGTTCCTTTTTATGAAAAGGCAGCTATAAAACTAAAGCTGCAATTATCCTTTATAAGAGTCCTCTTGAGCGAAGCGAAACTCGGGAAGCGAAACTCGGGAAGCGAAAAGGACAGCTTACTGTTGAACTTACAGTGCAACTCCCAGAAAATCTCCGATTTACTGTGCTTCCGATGCGCAATTCGGGCAGAACAAATATACCTTATCAGGAGAATAATCCTCTATGCAAATTAAGGGAATAGCCCGTGATACTCTCAATTTTATTCTTGAAGCCAGCAAATCCATGGCCCCTGAAGAGTTTGCCGGACTTCTGCAGGAAAAAGATGGCATCATTACTGAGGTGCTTCTACTGCCTGGTACCGAATCCAGTGACACAAGCGCAGTCTTAAGACTTTATATGATGCCGAACATCAAAGCGGCAGGCTCAGTCCACAGCCACCCGGGTCCAAACCGCAAACCTTCACAAGCTGACCTGCACCTTTTTTCAAAAACCGGAAATTGTCACATAATAGTGGGCCGCCCCTATGACAAACAGAGCTGGACCTGTTACGACAGGGAGGGAAATATCAGGGAACTCCAGGTACTTGATGTGGAATTTGAGGACAACGAGGAGATTTGAATGTATTTATTAAGAATATTGGGGGAAATTAAAACAAAGAGATTTAATGGCTCTTCGACATTCTCTATGGTAAGATGATTTTCAATTCAAGACCACGTTGGGTTTTATAAGGATATTCACACAAAACAACGAAGAGACGATTTAATTTCTTAAAACATTTCGATTTAACCTAAATTGGTATCAAGTAATTGTTGAGATCGATTCTTCGCATATTCTAATCTTCTTTTTTATCCATTACTCATCAAGCTGTCTCAAAATCAACCTGAATTTTAAAATTGGGCAATAGGGAATTTTCGCTTAAAATCCAGATGAATATTATTGTGATACTTACATCCAAATTATCTCTATAGTAAAATATTTTGTCCTAATTGAAATAATAAACTTAGTTTTGAGATGGCCTGTTGACAACTAAGATCTTCAAACCCATTAGAAATTACAAAAATTGAAGGATAATAAGCCTGTTAGAATGCTATAAAGTTAAACCAATAAAAAAAGGTTAGAGATATGTAGTATAAATAGAAGGACAGAATAATATTATACGTTAAAAATATTATATATGTTAAGGACCTATTATAACTTGCGTTCTCATCTACTAAGACCACATAGCAAAGACCTATTCCACAAAAATAACTTCAGCGCCTACTCCGAAAAATCAACTCAATAGTGAAGAGATAAAATCAAGAGCTTGCAACCCGTGAGTCCAATACCAAGTGAGTCCAATACCAAATCTCTTCTAAGCAAGATCGTACCGTTCGGAACTTCCAGAATTTTTCAGGTGGGAACGCAATCTTTTCTCTAAAAATATTCTGATAATCCAGGTTTTTTAATGATTACAACAATTGTATACTGAGATAAATCCAATTTTTGACGATCCCAGAAGATATCAAAAAAGTATCGAAAAGTCAATTGTAAGCGTATACTATCAACTATTCTTTTTCCAAATTTGAGGATTTAGATAAAATTGCGTGCGGCCACCCCACCCGAAACAGGTTGTCCGACAATTCAATTTTAGGGTGAAAAGATAACAAAAAGAAGGCATTTAAAACCTTTAAATAGAAAAAGAAGGAATTCATTTATTACTGTCAGTAATTGCCAGACAACCTGGAAAGGAAGGGGTATGCTGCGGGCCGCGTGCTCGTTTCTCAGAAATCGTCGAGTCTCCTTTGGCCAGATTTCCTTAATCTACACAATTGAAACTCTTGCTTTCGGTTTCCTCTGCGACTCTTTAGTGTAGTGCTTGGATGTGTCAGCAGTCACATTTCCAACGGCTCGATAGAACTTAAGGAACAAAAAGAAAAGCCTGCGAGTGTTCACTTCATCCCCTACCTGAAGTAGGGGTATTCGTGACCCTCCGCACACCCGATGAATAAAAAGTAAAGTGTTTATACAGATATTGTCTCGAGCTTTGCCCGTTTGAAAATAGCAGTTACTCTTCCTTCTTCATCAATATCGCCCTTGATCAAAACCAGTTCCCAGCCTTCGTTTCCGATTCTTTCAAGGTCGCTCATTTGTTGTGGCGTGTTCACACCATCAATCCTGCGAGAATCATACTCCCATAAATGTATCATTTAATATCACTCCTGTTAACGATAAAGAGAAATGTTGTAATGTTTTATATTGCAATGAAACTATAAATAACCCGAACAAAAGAAAAAAAGCAATCCGGTTTTTGCCTTCGAAATAGTCATATCTGAATTTTACCTCAGTTCCAGTATGTTTTTCAGTTTCCAATTATTATCTCAGATTCCATTCTTCAATTTTCAGATATTCTCTCCAACTCTTTTGATCTCTATTTCTCCCGCTCCTCTGAACTAGTGTCCTGACAACTTAATTGCGAGTCGCTTATATAGTTGAAATTATTATTATGTCTTATGGTAAATATTAAACT
>MDTP02000167.1 GCA_001714685.2 Methanosarcina sp. Ant1 | reverse complement strand
GAAACAAGAATTGTAAGATAAATAGTCTCAAAATGATGTAAATTTGGGTGGAAATATGTTGCAATACCTACAAAAATGAGTTAATATGACAATGTCAAGTTAATATACAAATTTTGATACATAGAAGTGTTCTTAAATGAAAATTAGATTAATTTAACTGAACTAGAATGTATTTCATTCATTTTGTTGTTATTTCATCAGCAATTTTGTACATATTACCAGCAGTCATGAATAAAAGTATATCTTCTTCTTGAACTTTTTCATCAATTATTTTTCTAACATGATCCAAATCCTTTGCGTAGAACACTTTGTCTACCAGATTGCTTTCTTTCTTAATAATATCCTCAACTATCTGAAATGAGCTTAAATTTTGATCTTTCTCTCTACCTACCACACTAAATATCTCATTTATAATTACAATATCTGCATTACTAAAACAATCCAAAAAAGAATTGTACAGTTTTTTTACTCGATCATATTGGTGAGGCTGAAAAACTGCAAATATTCTTCTGTCTGGATAGAATATCTTTGCAGCTTCAATCGTTGCTTTTACAGCTGTAGGATGATGTGCATAATCTGAAATGACTAAAGATTTTTTATAATTACCTTTTATCTCAAATCTTCGCCAGATACCTGAGAAGTTAGCAAGAGATCCCTGAATTGTTTCAATAGGAATATTCAATACTATTCCTAAAGATATGGCAGCAAGCGAGTTATAGATGTTGAAAAGCCCAGGTACTCTTATACTAAATTCGCCTAAGTCTTTGCCTAAATAAAGAGCTTTGTATTTACTAATTCCGGCTTCAAGACTAATATCATATATGCGTAAATCGTTCTCATCACTTTGCCCAAAACATATAATCTTTAATTCAGGATGAGATAATTTTATTTTTGAGATTAAGTTTTTAATATTTGTATCATTGCCATTACAAATCAAAATTCCATCATCTGACAAATTCTCAATGAATTCGTTAAAGGCATTTTCAAGATCATCTAAATTAATATAGCAGTCAGTATGATCAAGTTCAATATTATTTAGTATTATGATCTTAGGTTTAAGATTCAAAAAGGAGCGTCTATATTCACATGCTTCAGCTACAAAATACTGGCTTTTCCCGACCTTAAAATTGCTATTATACCTAGGAACTATGCTGCCAACAACAATTGAAGGATCAAATTCAGCATCATCTAATAACAGTCCAACCATGGCAGTTGTTGTAGATTTGCCGTGTGTTCCACAAACAGCAATTCCATTTTTGTTATTAAAAAAAAGCCCTAGAGCTTGAGGATAATTAATAATAATTATACCAATTTTTTTTGCGTTTTTTAATTCAACATTATTATTTGAAATGGCAAGGTTATAAATTACTAGATCTGTACCTTTTTCGATGTTATTCTCAGAATGACCTATAAAAATTTTCACGCCATATTTTTTTAAATCGTCACAGATAGAGGAATTTTGTATATCTGAGCCACTCACATATTTTCCTTCGGCTTTTAGCAACCTTGCTATTGCGCTTATACCAATCCCACCAATACCAATGAAGTGTATTTTTTTCATGTTGCCAAAACAAATTTCCATTTAAGTCTCACCAATTATAGCTTAGTTGCCAATTATTGTTTAGTTGCAATTTGCTACAGGACACTAAAAATTGTTACTATTTAGTAAAAGAAAGAACCTCTACTTAATGAAATATGCCTTCTTCATAATTTATTTCTGTATAGCAGCTCTTAAAAGGACGAAAGAAGCTTATTTATTAAATTTGGTTATATAACACAGTCGAAACGATAAACAAAGAGTAATAGAATTCAAGTCATCTAAATCATAACATTTGTAATTACGTATTTATATTTCATTTTTTGCATCGGAAACTTTAAAATTTTATCAACGAAAATGGAAGATAGTAGAAATGGATCAATTTGTTATCCAAGGTGGAAATCGATTGGAAGGCACTATAAAAATAAATGGTGCAAAAAATGCAGTATTACCTATATTAGTTGCCTCATTACTTACACAAGAAATGGTAATTTTAAATAACGTTCCATATTTGAAAGACATACTAGTTATGAATAAATTACTTCAGAAATGTGGGGCAAAAATAATACTAGAAGATAATATAATTCAAATTAAATCTAACATTTTGAAGAAAATTGAGTTACCTGAAACAACAGTGAGCAAAATAAGTACTTCCATTCTTTTAGTTGGTGCATTATTAAAACAATATCCTAAAGTAACAATTCCAGTACCAGGTGGATGTAATATAGGGACTCGTGAATTGGATATTCACATAAAAGGACTTGTAGCATTGGGAGCAAATATTTGCATAAAAGATGGCTTTATTATTGCAGAAGCAGATAAAAGATTAAAAGGTACAAATATTACATTTAAATTTCCCAGCGTAGGCGCTACTCATCACATAATAATTGCTGCTTGTCTGGCTGATGGGGAGACAATCATAAATAATGCAGCAAAAGAGCCAGAAGTAGTCGATTTAGCAAATTTTCTGAACTCTATGGGGGCAGATATAAAAGGAGCCGGAACAGACATAATAAGAATAGTCGGAGTTGAAATGTTAAATGGAACGACTTATTCAATAATGTCAGACCGCATAACTACTGGGACATATATGATAGCTGCAGCAGTTACAGGGGGTAGTATCCAATTAAATAATACTAAAATGAATATTTTGCAAAGCGTTGCAGAAAAGTTACGTGAAATTGGGGTTAAAGTCACAGAGAACAATGAAGGTATAAGAGTAATTTCATCAGGCGAAATTCGACCGGTAGAAATTATCACTGAAGTATATCCTGGATTTCCAACAGACATGCAACCTGTAATAACGCCTTTGTTAGCGATAGCTGATGGAGAAAGTAGAATTCAAGAAAATATCTTTAATAACAGATTTACTCACATGTATGAATTAAAAAAAATGGGCGCTAATATAAAAGTGGACAAAGGGATTGCTATTGTTAATGGGGTTAATAGATTAATTGGCTCACAAGTAACTGCATTAGACTTGAGAACAGGAGCAGCTTTAATCTTGGCCGGATTAAACGCAAGAGGTAAAACAATTATTAATAATGCTTATCAAATAGAACGAGGATATGAGAGTATTGGAAATACTTTGAATTCACTAGGTGCAGACGTAAAACGTTTTTTTTGATCTAAAATAATCTCTTTTACAGATGATTCCAAAGCTCATGATTTTCCAATTTAATTATATTTTACATTTAGTTAATCAAAAATATTTATATAGGATTCTTCAAATTCTTGAGTAGGTGCCATAACCTATATAAAATTATTTTTGTATACGAGTATTTTTTTCTATTTACCAATTAATTTTAATTGTGATTAAAGATGGTGGTCAAATGTCCTTAGATGACAAAAGAGTACTTGTTGCTGGAATGGGTAAATCAGGCATATCTACTATACACACTCTTTTGAAAATAGGGGCCAAAATAAGTGTTTATGATAAGAAGGAAGAAATTGGAGAAGAAATATTAGATCTCATACGAAAGAATGATTTTTTGTCTTATTTAGGAAAAAACCCAGTAAGATTAGATCAATTTGATTTGATAGTGTTAAGTCCAGGAATCCCTCTCGATGAGCCATTTATTTTAGAATCTAAAAGCTTGGGAATCGAAATAATTGGTGAACTCGAGTTAGCCTACAGACTAAGTAAAGGAAAATACATCGCTATTACGGGAACGAATGGAAAAACAACAACTACTACTTTAGTAGGTGATATTTTTAAAAATGCAGGTAAGGACACAAAAGTAGTTGGAAACATTGGCGTCCCTGCTGTTTCAAAAATATTTGAGACTTTAGGCGATTCTTATCTTATTACGGAAACAAGTAGTTTCCAATTAGAGACGATTAAGCAGTTTAAGCCAGTAATATCAGCTTTGTTAAATATTACTGAAGACCATCTTGATAGGCATAAAACGATGGAAAACTATGGAGATATAAAGGCAAAAATATTTCAAAATCAAACTAAAAATGAACATTTTGTAGTTAACTATGATTGCATTGAATCATATAAACGTTCTTTATATTGTAAGGCAAATGTTGTTCCTTTTAGTATAAAAAAAGAACTTAATTTTGGATGCTTTGTTAAAGATGAATGGATAGTTATTAAAAAAAAGAATAATGAGACAATTCATATATGTAAGATAAATGATCTTAAAATACCAGGTTTACACAATGTAGAGAATGCATTAGCAGCAGTTGCTATATCTTTTTTTGGAGGGATATCTCCAGAACATATCACAAAAACACTTAAAGAATTTGAAGGTGTGGAACACCGAATTAAATTTGTTGAAGAAATAAACGGTGTCCTGTTTGTTAATGATTCAAAAGCTACAAATCCAGATGCATCAATAAAGGCTCTTGAAGCAATTAAGGGAAGTGTCATTCTAATAGCTGGGGGATATGACAAAGGGAGTGATTTTTCCAATTTTATAAAAGCATTCAACAGGAAAGTAAAGCATGTAGTCTTGTTTGGTGAAACCGCAGAAAAAATTAAAAAGGCAGCTGAAAATTTAGACTATTTTAATATAACAATTCAGGAAAATATGGATAAATGTGTTAAAGAAGCTTATAACATTGCAGAGAAGGGAGATACTGTGTTGTTCTCCCCTGCGTGTGCAAGTTGGGATATATATCCTAATTTCGAAATGAGAGGACTTCATTTTAAAGAATGCGTTAAAAGCTTAAGAAGAAATATCTAATTTCAGTACTTCGTTAAAAATCTCCTCATGTTTTCTCACCATCAATTTACCTCAGAAACTCCATCATTAACCTAACCCTTAACTTTCGTCTCAGCCATTCTTCAATTAGAATTATAAACAATTCAAATCTGAACTTATCCTCATCTATGACTTGAGGACCTCTAGTGACTATTGTAAAATGTTTTTTCTGAAGGTACAGCCATATATTTTTGAGTAAGAAGGATACTAACGTATAAAAATATCTGATCTCAGCATTTTTAGTTGACGTTTTTGGCTTAACTATGTTCCTCATTCTGTATGATGATTCAATTGCAAATCTTTTTCTGTAAACAGTACTGACCTTTCTTGGCGTCCAATTAATGCCAAAAACCACAAAGCCAAGATTCTCACATCCCTTTTTATCTCTCTTGCCTTTTAAATACTTGACATCAATGACAATATCCAAATGAATTCTTTTCTTTGTGTTTTTCATAACATATTGTTCACATCTTGCTTTGTTTCCCTTTAGGATCTGTTTCATCTTCTTTCCTTTCTTAACAACTCGAACTATGTGTGGAATGTTATTACATGGGAGCGCGGAGGGTCACGGTGTGCCAAGAAAGCTCATTTACGCGTCAATTATTGATGCACAAAATGTGCTATGCTACAGAAAAGATGGGGGTAGGTCCCCCGGATTCGCATTACAGGATGTGAGTTCAAACCACCATAAGCTGCTTTGGTCAAAAACCACGGTGGTTGTGTGCCAAGAAAGCTCATTTACGCATCAGTTATTGATGCATGAGTGTGCTATGCTACAGAAAAGATGGGGGTTGGTCCCCCGGATTCGTATTACAGGATGTGATTCCAAACCACCATAAGCTGCTTTGGTCAAAAGCCACGGTGGTAAGCGTTATGGGAAAAGGCGAGGCTGTGACTTCGTCAGGTGCGTGCTAGGGAGCTGAATGAAACTGAACCGGTGTTGACGTGTCGAAAGGTTTGATGATGTCATCAAAATCAGGTCGAGCTACTAACCTGAAATAAGTCTGGAAGATACCCTGTTTACTGACCAGACGGTGACCGGCATATAGCTGGCAGGACCCTATCACAGGCTTTTCTGTGGAACTTGGGAACCTGCTCATTGATGTTAAGAGAAACCTCCAAGTGGTGGACCCACAAGGACTAAAGTATCGATGCAATGAGCAGGGGCGGAACAATTCGTAGTAGTGATGAAGTGCCTGTAATGGGCATGGAGCGAAGGGATTGTATTATCCGGTTTTGAACTGCGGTCAACCTTGGCAACAAGGGAGGAACCAATGGACAAAACAAGGCCTTAGGGCTGGATAATGGGAGCCGTATGAATCGAGAGATTCACGTACGGTTCTGAGAGGGCCTGGGGGTGAAATTCCCCCGGGCTACTTACCAGCGTTATGGGAAAAGGCGAGGCTGTGACTTCGTCAGGTGCGTGCTAGGGAGCTGAATGAAACTGAACCAGTGTTGACGTGTCGAAAGGTTTGATGATGTCATCAAAATCAGGTCGCGCTACTAACCTGAGAAGAGTCTGGAAGATACCCTGTTTACTGACCAGATGGTGACCGGCATATAGCTGGCAGGAACCTAGCACAGGCTTTTCTGTGGAACTTGGGAACCTGTACATTGATGTTAAGAGAAAACTCCAAGCGGTAGCCCCGTAAGGACGAAAGTATCGATGCAATGTGCAGGGGCGGAACAATTCGTAGTAGTGATGAAGTGTCTGTAATGGGCATGGAGCGAAGGGATTGTATTATCCGGTTTTGAACTGCGGTCAACCTTGGTAACAAGGGAGGAACCAAAGGACAAAACAAGGCCCTTGGGGGCTGGATAATGGGAGCCGTATGAATCGAGAGATTCACGTACGGTTCTGAGAGGGCCAGGGGGTGAAATTCCCCCGGGCTACTTACCAATACCCCGTCTTTATGCTTATTTTAAATACGGGCATCTGTACAGGTGAGCCCACGTCCAAACATTCACAACATAATAATAGGTTTATGGTTAGGAACAACTTAACCTTAGTTCCTTAAATTTCATTCCTTCTTCAAATATCCCTAAAACCATCAACTTTTTAATTTAATTTATAAAACCAATCCTGATTGAAACACCGTATTTAAGAAAAAAGTACCGAATAAGCAGCAATTCCCGTTTTGGTTAACGCTATCTTGAGAGTTTCGTAAATGTCTATTTGATTCTACAAATAGGATAAATTAATTCTTAATGGTAGTGTTTGCCTGAATATTACGTAACAAATTTACAACCATATTTAAAGTCAAAGTTCAGATTACCCAATTGTAGAATTGTTTTGACTTTTGCGACGCTCTCATATATATTATTTACGAAAATAACATTTTGAGACCCTTCAAATGCATGTGTTTATTGTTCGAATGGGAATTACTGCCGAATAAATAAGCCAGCGAAAAAATTATTATTCTTCTCTTTCCAGGTAAGTGGCAGGAAAAGCAAGCATAGGCCTTTTAAAGAGAGAGAAGAAACTGAACCATTTGTATCCTGTTAAGGTTTAAAACGTCAAAAAGTGTCATTTTTATGCTATATATCTAACATTCAAGTAGGAAAATCGCTGCAAGTAGTATTCGAAATTGTGCATGAAATTCGTTAACCGATGACAAATAACTCCTTATCATAGTAATTTATCTAATAAAGAATGGGAAATAATTAAGCCTCATCTCCCTAGTTCTAGCACGAATCGAGGTAGAAAGCGCATTAATTCCTATCGAGAAATATTGAACGCCGTCTTTTATTTGCTACGTTCGGGTTGTGCATGGCGAATTATCGACGTTCTAAAATATTATTTACATCCCGTTTTTAGAGTGGTGTCACAAACGACAAGCTAATAATCTTACTGCTTCTCGATATCCAAAAGAAAAACCAAAACCAAAGAAAGTGGACCTTAATACCTATTTCTTTTATCCCGAGCATTACGACGCACAATGAAAAACAAAAGGCCAAGAAGAACAAATGCGATAACCACGGCGCAGACAAAATACAAAAAAGCCATATCCGAAGGAATTATAGATCCGTAGTCCTTCAACAGCGTTGACATAATAATCTATAATATAAGCAAACATAAATAATTTACCGAATAAATAAAACACAACTGTGGAATAAACATAAATAAGTTTAAATCCATTTATTTACCAGAAGGAGGAGTGGAAAAATGGGATTAAACATAAGATCAAATGATACAATATTCGCACCAATTGTTTTTACATTGTGCGTATACGTTTTATTGTTCTTCATAGCTTGTGCTAAAGCAGTTTATTCGACATCCCTTTCTTATAACCCATTAAATTCTGAACCTATTAATATGGCAATTAGCAATATGCCAGCCACATCGCTCATTATAGGCGTCCCTCTGGGACTAATAGTTTATTTCGGTTCAAAAAAAAGGTCGTGTCCATGAGTTGTTGATCAATTCTGAAAAAACGAATACTTCTCCTGCGTTTGAGGAAAATGCAGAGAGACTCTTGTGATCACAGTTTTCAGTAACTCGCGGACACGACCAAATAAAGATAATGTTACAGAATTCACGCAAACAAACGCACCTTACCCTTTCGCCCGATATCTCGGAGTATAAGGGAAAATGGAAGGTTCGACTAGCCTGCCGCTTAGAAAAGCTTGCCGTGAAATCGTTGTTTACTCTACATTTACATCAACTAACTTTTCCAAAAGTTGTTGATAAGGCACAGTAACTTTAAGTATGCCGTTTGAGTACTTTGCAACTGCTTTTTCCGGATCTACCGGGCAGGCGATTGCATAACTGTCCAGATAAGTAACTCCTTCTTTGCTAGCTTTTACATAAAAGCTGTTTTCATCGATCTTAAAAGAAATATCTTTCTTTTCGACTCCTGGAAGAATTACTTCAATTTCAAGGTTTTCATATTTGTCGTCAGGATATGTGCAGATAACTGGTGATAGTTTCAAGGCTTCAACCATTATATTACCCCCAAATAAAGTCACCAATAAGTATATTTATAAATTTGTATTCTATTAAGGAATCTGTTAACGTTAAAATGACACTTGTGATTATCTGTCTAAAGCGAATTGCAGACGGATTACTTTTGATTCAGAACTTGCCGAAAAGAAAACCTGCAGCTCCGAATCCGTGACATCATATCCAATAGAAGTGAACTACCCCTCCCTGCCTGATGGCGAGGAAGGGGCTTCCTTCGAGTACTTATATCATCTGAAGATTTGATTCTGAGAATCTAATCGACATCAATAAGCCT
>MDTP02000166.1 GCA_001714685.2 Methanosarcina sp. Ant1 | reverse complement strand
AACCCTCTCACCCGAAGCGATATAGCCTGTGTCTAGGCAAAAACGGTGCATTTTGACTTGACATTATTAAAGAACTGTAAGATATTCTGTCTTTATAAATATATAACACCTGGTAAAAATAAAACTACAGAAATATACGATTGTTAATAAATATCTTTCAATAGCGAAAACTCGAAGAACAAATTCAAGAGTTTTTTACTTATCCATATCTCCAGATAGATTGATGAAGGAAAGCACCTAAATTACTTTTTCTTTTTTCAAGCATGATCTTTGCTTTCCTGTTACCTGAGGAAGCTTTCTTTTGCAGCTTTTTCATTTCCTTGCGAGCCTTGAGGTAGATATCTCTTCCTTCTATATTTCGCAATATATTTCACAAGAGTTAGTTTAAGTATCAGAAATATTTTAGTATATTCGATCAAAAAAGTAGCTTTTTGACCGAAAAAAAGATAGTCCTCAGATTCCTGGATAGAAGAGAAAATAAGGTCCAGAAGATCGAGTACAGCTTTTTAAATAAAAATTGGATCGGATCGGGGTAAATAACCTCCAGATCTTCTCACACGCCATATAAAAAAGAACTATTTATATCGAATTATTTTTTCTTCTTTTCCTTTGCAAGCTTCTTTTTTGCGTCCTTGCTGCCTGCAGAAGCCATTTTTTCCAGCTCTTCGACCTTTTCTTTCTTAGCGCTCTTTTTCTTATCCATATCTCTTTTAGACATTGCCATAGTACATACCTTCATAGATTTGATAAAGTTCAACATCTGTATAGGCTACTGCTGTACAGCGCCTCAACAGACATCACCGTAATCCATTATTTTCAGTTTTAAATTATTTATCAGTTTCCCGCGAAAGGAAAATCTTTAGCCTAAATTACCGCCCTTCTCTTTCCTTCCTGTATTTGCACATGGCCCTGACAAGACCATTGAAAGGGGGAGACGGCCTGCCTGGTCTCGACCTGAATTCGGGGTGGAATTGGGAAGCGAAGAAGAAGCGTTTGCCTGGGATCTCGGCAATTTCCATTCTGTTTTTGTTTTTGCCGGAAAAGACAATACCAAAGGATTCCAGTTTGTCCACAAACTCGGGATTGACCTCGTATCTGTGGCGGTGGCGCTCGACGATGTAGTTGGTTCCATAGAGCTTTGCGGCAATAGAACCTTCTTTGAGGAGCGCTTCGTAGTCTCCGAGGCGCATGGTGCCGCCCATATCCGCAACACCGGTTTGTTCCGGAAGGATATCAATTACTGGATAGGGGGTGTCTTCATCAAACTCCGTACTGTTTGCCTTTCCCAGCTTAGCCACATTTCTGGCAAACTCTATAACTGCAAGCTGCATTCCCAGGCAGATTCCAAGGAATGGGATATTGTTTTCCCTGGCAAATTTAATTGCCAGCATCTTGCCCTCGGTCCCGCGCCCGCCAAAGCCGCCAGGGATAAGGATTCCGTCAAACCGCTCGAGCTGTTGAACCGCAGCCGGATCTTCTTCCAGAGTTTCGGATTCAACCATGTTGATCTCAACTCTGCACCCGTTATCAATGCCTCCGTGCTTGACAGCTTCGAGAATGCTCAGGTAAGAATCTTCAAGATTGGTATATTTCCCAACAATTGCCAGTTTGACCACTTCTTTGGTGGACTTCATCCTTGCGACCATATCTTTCCATCCCCCGCTTTCTACAGAGGACTCAAGTTTCAGGTGCTTCATCAGCTGGGTGGTCAGTCCCTGTTCCTCAATCACAAGAGGTACTTCATAAATATCATCGGCATCATAGGCGCTGATAACCAGTTCCTGGGGCACGTCACAAAAAAGGGCGATTTTTTCCTTTGCACTTTCCTGAAGAGGAGTCTTTGACCTTGCAACGATCACTTCAGGGCTCAGACCAAGCGCCCGGAGTTCCTTTACGGAATGCTGGGAAGGCTTGGTTTTCTGTTCGCCCTGAAGATCTTCCATGACAAGAGTCACATGGATAAATACGATATTTTCAGGAGGCTCCTCCCTGTGCATCTGGCGGACAGCCTCAAGGAAAGGCATGCTCTCAATGTCCCCGACAGTTCCTCCTATTTCCACAAGGCAGATGTCAGCTCCACTCCGGGCTGCAACCTTTCTTATCCTGTTTTTGATCTCGTTTGTAATATGGGGAATAATCTGCACGGTTTTTCCTAGATAATCCCCTCTTCTCTCTTTGGCAATTACTTCCTGGTAAATCTTGCCTGTGGTTAAGTTGTGGTCCCTGGTAAGTTCCGTGTCAAGGAACCGCTCGTAATTTCCGAGATCCAGGTCAACTTCACCTCCGTCCTTAAGCACAAAAACTTCGCCGTGCTGGTAGGGGCTCATGGTGCCTGCATCAATATTGATGTAAGGGTCGATCTTGATAGACGTAACTTTATAACCTTTGTTTTTAAGGTTTCTGCCTATGGATGCGATGGTGATGCCTTTCCCAAGCCCGCTCATCACCCCACCGGTTACTATGATATACTTCATGGGTAAGCTTCCTCGACACATTTCTAATAGCGGTTTTAGACCAAAGGATTATACATAAATTTTAGACCTCAAGATATCAGATAAATGGAGTTTATGAAATCTATCATCAATCCTTCTGTACGAACACAATACCAATATCCTCATGATATAAAAAACACTCTCTAATTCTAAAAAAGAATAAGATCAGATGAATAACAAAAAAATGCACTGATAAAAACGAGATCAATGTCAGCATTCGCTTTTATCCAGTGTAAATGGAAAGGCAATTTTCCCTGAGGGGCTCAGTCTTCCTCCATAATTTTCAGCAAGATATATGCGAAACAGGTCACAAAAAAGATTGAAAACAAAAGGGCCTGAGGAAAACTAACTCTGAACTGTAAGCTATCTGGCAGAATAAAGTAAAGGAAGAAAAAGAATACAAGCAGTGAAAAGCCTCCAAAAGCTATAGTCAGAAGAAGCTTTTCATTTTGTCCAACATTTTTTTGGGTTCTTTTTCCCGTGGAAGCCGAAAAGACTCCTGTAAAGCCTTTAAGAACAGGAGACGACAGCCAGCTTAGTCCTTTTCCACTTCCTGATCGCAGGGAAGAGGCTTTCTTTATAGGTTGTGCAACTGAAGGATTTTGAGGCAAATCTTCCTGATCTTCCCTTTTATAAGTTTCATCACTTGAGTATTCCTGCGGCTTTGACTCAACTTTTCCTAGCTGTACTGGAAAACCTCTCTTTTTTGAGCCGTAACCTACTGTGATATAGATCTGCCCTTTCGTAAGTATCCTGCCTTCTTGCGGGATTCTTGCAACTGCAGAAACGTATTCTTTTTGAAGCACATACGGGTTATCCCGCAAAAAAGTGATCTGGCCTTTTAACTCCTCACTCACTGAAAGATGGATATGGGTTGGGGATCCGTAGTTCGTAATCAGGACTTCAAAAGTCTGTTCTCCACCTGGATAAAGAGGAATCTCAATGCTTTCATTTTCGAATTCGATTGAGTTTATTTCCTGTCGGTTGATTATAACATTCTGGAATATCTGCTGCAAGTTTAACCCTCACATCAGTTCCTGAGGTCAGGAGGAAGCAAATTAGGAATTCCCTCATCTATAGGATAATGCTCTTTACATACCGGGCAGTAGAGGGTTCCGGAAATGACCTCTTCTTTGTTTTCTTCGACAACGTTCAAAATCAGGTCGCCCTTACAGATTGGGCAGGCCAGAATATCCATAAGATTTTTTTTCACCGAATTTCACCGTCAAAGCCAATTTTGCAATAGAAGGAGACAGAACTTTCCTTTTTATCAGGATAAATCAATTGTTCTTAATTCAACTTTCTCTTGTATCAGGATAAATCTAATAGTTCTTAATTCTGACTTTTTTATCTTCCTGTAGATTTGACCTTATCTCATTATTTACGGTATTCAATTCATCCTACTATTTTAATCTAATCTATATATTACAGACACTTGTGATTTTATTACAGATACTTGTGAGTGAGATTATAATATTTGTTTTAATGTAATAACTTCAAATATATATTCATATGTTTCTTTTTTTGAAAAACTTTATAAAATATGGCATTTCATAATTCTTAATCACTTTTTCAATTGATGTAGGAATGACGAAAATATAATTTAAAATATTTCTATTACCGATATTGTATTTGATGGTTATTTGAGGAAATGAAATTATAGAGCCATTTCCAAAGTGAAAACCTGAATTTATTTTTTAACAATCCCATAGCAGAAAATCCAGAGATAAAAACTCAAGATTAAATTATTTCAGGCCAGAGGGTATCGGAATTTACTCTTCAAACTACGAGACCGAAACTCTAGATAAATTTTAGAAGGCATAAAAGAAGAATGTGGGATATGAAATGGAACAGAAAGAAAATGAAAAAAGCATGGACTCTGACAGCGAAACCATGCTTAAGAAAGTATATGAGAAAAGCATTGACCCTGCAAGCCAGACCATACTTCTGAAAGCTAAACAAGAAGGGATAGAGACTGCCTGGGATCGATATGAAAAACAACTTCCTCAGTGCAGTTTCGGGCAACTTGGAGTTTGCTGCCGGAATTGCAACATGGGCCCTTGCAGGATAGATCCCTTTGGGGAGGGCGCTGAGAAGGGAATATGTGGCGCTACTGCAGACATTATAGTTGCAAGAAATCTACTGAGGACGATTGCAGCAGGCGCAGCAGCTCATTCAGACCATGCCAGAGACGCAGTGCTAACCTTTAAGAAAATGAGTGAAGGAGCAGCCGGAAGTTACGCGATAAAAGACGAAGCAAAGCTACTATCTCTTGCCTCGGAATATGGGATTCCTACGGAGGGAAAAAACCGTGAGAAAGTAGCATCCGAACTCGCAGACGCCCTGCTTCTTGAGTTTGGAAAACAGACCGGCTCCCTCCTATGTACCATGCGGGCTCCGGAGCCGCGGCTCAAACTCTGGACCGAGCTCGGAATAGTGCCCAGGGGAATTGACAGAGAAATCGTAGAATGTATGCACAGAACCCATATGGGTGTAGACAACAATGCAACCCATATCCTTCTGCAAGGACTGCGTACAGGACTATCGGACGGCTGGGGGGGATCGATGATTGCAACAGACGTCCAGGACATACTCTTCGGGACACCGCAACCGAGGATGAGCACTGTTAATCTTGGGGTACTTTCCAGAGATAAGGTGAACGTAATCGTCCACGGGCATGAACCCATTCTCTCTGAAATGATTGTAGAGGCCGCAGAAGATACCGAGCTTCTTAAACTTGCACAGGAAAAGGGTGCAGCAGGAATAAATATTGCCGGAATCTGCTGTACTGGAAACGAAACCCTGATGCGCCACGGGACTCCAATAGCAGGAACATTCCTTCAGCAGGAACTGGCAGTGATTACCGGAGCCGTAGAAGCCATGGTTGTAGATGTCCAGTGCGTTATGCCGTCTCTGGGAGAACTTTCAGGTTGCTATCACACAAAATTCATATCCACTTCTCCAAAAGCCGATTTCCCCAATACTGTAAGAATGGAATTTCATGAAGAGAAGGCATATGAAACTGCTAAAGAAATTATAAGATTAGCCGTCGAAAATTTCCCTTTCCGGAATCCAGAAAAGGTAAATATCCCGGCAGAAAAGCAGGAGTGTATGGTCGGTTTTAGTGCGGAAGCCATACTCAATGCGCTTGGTGGAAGCCCTGATCCTTTAATTGAGGCAATAAAAAGCGGGGCAGTTTGGGGGGTAGGCGCGGTTGTCGGATGCAATAATGTAAAAATAAAGCATAACTACGGGCATGTCAACCTTGTTAAGGAACTGATAAAAAACAATGTGCTTGTGGTCACAACCGGCTGCAACGCAATTGCATGTGCTGAAGCCGGGCTCCTTGTACCCGAAGCATCCGAACTTGCCGGCGAGGGGCTGAAAGCCGTCTGTAAAGCGCTTGGTATACCTCCGGTCCTGCACATGGGTTCCTGTGTTGACATAAGCCGCATCCTTGTTCTTTCATCAGTGCTTGCGAACCGCCTGGGTGTGGATATAAGCGACCTCCCGGTAGCAGGAGCAGCTCCTGAATGGATGAGTGAAAAAGCAGTAAGCATCGGGGCTTATGTAGTTTCTTCAGGCGTTTTTACCGTCCTGGGCACGGTTCCACCTGTTCTTGGAAGCCAGGCAGTAACAGCCCTTCTGACAAGAGACTTAAACAATGTTGTTGGAGCAAGCTTTGCGGTTGAGCCTGACCCATTCAAAGCCGCAGCCCTCATGCTTGAGCATATTGATGGAAAAAGGAAGTCATTGGGCTTGAACTCAGACAGGTGATTTACAATGAAAGATTTAATTATCCGGCCCGAGCGCTGCCTGGGCTGCCGCTCCTGTGAGATTGCCTGTGCTGTTGCCCATTCTAAGAGCAAAAGTCTCTTTTCGGCTTTAGGAGAACAACCGGCCCCGAAAAAGCGCATCTATGTGGATTGTTTACCTAATCTTGAAATCTCAATTCCGATAACCTGCCGCCACTGTGAGGATGCTCCATGTGTTTCGGTTTGTCCCACAAAAGCTCTTTCCCAGGACGAAGTTACCGGCATTGTAAGCCATAATCCAGACCACTGCGTGGATTGCTGGACCTGTTCCATGGTCTGCCCCCGCTTTTTGCCTCTGTACCAGCTGATCCTTAATATAGGCTGCTGGACCAGTTCTATGGCCTACAATCGTGGGGTAATCAGCAGACAAACAGATGCAGGCGTAAAATGTGACCTCTGCCAGGGCAGGGACATTCCTGCCTGCGTTGAGGCCTGCCCAACACATGCTCTTGTTTTTTACGAGCTAGAAGAGATTCCCGGAACAAAAATCCCTGAAACTACCTCTGAACTCACAGGATGAAAAAAGCATAAATCCATGAAAATCCGTTTTTTGGCCGCGGAACCATTTTGAACTTTACAGTTGGATAATATCCAACTTCAACTTTATTTTGTTTAATTTGGACAAAAAAATCAACTTCCAATGTTTTGTTTAATTGGACAAAAATATCAACTTTCAATGATCAATGTGGCTTATTGGTGAAATTATAAATTTTCTCCTAAACACATTAGGAGATATATTTTAGGATCTGCTATCCCTTTTAGGGGCATTATTCTATTCACATAGATAACTTAAAAAGAAAAGAGGGAAGTCAGGTATGAATAGTAAAATTTACAGAAATATAATGGTTGCAACCGATGGTTCGGAATTTGTCAGGAGAGCAGTTGCTGCAGCAATTGAAATCGCAAAGCTGAGCGAGGCAAAGCTTTATGCTGTGTACGTGATCGCAAATGACGAGTTCTCGATAAGCTATCCGAAAGATACGGAATTGGAAATGACTTTCCTGGACTACTTCAGGACTGAAGGCAAAGAAGCGAACGCTTATGTTGAGACCTCCGGAAGAGCCGAGAATGTTGAGGTAGAATCCGTAATCCTTGGAGGAAACCCTTCGCGTGAGATTGTCGATTTTGCCGAAAAAAACGATATTGACCTTATTGTCATGGGCACACTCGGAAAAACCGGAATTCGGAGATTTTTGCTGGGAAGTGTGGCCGAGAATGTGGTAAGGCACTCGAGAAAAGCAGTACTTGTTGTAAGGGGGAAAAATGTCGAAAAAGGGGAGTAAATATCAAAATTTTTTGGAGGAAGTCCGGGACTTTTTCGGGTTAGATTGATTTACCTCCCAATGCAAATAACTGCCAATGATAGAATTTTTCTTCAGAGTACTGGATTATGCACTCCCCATAATTGGAATGATTTTTGTGGGGCTTATAGGTACCAGTATGCTTATGGAGCTTGGACTGATGCAGAAGTTTTCCAGGCTTGTAAGTCCCATTTTTGCCCATACTAACCTGCCCGAAACCTGCGCTTCAGCTTTTGTAGTGTCAATAGGGTCTACGGTAGCTGGAAACAGCATGCTTTCCCAGGAAAAAAAAGAGAATTGTCTGGATGATAGAGAGGTCTTGCTCTGTGCAATGATGAATTCTACTCCTGCTTATTTCCGGGAACTTTTTACCTATCAGATCCCAATCGTTCTGCCTGCGCTTGGGCTTGTAGTAGGGGGATTTTATTCCCTTGTATTCGTAGTCACTGCAGTATTTAAAATCCTGTTAATTGCAGTTGCAAGCAAGCTTTTACTTAAAGGAAACTCCTGCCGAGCTCCTGAAACGCAAAAAAAAGAGAAGGTTTCTTTGAAAACTACATTTATTCGAGCTTTTAGAAAAGAATTCAGGGCTTTTTTGAAGATTGCAGGAGTTTATCTAGTTGCAACCAGTATTATTTTTGTTCTTCAGGATCGGGGAGCTTTCGAGATTTTCAGTGTGCTTCCCCTTGCTGAGCTTTTTAAAATACCACCTGAGTCGATTGTCCCTCTGACAAGCTATGTCGCAAGCCCTATCCTGGGAATCTCTCTTCTGGGCCCCATGATTCATTCAGGCGAGATCACAAACATTCAGGCAATGATAGTGCTCATGCTTGGCAGCATGTTCATGCTCCCTATTTTTGCTATTCGCAGCCAGCTTCCAGGAAAAGTAGCAATTTTCGGGACGAAACTGGGCTTCCAGATTGTTGGATACTCAACTGCCATAAGCGTTCTTGTAAGGCTCTTAATTCTGTTAGTACTGCTGAGTATTACTTCGTGAGAGTAAGAGAATTCTTCAAGAAAACTTTTCTTGAGAGCGAAAATTCCTAAAAAAATAACATGAGAAAATTAGCAATGAAAGAGAAATAGAGGAAAAATAACTAAAAATTACTTGAGGTTTTGCCATTTTCCACAATATTCCTTATTTTTTAATAATACTTGATAATAAAGCTTATTTCGCGAAAAATTTTTCTTAAAACAACTTAAAAGCAATTCATTTGTCATCGGTTAACGAATTTTATGCACAACTTCGAATACCACGTGTAGTGATTTTCCGACTTGAATGTTGAGATTTTAGCATAAAAAATAACACTTTCATGCATTTTATCTCTTAACCGAATACAAATGAAAAGCAATTTAATGTAGTATTATGTCAATAATTTTAAATGAAGAGAGTTTTAATCGTTTAAAAACTAAAAAGTAAC
>MDTP02000165.1 GCA_001714685.2 Methanosarcina sp. Ant1 | reverse complement strand
TCAAGATACGGTATTTTTAATATTTATATATTAATAAGGAAAATAGACAAATTTAACAGACATCTGCGGAAGGTCAGTTGAAAGCGTATAAACAATGAAAAAAACCAGAGTAAATACTAACTTGCAGAGTAAATACTAACTTCCTTCAACAAAAAGAAAGAGTAATCAGGCTGTTCCGGATTAACAGCGCAGATATTCCTTATTTCCTATTCTTTTCAGCTTCCTTCAGTCCATCTTCGGCCTGTCTGAGAGTTACAAGCCTGCTCCCAAGAGGAGCGATTGGAAGGTCTGCGCTGATATGAGAGCATACTCTTGCCCCAGTCAGTGTTCTTCCCGGAAGATCGGGTTTTATTTCAAGCCCTTTTCCGACATGCATTCCAAGTTCCTTGGGCAGGGTTTCCGGAAAATTAAAGGATGAAAGCCCGGCACAGGAGTCTGAGACAAGTCTCGGAAAAGTTTCGAGACTAAGGCGGGAATTCCCTAGAGGAGAAAGCCCAAGGTCCCTTTCCGGTGAAAGCCTTTTGTTGAAGTCGGGCAGAATACCGTTTAACCGGTCAACGACAGGTCTTGAAAAAGTAGTTGATTCGTAAGTAGGAGTGATTTTTCTAGCAGGTGCGTTTTCACGGTTTTCACGGCCTGCAGTGCCGGAAAGGTGTGAAGGTAAAATTGAATCTTCGGATTTTCTGCTATTCATAGCTCTAAGGATTGTCACGAAGGTATATCAATTCTACGAGGCTTTCTCTGCTTTCTTCAATCCTATAATTCAAGTCTTTCCTACGACCGTAACTAAGTCGTTAATTTTGACTCACATAACTCTTTTCCCTGCTTTGCAGCCTCATTCCCTGGGCTGAGTTTCAGGGCTCTCACATAACATTTAAAAGCTTCTCCGTATTCGGTAAATTCGCCGAGGAGATCGCCGCCTCGCAGGAGAGAGTTCAGGTGGTCAGGATCACTTTCCAGAGCCATCTTGAAGGCATTTAGGGCTTTTTCTTTTTTACCGAGTTCCAGAAACACAATTCCTTTCCAATACCATGTCTCGGCATTGTCAGGCCTCATTATAGGCGCTTTATTTCGGGAAAAGAAACTGAAACGCGGAACCTTGCAGGCCCAGTCAGATGCTTTTTTGGGTTCGGCTGCCAGAGCTTCATCAAAAGCTTCCAGAGCTTTTTCTGGCTGTCCCATCCTGAAATAAACTATACCCCTGCTGGTAAGGATTTTGGGAGATTCCGGGTCAAAGGAGAGCGCTTTTTCGAAGGCTTCAAGAGCCTCTTTATTTCGGCCCAGGGCTGAAAGCACAAAACCCCTGTTGGACCATTCGGTAGGGCTGTCAGGCTTAACTTCAAGAGCAGCATCAACAATCTCCAGGGCTTCTTCATACCTTTCAAGCTTAAAAAGCGACATTCCATAACAGGATCTGGCCTCCTGAGCCTTTTCAAGAAATTCTCTCCCGCTTGCTTCTTTTCGTGTTTCAAAAAGAAGGTCTGCCATTTTTTCCCAGGCCTCAACTGCCTTCCCGTAGGCATCAAGCGCCTCTTCGAACCTACCCATCTGAAAGGAAATCATGGCTTTCTTGTAGTCTTCCTCGGCTGATCTGTTAAGCTCTTTTAGTGTATTTGCCATTTTTGCCATTTTTTGCCTCATATCTACAATGCTTGAAAAACAATTACTGAGCAATTATCGAACAAATATCGAGTAGTAATTCTTGAGTAACTAATTTTGAGTAAGTAATACTCAGATCAATAAAAATGCACACAATATTATAAAAATATGAAGTTTTACAATTTAAGCGTTGTAATATTGCTTATTTACTTTCAGGCACACTAAAAAAATTATAAATCACCTTCACAGAAGTTAATTTACCTTACTGATCTGTGCAGTTACTTTCAGTGTAAACCTGCAAGGTAAGCAAGATCGAACACTCTGCTACCAAGGATTAAATACTTCTCTTTAATATCCCAGAATCCATATGAATAAAGTGTAGAGGTGAGGCGTTCCAAATTTCTACTCTGAATTTGTGTATCTTAGTCTTATTAGTCTTATAATGGTTAATAATGGTTAAATGCCAAGTTTCCATGTTTTTCTAATAATTGAGCCTGCCAGAATTCTCCTGCGGGGTCAGACACCTATGATAATATAATACTGTCAGTTGTACTGTCAGTTGTACTGTCAGTTGTACTGTCAGTTGTACTGTCAGTTGTACTGTTAGTTGCGCCGAAGGTCATGAGTGTTTTTGCCCACCGGGAGATATTTATATCGTTTTTATATCGTTTTCAGTTGCAATTTTAGAGGGCTCATGCTTTAAGAAAAGGCTGTTAAATAAGCCAGAAAAGCATATTTAAGAGATGTATAATTTAATTGAAAGATTTATATATAAAAACACTCAAGAAATGTATTTATTTAGGAAAATCGGAAAGTCATCGTAACACTTATACGTGTCTTACGACATTTACTCGCAGGTTCAGATGATGAAAGCAGTACTAGGCTTAGAAGACGGAACAATTATTAAGGGCACCGGTTTTGGTGCCGAAGGCACAGCTTGCGGCGAACTTGTTTTTACCACTCAATTCACAGGATATGAGGAGGCTCTGACAGACCCTTCTTATAAGGGTCAGATATTGATGTTCACCTACCCTCTAATCGGGAACTATGGTGTCAGTGGGGAGCGTTTCCAATCCGACAACATCCATGCGGAAGGACTTGTTGTCCGAGAGGCCTGTAAAAACCCCTATCATTATAAATCAACCCGTTCTATCCACAGATTTTTAGAAGACGAAGGAAAACCAGGAATAGAAGGCGTAGACAGCCGTATGCTCACCATCAGGACAAGGGAACGAGGGACGATGCGGGCAGCCTTGATCACAGGCAGCGACGATGGGGAAGAGGCTGTGGAAGTGGCAAGAAATTTCCCGCAGATAACGGATGAGGAATTAATCTCCCTTGTAAGCTCCAAAGAGCCCCGTTTTATTCCCGGAGCAGAGGGGGCCTGGAAGGGCAGCAGCAGGCGCAAACACGCAGTTGTAGTTGACCTGGGGATAAAACGCAATATCATAAACAACCTGCACAAGCGGGGAATTGACCTTACACTGGTTCCTGCAACTACAAAACCCTCGGAAATTGCAGGCTACGAACCGGATCTCCTTTTTGTCTCAAACGGACCCGGAGACCCGGAAAAAGCAATAGATGCAATCAATGCTGTTAAAGCCTTTGCGGGCACGATTCCAGTATGCGGGATCTGCTTCGGGCACCAGATTCTCTCCCTTGCCATGGGAGCAAGGACTTACAAATTAAAGTTCGGGCACAGGGGAGGAAACCAGCCAGTAAAGGACCTGATTGAGAATAAGGTTTTCATAACCTCCCAGAACCACGGATATGCCGTTGATGCGGACTCCCTTGAAGGCACAGGGTTATATGTAAAATACTTGAACGCAAACGACAAGACCGTAGAAGGAGTTTCCCATAAAGACCTGGATGTTTTCAGTGTGCAGTTCCACCCTGAAGCTCAGGCAGGGCCCATGGATACCGAGGAAACGTTCTTCGGAAGGGTTGTAAAAGTCCTCGGAGGTGGGATTTAATGCCTAAACGCGAGGATATAAAGAAAGTGTTGCTTATAGGTTCAGGGCCTATCACTATCGGGCAAGCTGCAGAATTCGACTTTTCAGGCAGCCAGGCGTGCAGGTCCCTAAAAGAAGAAGGCATGCAGGTTGTGCTTGTAAACTCAAACCCTGCAACCATCATGACTGACCCTGAAATGGCTGATTCGATTTACATAGAACCCCTTGATGCCAGGATTATAGAAAGGATCATCGAAAAAGAACGTCCTGATGGGATTATTGCAGGTATTGGCGGACAGACTGGCCTGAATATCACAAGTGAACTTGCGGAAATGGGCGTCTTTGAAAAATATGGTGTCCGGCTACTTGGCACTCCTGTCGAAGCAATCAAAAACACGGAAGACAGGGAACTCTTCAAGGAGACTATGCTCAGGATAGGAGAAAAGGTTCCCTTAAGCCGTGCAGTCCATCATTTAAAAGAGGCCGAAGAGGTAGTAGAGGAACTTGGCCTTCCCCTGATTATCCGTCCGGCTTATACTCTCGGCGGGGCTGGCGGCGGAATTGCCCGCACAAAAGAAGAACTTCTTGAAATCACGGAACGCGGGCTCAGGCGCAGCCGCATTTCCCAGGTGCTTATCGAAGAAAGCGTACTCGGATGGGCAGAGGTCGAGTACGAGGTCATGAGGGATGCAAACGATACATGCATCGTAATCTGTAACATGGAAAATATTGATGCAATGGGCGTGCACACCGGAGAATCGGCAGTTGTTGCCCCCTCTCAGACCCTGACCGATGCAGAGCACCAGATGCTCAGGAGCGCCTCAATCAAGATCATCCGCGCCCTCAAGATCGAAGGTGGTTGCAATATCCAGTACGCTTTAAAAGAAGGCGACTATCGCGTTGTTGAGGTAAACCCAAGGGTTTCGAGGTCATCAGCCCTTGCATCCAAGGCTACAGGTTACCCGATTGCTCGCGTAACAGCAAAGATTGCAATCGGAATGACTCTTGACGAGATCATAAACAACGTTACCAAGAGCACTCCTGCTTCCTTTGAACCTGCTCTGGACTACGTGATTACTAAGATTCCCAGGTGGCCTTTTGATAAATTCACAACTGCCGACAAGACCCTGACAACATCCATGAAGAGTACAGGTGAGGTCATGGCAATAGGCAGGACAATTGAAGAGTCTCTGCTGAAGGCTTTCAAGTCCCTGGATATCGACAACCAGCTAGGGGTAAAGTGCTGGGAAGAGCCGGAAATCAAGACTCTCCTCAAGACACCCACAAGCGAACGTCTTTTTGTCGTTTTCCATGCGCTTGAGAGAGGCATGTCGATAAAGGAAATTGCCGAACTTTCAAGCATCAACCCCTTCTTTATCTCAAAGATGAAAAAGATCGTGGACATGGAAAAGCGCATTCGGGGAGAAGAACTCACTACTGAGCTCCTGCGCGAAGCAAAAAAGATGGGATTCCCTGATTCCCGCCTTGCAGAATTGACTGGCAAGACCACGCCGGAAATGAGCGACCTCAGACACGCAGCAGGCATTGTGGCTACCTTCAAGATGGTAGATACCTGTGCAGCCGAGTTCCAGGCAGCTACTCCTTATTATTATTCCACTTACGAAGACATCTGCGAAACAAACCCAACTGACCGGAAAAAGATTCTAATTCTTGGTGCAGGGCCAATCAGGATAGGGCAGGGAATCGAATTCGACTACTGCACTGTTCATGCAGTCACTGCGCTTCGGGAAGAAGGCATTGAGACTCATATCATTAATAACAACCCTGAAACCGTGTCCACGGACTTCGATACCTCGGACAAGCTTTTTTTCGAACCTCTCACCCTGGAATATGTAATGAACGTGATTGAACGCGAGAGACCTTATGGAGTCCTGGTGCAGTTCGGAGGACAGACCTCGGTGAACCTTGCGCTTCCCCTGAAACGGGAATTGAAGCGCAGGACAGATCTTGATACTGTAATTATGGGCACCGACCCTGACGATATGGACATTGCAGAGAACAGGGAGAAATTCTATCTTCTCATGCAGAAACTTGGCATTCCGCAGCCTGAAGGCGGGTATGCAACTTCCCATCAGGAAGCAATTGAGGTTGCAAAGAGGATCGGATTCCCTGTCCTTGTGCGCCCCTCCTACGTGCTCGGAGGGCGGGCAATGGAAATCGTCTATGACGAAATTGACCTTGAACGTTATATGAAAGAAGCAGTGCGGGTCTCTCCCGAACACCCTATCCTCATTGACGATTTCCTTGAAGCAGCCTGCGAAATTGACGTGGATGCAGTCTGCGACCAGAAAGACGTGCTTATCGGTGCAATCATGGAGCATATCGAGGAAGCAGGCATACATTCCGGAGACTCAGCCTGTGTAATCCCTCCCCAGTCTCTCTCGCATGAGGTACTTGAGCAGGTAAGAGACTACACAAGGAAGATTGCCCTCGCACTCAGGGTAAAAGGGCTGATCAACATCCAGATGGCAGAAAAATACGGAAAGGTCTATGTGCTTGAAGCAAACCCTCGCTCGAGCAGGACAATTCCCTTTGTCTCAAAAGCTGTAGGAATTCCACTTGCAAAGATTGCAGCCAAGGTGATTGCAGGACACAGCTTAAAGAGCCTGAACTACACGGATGAGCCAAAACCCAGACACGTTTCGATTAAAGAAGTCCTCCTGCCCTTTGACAAACTGCCAGGAGCAGACCCTGTACTTGGCCCGGAAATGAAAAGTACTGGCGAGGTCATGGGCATTGACTATGACTTTGGAAGGGCATACTACAAGGCAGAACTTGCAGCCGATAACCTCCTGCCCCTTACAGGAAAGGTTTTCCTCTCCATAAGTAACGCAGACAAAACCGAACTTGTGGAAATTGCCCGGAAACTACAGGCAGCAGGCCTTGAGCTAATGGGGACAAGTGGCACTGTGAACTACCTTGCCCAGCACGGAGTTTTCATGGACACGGTAAAGAAGGTCCACGAAGGAAGCCCTAACGTCATAGATATGATGCGCAGGGACGAAGTTGACCTTATCATCAACACCCCAACAAGCAAAGAGTCCCGCAGAGACGGCTCAAGGATCAGGCGGGCAGCAGTTGACTTCAAAGTCCCGTATATTACGACCATCCAGGCAGCAGTAGCTGCAGCCGATGCGATCGAGACCATGAAGAAAGGGCAAGACCTTACGATCAAATCCATCAACGAGTACCACAGAGAGATGGAGCAGGAAAACAAGGCAGAACAGGAAAGCAAGGTCGAGCTGGCACAACAGAGTAAAAATAAGTAAATTCTGAGCTGAATCTTAAATAACAGTTCTGAAAAAAATAGCAGTTCTGAAAAAAATAGCAGTTCTAAAAAAACAGTTCTAAAAAAATTCTGAGCCGTAATTCTACGCAGAAATTCTAAACTTAAGTTCCGAACCAAAGTTCTGCGCAGGAATCTGAACCAAAAAGGGTGGCTTTTCTGCCATCCTAAGATAATTATATCAAATTTCACTCCCATTTCACTCATATTTCACTCCCATTTCACTCATATTTCACTCCCATTTCACTCTCATTTCACTCACATTTCACTCACATTTCACTCACATTTCACTTCCATTTCGCTCTCATTTGTTTTAATCCGTTAATTTGCTTTAATACATTAGTTACAAGGGGTACGAAATCATGGCAAAGAAAGTTGCACTTGCATATTCTGGAGGGCTTGACACCTCGGTGTGCATTCCCATCCTCAAGGAAAAGTACGGGTACGACGAAGTGATCACCATTTCAGTCGATGTAGGCCAGCCTCAAGAAGAGATCAGGAAGGCTGACATAAAAGCCCAGAAGATCAGCGACAAGCACTACACGATCGATGCAAAGGAAGAGTTCATAAAAGACTACATCTTCCCCCTGATAAAAGCCAACGGAAGCTACGAAGGCTACGTTATGGGCACATCCGTTGCCCGTCCCCTGATTGCCAAAAAGGTGGTCGAGGCAGCCATAAAAGAAGGAGCAAACGCCCTTGCGCACGGCTGTACCGGAAAAGGCAATGACCAGCTCCGTTTCGAAGCCGTTTTCCGCCAGACCGATATGGACGTTATCGCCCCGATGCGAGAAATGAACCTGACCCGCGAATGGGAAATCAATTACGCAAAAGAGCACGGAATCCCTGTCGAAGCTACCAAGTCCAAACCCTGGAGCGTTGACGAAAACATATGGAGCCGCAGCATCGAAGGCGGCAAGCTTGAAGACCCCTCTTTTGTCCCACCTGAAGAGATCTACGAGTGGACCAAATCCCCGGAAAAAGCCCCGGAACAGCCCCTGATTCTTGACATCGGTTTTGAAGCAGGCGTTCCAGTATCTTTAAACAATGAAATGATGGACGGCTACCCTCTCATCAAAACCCTGAACGGAATTGCAGGCACCCACGGCGTCGGCAGGACAGATATGATCGAAGACCGTGTCCTCGGCCTTAAAGCCCGCGAGAACTACGAGCATCCGGCTGCAACAGTCCTTCTTGCCGCTCACGCAGACCTGGAAAAACTCATCCTCACCCGCGGCGAACTGAAGTTCAAGAAGATGGTTGAAGAGCAGTGGTCCGAAATGGCATACGCCGGCCTGGTCGACGACCCCCTCTTTGCCGACCTCAACGCCTTTATCGACAAGTCCCAGGAAAGGGTCACAGGCACAGTGAAAGTCAAACTCTACAAAGGCGCCCTCACGATCCTTGCCCGCTCCTCTCCAAACGCCCTCTACTCCGAAGACCTGGTCTCCTTCGACAGCCAAACAATTGACCAGAAGGACGCCGAAGGTTTCGCGAAATATCACGGGTTCCAGGCGAGGATGTACAGGAAAGTTATGGATAAGAAGTAAGTTGGTTGATTATTTCCCTGCCTTTTACTTTTTCAAGGGGCAGGATGACTTTTCTCTTTTTTAGTTTATTTTGGGCTGGTTTCGAATTTTTGATTATTCTCTTTTCCTAGATTTCAGAGTAATTAGTAGATTTATCTTTTCCCGAGGTTCAGTAATAGCTGTCTTAAACGGTTATTGTTACCGTGCGCAGCACGGGCCTTCTCGATATAAAAAATGACGTTTATTTTAAATTACCTAAAAAGAATCCAGTTTAGAAACTATTTTAAATCATAAGTTTTTAGCATTAGTGACAAGTGATGGAGATTTTTACAGCTCATGAATAACGAAGATTGGAAACATTCACTGGAAATATTTGATAGAGCTTTCGTTGAAGTTAGTAATGGTGCAAGACGTAATATTATTCAACTTTTTCCTCAACTTCCTGACAAGCAAAAGGCATGGGAAGAGTTAGTGGCATTTACAGCAAAAATGGTGATTAATGAGGACTATAGGGTAGCAAGATGCATGCCATTAATATTCAGTACGGCTTTTCCCCGTGTCCCTGATAAGGAGAAGGCATGGATAGATATTACTAGACTAGTGTAATGACAATTTAATTATGATACATAATGCTTTGACAGCTTCTTATCTGCTTTCTCCTTCGTGAACTTCCA
>MDTP02000164.1 GCA_001714685.2 Methanosarcina sp. Ant1 | reverse complement strand
CCTTTCTCGGCTGCACTGAGTAATTCTTCCCGGAGAAGAAGCTGCATTGAGGCTATTTCCATAGCTGCAAACAGGGCAATAGTATCCAGAGCAAGCAGGGCTGAGCTTTCTCCTTTCTCGGCTGCACTGAGTAATTCTTCCCGGTCTTTATAAGGGGTCATCTTCAGAGTTCCTGCTTCTATGAAAGCCTGGTTTGCGGTCCGGAGCCCGCTGTCTACGTCCCTGATAGCTTGCAGGTCAAGAGGGCCATGATGAATACCTGGAGCAAATATGCAGGCATCGATTGCACCGATTACCTTTCCTTCAGCAACAGCAAGGGAAACAGTATTTGAACTGATATCGGAAACCACGAAATCCTTATAGCCAAGACATCGGATATGGTAGGCAATCCCAAGTTTTTCCGGGCTTGTAAGGTGGGAAAAGACTTTCATTCTGGGGTCCACCTTGCTCTTCGTATGAAGACCAGGAAGTGCTATTGCAGGAATGCCTGAGTAACGGATAGCATCAAAAACTCTGGTGCCTCCTCCTGTTTTTTTTCCAGCTCCTTCAATGCTCTGGAGTCCCCTACTTTTCAAGTCCCTCACATCCATTATTGTGGAAAAACCGTCCCCCATTGAGTAGTTCAGCGCAACCAGATCAATGGCCTCACGCCTAATTTTGAATTTATCTTCAATAGATGCCAGGATCTCATTTTCTGACATAGCAGCCGCTGCAGCCCTTTCAAGCTCAAAGGTCAGAACCCTGTCCCCTTCTATCAGAGCAAAACGAATAGCGGTCGTTCCATGGTCAATTCCTATAAACGCCAATTAATTGTCTCTCCTTTAAAGCCTCAGAGGGCAGTTCTTAAGATCTCATTCAGTTCGTTCATAATTCTGTCTCCCTCTTCAGCGGTACCAACTGTTGTTACAAGCCTTACTTCCTGGAAACTCCTGCCTTCAGATATCAATAGTCTCAAATTCCCTCTTGAATCCGCACGCAATACCTTTCCGGTCAGACTTCCCCCTGCGATACCTTTTACGGTAATTACGGATGGAATTACCCTTTTTATCTCAGGGTGCTGGCTTACTAGTTTTATAAGTTTTTTTCCAGCTCTTCCCCCTATAATAGTAGTATGGGCTCCACCAAGTTTATTTTTTGAGGAGTTTTGTGCGTTTTCCTGTAAACCACTTTTATTTTCCGTCATTTATAGCCAAACCGGTGATTATTCTCAGGGTGACTTTCCCTTTCTTTATTTAGTTCTTTTTTATATTTAGTTTGTATGCCTATATACGAAGCCATAGTCTCAGGAAAGTCTTTTAGGCTATAAAATACTTTTTTGAGAAGATTTTGTGAGGATTTTCTGAAGATTTTGCCCTGAGAGCCAGAAATTGTAAAAAGAAAACGTCCCAGAAGTTCGAAAACACATAAAACACATATATGTGCCCTAATTCTGGAGCATTTCCTGGTTTTTCCTCTAAAACAGCCTTTTTCCGGAAAATCCGGTTTACCACAAAAATTAGATCTTTTCAAGTTCCTTCATATCTATGAGCTTGATATTATCTTCTTCAAGCGTTTTTATTGCCTTTTCAATGTCGTTAACTCTGACTATCAAAAGAGCCTTCTGGGCCCTGGTGACAAAAGCATAGGCATAATCAAGGTTGATCTTAGCTTTTCCAAAGACTTCCGCAATACGGGACATACTGCCTGGAACATCTTCCATTTCGATTCCCAGAACGCTTGTTTCGGACACTGTAAACCCGGCATTATGAAGTACATTGTAAGCATAGTCTGAATTGTCTACTACCATGCGGATTATCCCGAAGTCGCCTGATTCAGCAATAGTAAATGCCCTTATATTTATGCCGGCACTTTTTAATTTATTTGTTACGTTTGCAAGTCTGCCAGGTTTGTTTTCCGCAAAAAGGGAAATCTGCTTTATAATTTTATCTTCCATTCCAGCACCCATATCATTACATCCCTTGTTTTTTCCTTTTCTTTTTCCTTTTTACTTCGTTTTAATCTTACTTAGAAGGTAACATAAGTTTCTATATATATTTTAAGCTTACATGCTTATGACTTAAATTTATATTGGGCTCTGCATTCAAAGAGAAAGTTAAAAGAGATCAGAGCCAAAAAAGAAAAACCTGCATGAATGTAGCATTCTGCAAGTTCTATGATTCTATTTTACGTATCCTCGAAACTCAAAACTTGCGGTTATCAATAACTTTCTTTGATTTCCCTTCAGAACGAGGAAGGTATCCATGTTCAACAAGTTCCACCTCAACTGCAAGGCTCAATACACTCTTCAGCGCGCCTGCAATTTTCTTTTTAAGTGCCATCATGTCTGACACACGGTCGCTGAAGGCAGACTCATGCATTTCTATCTGGACTTTAATGGAATCAAGGGGTCCAATTCTGTCTATTATAATCATGAAATGGTTCCCTACTTCAGGAATATTCATAAGGACAGATTCGACCTGTCCGGGGAATACATTGATTCCACGCACTATAATCATATCATCTGAACGCCCGCTGATGCGTGTGATCCTGGGATGGGTTCTTCCGCACTTGCAGGGTTCCGAAAGCTTTCGGGTAAGATCCTTAACCCTATAACGAATAAGGGGGAGGGCCTCTTTGGTAAGAGTTGTGATTACAAGTTCTCCACTTACTCCGTCAGAGACAGGCTCTCCTGTTTCGGGGTCCAGGATCTCAACCATGAATTTGTCTGCCCAGACATGAATTCCACACTGTTCCGAACATTCGGTGAAAAGAGGGCCGCTCAGTTCGGAAGTCCCGTAAATATCATAGGCTTTAATCCCTGATTCATCTTCTATCCTTTTCTTGAGTTCCTCTGACCAGGGTTCGGCCCCGAAAAATCCCATTTTTAATTTTGTTTCATCCCTGATGTTTATGCCCATTTTTCTTGCAGTTTCGATCATGTATAGGAAGTATGAAGGCGTGCAGGCTATAGCAGTTGTTCCAAGGTCTTTCATCAGTTCAAGCTGGCGTTCGGTATTTCCAGAGCTTGTAGGAAGTACGGTCGAGCCCAATTTCTCGCTTCCGTAGTGAGCACCGAGCCCACCTGTAAAAAGCCCGTACCCGTAGCTCACCTGAAGGATGTCGTCTTTCCCCACGCCTACAGAAGTAAATGCCCGTGCCAGAGACTCAGCCCATTCGTCGATGTCCTTTTGGGTGTACCCTACTACTGTCGGTTTCCCTGTTGTACCCGAAGAAGCATGGAAGCGGACAAGCTTTGAGTTCGGGACGCAAAACATACCCGTGGGATAAGTGTCTCTGAGATCCTGCTTAAATGTAAAAGGTAACTTTCTGACATCTTCAAGGGTCTGGATGTCTTCCGGCCCAACGCCATATTCGTCAAACCTTTTTCTATAGAAAGGAGAATTCTCATACACATAATGTACAAGTTCTTTCAACTTTTTTTCCTGTAGCTTTCTCAAATCTTCTACAGGCATTGTTTCTATTTCAGGATCCCAGTATTCTGGCATTTTATTCACACTCTTAAGTCTTATATATGGGCTTTCAATCTCATGCCCTGTATTTTCTAACTTACTTTTTGGGTATATTTCTATTTTCATGCCTATTTAAGGTCATAGGTCAGTTTCGGTTTCTCTGTTTAATATTGTCCACTCCTGGATTTCAGTATTTTTGTCGGATGTGGACTTCCTGCAGATGGCATGAATATAAGCTGGAATCTTATATAAAATAATAGCTGTTAGGCTAAAAGGGGAATAGTCACACAATTCTGAAAGCGACTGAATAATAGGCAAGAAAGTTCTTGGACAAACCAGAGTACTTATTTTTAAAATAAGCAGCAATTTTACTCAATAGCTGGTAAATTACAGAATTATCAGGCAGTTTCGAGGGTTTGTCAGGAAAGTTGAGGATTTGAGGTTATTAAAACCTGGGCATAGTTGGGGATTTGAGGCTATTAAAACCTCGACATTCTTGAGAATTTATTCATCTTCAGTTTCTTCAATTTTATCCTCGGAAGATATATCCTTTGATGTTGCCCCAAGGGAAGCCTCAAGAATTTTCTTTGTTTTTTCCCTGCACTTGTGCAAAATATCCCCCATGTCGGCAATAACATCGATTCCTGCAGCCCCCGAATGCCCTCCTCCAGTGCCGTTATATTCATTACTGATATCTTCCATTAACTGACCAAGATTAACTCCGGCATTTACAGCGTCGCGTTTTGCCCTGGCACTTATTCGGGCGCTTTCGCCTTTGGCTGTGCCAACAAAAGCAATATCTGCCCCTATATTGATGAGCATCGACGATGCAGAGCCTCCGAAAGAACTTACATGGGAAGATGCGATCAGCATATCCTGCACTCTGTCAAGTTCAACGCGGCTTGCTGCTTTCAGAATGGCTATGCGCATAGAAATATCCTGTGGGGTAGCAGCCATAAGATCCAGCACTTCCCCATACTCAACGCCACTTGCCTCTATAATTTTTGCTACTGTACGGAATGTGTCAACCGATGCATGTTTGAAATGTCCGGTATCTGTTACAATCCCTGTAAGCATGCCAATTCCCACTCGTCTATTAATCGGTGCTCCCATTGATTTCAAAATATCATAAACTATTTCCACAGTGGATGTAGTGTTCCTGTGCAGATAGAATTCGGCATTTTCTGTCAGAGCAGTAGTTGTATGGTGATCGATCACACAATAACTGGTAAGCTCGGTATCATTTAATTGCGCTTTTGTCGAGGTGTCAACTACGACAACAAAACCGTAATCCGCAGGGTCCGGCTTATCCACTACTTCTATTCCGAGTCTTTCGATCAAAACAGATGCTACACGGTTACAGCCGTCAACAAGTCCGACTGTACCCCCTATAGCTTCTGAGAGGGCAAAAGCACTGCTAACAGCATCCGGATCTGCATTCCGGTGACACAAATATAAAATGTTTCGATAGTCAAGGAGCCGGTTGAAAAACTCCGCTTCGTCAACTTGCATTGTTCACTCTGGCTACCGCTTTATGGGCATCGACCCAAAATTACGGGTTTCGGCGGGGCTTCTAATAAGCTATATTCTATTTCTATTCTAATACATGGGAACGAAAAATAAAATTATTGTGCCTTCGGGCCCAATGCTTGCTGGAGCTGCTCTTGAAGCTGTTTAAAGCGAGAGGTTAGCCTTTCCTCTTGCCTGGAAATAGACTGAAGTCTGAGTGAAAGAGTTTCTTCTCTGTCTTTAAGTTTTGAAATGGACTCCTCTTTACTCGTTTTTATTACCAGCTCCCCGACGTTGCGATAGACTACCGCATCTTCAGTCAGTCTTTCTAACTCGTCAAGAGCCATTTTGGATTCTTTCTGCATAGCTTCGATCTGGGATTTCTGCATGGCAAGAGCCTGGATCTGCTGCTGTGCCTGCTGAAGCTGTGCTATTTGGTTTTGGATTTGAGGAGGTAATTCTGCAGTCATATAATTTTCACCTGAGTCCTCAATAAACCTGAAGGGATTTGAATGTTTCTATCCTCCAGCAGTTGAAAATCTTTTATTTCTACATAAAATTAATTTAAGAGCCTCTGCCAAAAATTTGAACAATAAGTTAATCTTAATTGACTAACAGTATAATAATTATGGATCTGGGATGGAAGTCAATTAAATTGATCTTGAACCAGAAGTAATAAAAATAGTTAGGCAAAAGAAAATTATAAATTGAAAATTATAATAAAGTATATTAGATCGATTTGAACTCTAAATCGATGTGTAGGAGATATGTGAAAATGGAAAAAAGCGGAAACCTTAAAGAAATCAAACTTCTTCTCGAAAAATTTACAAATGCTCATGGAGTTTCAGGCTCTGAAGATAATATCCGGGACCTCCTAGAAATGGAGATAGAGCCCTATGTTGACACAATCCGTAAAGATGTCATGGGAAATCTTATAGCCACCAAAAAAGGAGAAGGGCCTTCTATAATGCTGGCTGCCCACATGGACGAAATCGGGCTCATGGTCAAGTATATTGATGATAACGGCTTCCTTCGTTTTGTTGAGATCGGAGGGTGGTTTGACCAGACTCTCCTTAGCCAGAGAGTTATAGTTCATGGCAAGAAGGGCCCTATTCCAGGCGTTATTGGCTCCAAGCCTCCCCATTTGATGAAAGAAGATGACAGGAAAAAACCTGTGAAACTGGATGATATGTTTATAGATATCGGAGCAAAGGACAGGGAGGATGCTGAAAATCTGGGAATCGAGATAGGCGCGACAGCTAGTATTGACCGGGTATTTGTATCCCTGGCAAACGGGAAGGTTACTTCCAAAGCCTTTGACGATCGCGCAGGAATTGTAATCCTAATAGAGGTCATGAAAAGGCTTTCTAAGCACAAAATTGAAGCAAATATCTACGCTGTAGGTACTGTCCAGGAAGAGGTAGGGCTGAAGGGAGCAAAAACCTCTGCTTTCGGGCTTGCCCCTAACCTGGCCCTTGCCCTTGATACTACTGTTCCTGGAGATTATCCTGGCATCAGCAAAAACGATTCTTCCCTTGAAACCGGGAAAGGGCCTGTAATTACCGTAGCCGATGCGTCTGGAAGAGGCCTGATAACCCACCCGCAGGTTCTTAAGTGGCTGAAGGAAACTGCCGTTGAAAATAAGATTCCATATCAGTTGGGCGTCGGTTCTGGGGGGACTACTGATGCTACATCAATTCACCTTACAAAGGAAGGTATTCCCACAGGTACGGTTAGTATAGCCACCCGATATATCCACTCCCCTGTTGAGGTTCTGGATACAGCAGACTTGGAAGCATGCATCTCACTGATTGTAAAAGCAATAGAAAATGTAGGCAGATATTTCGAAGCTTCTTCCTAAGTATTAAGGAATGACAAGAATATAATTTCAAGTATTTCAGTTACCGATATTCTCTTTGATGATTATTTGGAAAATGGAATTATAGAGCTATCCCAAAATGAAAACTTGAAGTTATTTTCGAGCTATTCCTAAGTGAGGCAATTTCCTTCAGGTTTTGGGGAATTCCTTTATCTATTTTCTTTTTTAATTCCAGAATCAGAAGCTTGGTTGTCATCTACTATTTGGAGACTTTTTAATATCTTCGAGGGTAAATCAAAATCTAGTGTCCTGGCAACTTAATTATTAGTGTCCTGGCAACTTAATTATATACATAATGTCTGGACAATTTCTCATTGGAATAAAGAGATTTTAAGTTTATCAGGTGATTCATAATTAAATTGCCATAAAACTAGCACTAATTTCAATGGCAATTGATTGCAATCAATCAAAAACCCAGAACATAATAAAAGTCTCATTATTTGGTTGGTATTATTCCAAAACACCTTCAATGCCATCAGCCAACTTTTTTGTTTCGCCTTCAGTGCGACAAGGGATTAACTGCTTCAATGCATAAAATGCAAGCATTCGTTACACTGGTAACTTTATCATGAAAACATTAACCATATAATGATGGACGACCTTATTAATGTATAATTACTAAATATGGGTTTTGTGGATAAACTATCTTAATTAGATACAAGAGGCTGAATAAATAGTAAAACTACATCACCAATCCATTTAAATTCAATGGAGATTTTTTATTTATAGTAGTTGTAGAGAGCATAAAAGTGTATCTCATTATTAGACATCCAAAAATAGCATTAGTTTTTTTAAAAGAAAAGTAGTAATAAAAAGCAAATAGAGGGTGATACAAGTGGGGAATGTAACGAAAAGTAAGGAAAACCTTAAAAAATGTATATGTATAAAGTGTCCGAGTTATACGTTTGCATGTAAAGTGAAAGCGATTCCAGGTGGCATAGCTGACATGCTAAAACGAGACATTTCGGAAGTAGAACATATGGAAGGAATGTTTTGCGCTTTCGGACAGAGCAAATGCATTACCGACGATAAAGGGTGCATATGTGGAGACTGTGACGTTTATAAGGAAAATAATCTTGATAAATTCTCTTACTGCACTGTTTTGAATGGGAAATAATATATTTCTTCACTGTTTCATGTGGGGAGCTCAAATTTGAGTTTCCCAAAATTTTGTTTCCACATTACACCCTGCTTTCGGCAGGTAACTTGTTTTTTCCGCAATATTTTTGTCGATAGCGTTTTCGCCGGAAAACACAGTATCCCTGAAACTAAACATTATTGCAAAAACAGTTCATTGTTTATATAGATAGTGAGATTTGGTTCATATATTAACCAATTTTGAACTATGTATAAAATTAAACAATATTTCATAATGAACAGAGTAGTAACGTAATATGGAAGTAATGCAACAGAGTAGTAACGCAACAGAGTAGTAACGCAACAGAGTAGTAACGCAACGGAGTAGTAATGCAACAGAGTAGTAACGCAACAGAGTAGTAACGCAACAGAGTAAGATAATTTTCAAACATTTAACAAAATATTTATGATATTAATGATGTTTATAGCTTCTAAAACTTTTTATTTATCTGAGGTTATGCCATTTTCCACCACATTTCTTATTTTCCAATAATATTAGATAATAAAGCTTATTTTGCGAAAAATTTATCTTAAAACAACTTAAAAGCAATTTAATGTAGTATTACGTCAATAATTTTAAATGAAGAGAGTTTTAATCGTTTAAAAACGAAAACTTAAACCACGGAAAGCACGGAAAACACGGAAATAAAGGAAACAAGGGCACAATTTTTCCGTGCTTTCCGTGGTTAATAGAGTCTTGATTGAGTTATTCATGCCCTTCAGTCTTTTCATGTCATGAATAGAGAGTTTAAGTGTAATATTTTGGTAAAATAAGCATTTATTATCTATTTTTTAGCTTCTAAAGCATTTTTGTCAATTTTGGCAAAACCTCATCTATGTATTATTTTCATTTTTCCTTTTCTCCTTAGTTTTTAAGAGAAGTACCTGATTTATCAGATTTTGTTCCATCAAAAGAATGAATTTCAGGAAAAATTTACGATTTGAATTTGAAGTTAACGTCGCCTCTTATCCAATTGTAAAAATGGTTTGAATTTTAAGACAGGTTCTAAGTTATTTAGTAACGAGCCCTTGTGCCGTTTTCCGGTTTTTTGTTCCTCACTTCAGTGAAGTTCAGTACTTCACCAACTCGTAAGCAGTGATTATATAATCCGATTTCCAAAATAATAAAAGAGCTATATATATTGGGAT
>MDTP02000163.1 GCA_001714685.2 Methanosarcina sp. Ant1 | reverse complement strand
AGGCTTATTGATGTCGATTAGATTCTCAGAATCAAATCTTCAGATGATATAAGTACTCGAAGGAAGCCCCTTCCTCGCCATCAGGCAGGGAGGGGTAGTTCACTAATTCTGATCTTATCCGTGAGTTATTCATTGGTCATTTGTTAAGGAATTTTCTGCCAGAGGGTGTCGATTTCAAAGCAAAAATTAGTCCCAAATTTCTAGCACTAAAACCGAAATCGATATCCCTTTCCAATTTTCCATCAATGAATATTTTAGAGAACTGTTGTGGAAATCAGTGTAATTTATCATGATTCCTACTTGACCGAAGATCCATGAAAAGTTACTAAACCAAAGAAAAAAAATGTCGATTCTGAATGTGATCTCCTCACTAAATGTTTTCAAATAGTATCTATGCTGTATCAAGTTTATATAGTGATTCTCAATTACCCACTCGAAATAGCGAAGAGCCATTTTGGCTCTTCGTCATTCTCTATGGATAAGATGATTTTCAATTCAAGAGCGCGTTGGTTTTTATGAGGATATCCATACAAAACAACGAAGAGCCATCTTAATAATCAATCAAGTTTCTGATCATGAAAATTATCCTGAAATCCTTACTGATTGAGAATAAATTGGTTTGGGATGAGCTCTAAAAAACGTTATAAAAACAGGATTGAAAAATCGAATAGTGGAGAAAAAATAGAGGATTAAATATGGCTGGCTGGATAGGAAAAACAGTACATGTAGACCTTAGCTCCGAATCAGTTAATGTAATTATAACTGATGAAAATTTAATCCGCAGTTACCTGGGTGGCAGGGGACTTGGAGTGAGATTGCTTTCCGAGCGTGCAGGTGCTGATATTGATCCTCTTGGTCCCGAAAATCCCCTTATTTTCACTTCCGGACCGCTTACAGGCCTTGCTCCTATGGCTTCAGGAGTTGTTCTCACATCGAAATCACCTCTAACAGGCACGGTATTCAGCTGGAACGCAGGTGGAGGCTTTGGAAGAGAACTGAAGAAAGCTGAGATTGATGCCCTGATCATTACCGGAAAGGCAAAAAGACCTTCTTACTTGGAGGTTAGGGGAAGAAATGTAGACATTGTGTCTGCAGAATTGCTTTGGGAAAAGAATGTTAGAGCCTGTACAGAGGCCCTGAAGAGCAAAGGAAGCGTAGCCTGCATAGGCAGGGCAGGAGAAAAACAGGTTCTTATTTCTACTTTTGTCATAGATTCCATCCACAGTGGGAGAGGAGGGCTGGGGGCGATTGCAGGCTCTAAAATGCTGAAAGCCGTGGTTGTGAAGGGGGAAAAAGAACTTTTACCTTCCAATCCTGAGAGATTCGGAGAGCTTAAGACAAAAGTATTGAAGCTTTTCGACGCAAGCCCGGTGCTTTCCAAAGGGTTTGCAAACTACGGCACGTCTGCACTTGTAAAACTTTTAGATTATATGGGCCTTATCCCCAGCAGAAATTTTTCCAAAAGAGGGACCTCTTTTGCAAACCTGCTCTCAGGTGAGTATATCAAAGCCGTCTTTGAGCTTGAAGGGGAGAGCTGCCCTGCCTGCCCCCTTGGCTGCAAAAAGAGAATTAAAGAGACCGGCCAGATTATTCCTGATTATGACTCTCTATGGGCATTTGGGTTTAACCTTGAAAATCCGGACTTCGCTTCCGTAATTGGTGCTGACCGGATATGCAAAGACTACGGGCTTGATCCGATCTCCGTAGGTTCCGTGCTAGGTGCTTGCGCAGAACTTAAATCCGGAATGATTGAAGCCCATGAACTGGAGTCTCTGCTTTCAGGAATTGGGGAAGGGGGCAAATTCGGGGATGGGGCCAGGAGATATCTTTCAGCCATGGGGAAAGAAGAGCTGAGCATGGATGTAAAAGGTATGGAACTCGGAGGCTTTGATCCAAGTGGTATCAAGGGGCAGGCCCTGGCTTATGCTACATCCTGCCACGGAGGAGATTACCTGACGGCTTTTATGATAGGGCCAGAGGTACTTGGAAAACCCCTGAGTCTTGACCGCCTGAGCCTTAAAGGAAAAGCCGGTATACTGCAGGTATTTGAAAATCTGACTGCTGTACTGGATTCTCTTGTTCTCTGCCCGTTCTCAATTTTTGCCCTAGGTGAAGAGATCTGTTCAGCTCTTTTGCTTTCTGCTGCAGATATGAAAATCTCACCTGCGGAACTCCTAAAAATAGGAGAACGGATCTATAACCTTGAAAGAACTTATAATCTGAGGGCAGGTTTCACACTGAAAGACGACACGCTTCCGGAAAGGCTGTTTGAAAAGGACCAAGTAAGCGGAAGAGATGGTCTTTCCAGAAAGGAGTTTGAAACCGCTATTCAGGAATATTACCATTATCGTGGCTGGGATGCGGATGGGATACCTGGACCTGAGAAACTGAAAGAACTTGGGCTAAGTAGCTGAGGGAAAAACAGAAACGAATTTCTGATTTATTCCTGCACCTTTACTTTACTGCAAATCCCACCAAAAGTTAAATATTTTTGAGTAAAGAACTTTCTCCTTAAGTCTAATATTCCCTTTAGATAGATGTATTTCGGCATTTTTCCTGAAATCCAGTCTAAAAACGCAAAATCTCGCACAAGCGTTATATAGTCAATGATAATTAATCGTATTAGTTCTCGGCCTGTAGATGGATTATGCAGGCGCCCCAAGTCAAGAATACTTCCAAGTTTCTCTATACGGAGCCTAAGCAAAGTATGGATAAAAGAGACAGGCTTAAAAATTAGAAAAGCATTCTTGTGCTACTTCATCGGACTGAACCCTGGAAAAATTATTCCAGCAAATCCGGTATGGTGTTTACAGTTTATTTCATTTGTATTCGGTTAAGAGATAAAATGCATGAAAGTGTTATTTTTTATGCTAAAATCTCAACATTCAAGTCGGAAAATCACTACACGTGGTATTCGAAGTTGTGCATAAAATTCGTTAACCGATGACAAATGCAGTTTATTAATATATATCTTTAAAACGTATGGGAGAATCGCTATGAAACAGCAGGTAGAAGTAAAGGAGCTCAAAGAAGGGAAATATTTAATTATCGACGACGAAGCGTGCATAATAAAAAGCATTTCTAAGTCAAAGCCCGGGAAACATGGATCTGCAAAGGCAAGGATAGAAGTAATCGGCCTCTTTGATGGTCAGAAGCGCTCCTTCATAGGCTCGGTTGCAACCAAAGTCTATGTCCCGATTGTGGAAAGAAAGAATGCGCAGGTAATCTCAATTGTCGGTAATATTGCCCAGCTTATGGACATGGGAGACTTCTCAACCTTTGAAATCGTAATTCCTGATGAGTATAAGGAAAAGGTCAAAGAGGGTGAAGAGGTTTCATATATTACAGCCCTCGGCAAGATCAAACTCGATATACGGACATAAGTTTCCTAAATCAGGCGACGACTCAGGTTTTAATAGCCTGAGCCACTTTTTTAAGCAAATAATTTCATATCAGGTTAGAGTATGTTTTTACCTAATTCCTTTATAGATGCTCTTGCAGACTATGAATCTGCATATTATGTTATTTTCGGCGTGCCTTTTGACAATACCTCTTCCTATAGGGCAGGCAGCCGCTGGGCTCCGGACGCTATGCGGCAGGCCTCTGCAAACTTCGAAAGCTATAACCCGACTTTCGGTATCGACCTTGTGGATCTTCCCATTTATGATGCAGGAAACCTGGAAACTTCAGCTTTGGTTGATGAGACTTTGCAGAACCTTTACGAAGCCACAAAAGGTCTTCTGAAAGACGGAAAACTTCCCATTATGCTTGGAGGGGAGCATTCACTGACCTTTGCTATGGTGAAAGCCTGTGCAGAATTTGCAGGAGAGGACTTCGGGGTCCTTGTTCTGGATGCTCATTTCGATCTGAGGGAAGAGTACAGGGGGTTCAAGCAAAACCACGCCTGCGTGTCCAGAAATATTCTCAATCAGGTTACGACAAATCTTGTCTCCATCGGAATAAGAAGCGGCCCGGAAGAAGAATGGGTTTTTGCCAGGGAAAATAACCTGAAGTATTATACCGCCGATGATGTAGAATCCCTGGGTATGGTAGAAGTGCTCAAAGAAGCCCTTGAATGGCTTGACTGCAGCCAGCTATATCTTTCCCTCGATATGGATGCCATAGACCCGGCTTACGCCCCTGGCCTCGGCACGCCAGAACCTTTCGGCCTGAATGCTCGGGATGTCAGAACTGCAGTAAGGACTCTTGCTCCCTTCTCAATGGGTTTTGATATTGTAGAAATCGCTCCGGAATACGATTCAGGGCAAACTGCAATGCTTGGAGCAAAAATCATGAGGGAATTCATAGCTTCTCACGCAAAAAGCTGCAGAAAACCATAAAACTAATTTGAAACTAAATTAAAGTGAATTCAAGATTAAAATGAGTTTAAAGTTGTACTAAAGTTTATTTAAAACTGGAAATTAATTTAAGGTTGAGGTTATTAAGGTTGAGGTTAAATAGAGTTAAAGACCCAATGTTAGATTGAAACTCAAAAACTGGTGGAAAAGGAGAAGTTTCTTGACTTCCAGACTTTTCCATTATATTTCGGTACGCTCTTTTATTCAGGCTTTTTACGCATTTCCCATGAGCCAGATAGCTATGATCTTATCAATTGCTATGTGAGTGTACCTTCCGTCCTGCTCAAGAGTGAGCACATTGTCTGCACAGGCTTTCACCCTTCCGTTAAAAACATCAGGGCCCCCACAGTAAACATCTACAACTTCACCGAGAAGGTGTTCAACTATAAAAGGCTGCATTTCTTACACCTCATTGTATTCTCAAATCTATCGAACTTTGATCCTGCTGGTTTGAATCAGTTTCTTTTCCGGTATTAAGGGCTTTTTTATCTCAGGTTAAAAGTCTTTTTTCAGGCTGTAAAAGTAAACTCGATTCTACAATTGGGGTAAAATATTACACTATAAGGTCAATTTGTGCCTGAATTCAGGAAAAATATCTTATCTGAATTTAAAGTGAATATTGCCCATTACTCAATTGTAGAAATTGTTTGAATTTTGAGACAGCCTGTTTTGCTATTTTTTATGCAATGTGAAGTTGTAGCCATATTCATTTTCATAGATGCTGTATATTTTGGGCTTTTTCTTCCATGTCTAATTATTCTCTTACCCGAAAAGGAAAGTTCAGATCCAGCCGTCCAAAGAGTTACCCTATTTAACAAGAATCAGAAGAGGATCAGTAAGACCCTTTCCTTATCCCGGTCATACCCGTAGTACAAAATTTTGAAATATTAAATTATGAGCTTACTGAGCCCATATGGCGATTATTTTATCGATGGCTATATGGGTTAATTTCCCTTCGTTATTGAGAGTGAGGACATTATCTGCACAGGCTTCTACGGTTCCATTAAAAACATCGGGCCCGCCGCAATAAACATCTACACCCTTGTTGAGGTAATGTTCCACTATAAAAGATTGCATCAAGTTCTTTCCCTCCTCCTTCTTTGTTGTCTCCTGGTTATTTACCCGCTCGTTTTTTCTGACACACCGGCTTTAAACCTGCGTTTATCCGTTAATTGTAATACCCCTTCATTTCTTATAAATATATTTAAAAACTAAAGTTTATTTCCGGGATGCCACGCCGTTAATCTTTGAAATAAAATTAGCTTACTCACCTTAAAGCCTATACATTTCTCAGGTTCTCGTTTTCCCGGAAAATAAAACGATAATTATATGACTTTTTTCTCAGATTTATTTGTTTTAGGGAGTTAAAGAAAGCTAAGTTTAGCTGGGTAACTATTATAAAGTCGACTTTTAAAAAAATAAGGATTAACTCAAGGATATATGGAAATGTATTGGGCTAAAATCTTATATCATGGCGCTAAATAGCCTGGCAAGCTTGAATCGAAGCTGAATAAAATAGAATCCAACGTTTTACCTTTGTCTCATATATTCTTTAGTGTCATATTCCCTGTTGTAATATATATACAGAAGGGTATAAATCACAAGAACCCCCTGGCTTACATATGCCATCCAAAGGCCCAGGTCAATATACGTCTGATTGATATTTTCCGGATGGAGATTTCCTATTGCTATAAAAGCTGCTCCCCCGAAGGCAAAGCCTAGAACTGTTATTAAGAAGGTAATCCAGGAGGCCTGCTGGCTGATCTGGTGAATACGGCTGTCGTCTTTCAAATTTTCAATTTTATTCTTACTAAGGTATATGGCAGCTGCGCCTGAGAATAAGATGCCTAAGGCAAGTATTGGCTTTCCCATCCAAACTGAGAAACTTAAGGCTACTATAGGGGATATAACGATAAGAAGCAAAAGTTTTCGAAATAGATTCTGCTTCATTTGCAAAACCTCCGTAAATAAGTTGTTCTACTGTGAGATCTCATCCTGAAACTTAAAATTTGCTTTTTGAATATTTTATTTCGAATAATCAACCAACTTCCTGATAATTTAAGTAAGTCTGAAAATGCTTGGTGAAGTGAAAATCGCTTTTGGAATGAGCTGTTAGCAAATAGATGTTGCATTATTTAAGTTATTTGAAATGATTAAAATATAAAAAAGTAGCAAGTAAGGAAAGAGATTAAAAATACGATCCGTAAAAAGAAATTTATCAGATCTTATCTTCAAAAAGCTCTCTAATTTCTTCAAGTTTTTCCGGAGGACTGATTAAAAGCAGAATATCATCAGGATTTAGTTCTGTCTCAGCTCCCAGATCGTACATAAGCCTGTGGTTTCTGGAAATTGCAAGGACAGAAACCCCATATTTATTCCGAAGATCAAGGTTTCCCAGGGTTCTTCCTGCGGCTTCCGAATGTTTTCCAGCTCTTATGCTTCGGATATCCACGTCGGAAAAGTCAAGTGCAAGCTCACAGATACTTTTCCTGCGTATCTCAGGATTGCGAAGCATCTGATAATGGTCAGCCCTAAGTTGCGTACTCATGGTCTCAATCTCGTTCTCTGGGACCAGATACCTGTTAAGAACTCTGGAAAAGAGTTCAATGGAACTCTCAAACTCATCCGAGATAACTTCATCAGCTCCGATAGCATAGAAACCGTCAATCTCGTTCAGGAAATGAGTCCTTGCAATAATATGGACATTCGGGTTCAGTCTCCTGGCCGCTTCAATGATCCTTCTGGCACTTACAGGATCCCCTGCAGTTACTACAACTGATTTTGCAGCCCGGATGCCGGCATGTTCAAGTACGGATTTCTGTGCTGCATCTCCGTAGATAATTGGTTCCCCTTTCAGTTTTTCATGCCTGACAGTCTCAGGATTAATCTCAATTATCAGGTAGGGGACCGAAGCTTTTTGAGCGGCAATTACAACATTTCTTCCATTGACCCCAAAACCTACCACGATTACGTGGTTCTCACGTCCCTTTTCCTGCCCTTCATCCCGAAAATCCCTGTATCGGTCATATACGAGCATTTTAGGAAGGTGAAGCCTCTGGCTGAAATCAGCAGAATAATATCCAAGTTCCATGAAAAACGGAGTTAGTACCATGGAAAGCACAGTGACAGCCAGGAACTCCTGATAAATTTCTCTGGAAAGAATTCCACTTTCAAAGCCCACATTCGCCGTGATGAGAGAGAACTCTCCTATCTGAGCCAGTGAAAAGCCTACTAGAAGCATCGTGTGAAGAGGAAAGCCTATGAGAAAGGTAGTGAGAGCATTTACAAAAGTCTTCAAAAAAAGGACAAGGACAGTAGCTGAGATAATAAGGAGAAGATGAGTTCTCACCACGTCAAGATTCAGCAGCATGCCAGTGGAAATAAAAAAGATGCTCATGAACATATCCCTGAAAGGAATAACATTTCCAAGTGCCTGCGCAGCGTATTCCGAATCAGAGATAATCAGTCCTGCCAGAAATGCCCCGAGAGCAAGGGAAAGACCTGCCATGGAACTTATCCAGGCGACGGAAAGACCTATTACCACTATACTCAGCAAGAAAAGTTCGCTATTTCGTGTCTTTGCTACCTGGTACAGGAGAAAAGGAACTACATAGCGTGCACTTATAAGAGTGAGAAGAACGAGCCCAATTCCCCGAAACACAAGCTCAAAGAGAACATTTCCGGCTCCTGTCTCTCCTGCAAGAAGCGGAGCAAGGATAATTATCAAAACCGCAGCTATATCCTGAAAAATAAGGATTCCAAGTGCAATTCTCCCGTGAGAACTGTAGATCTCCCCCTTCTCCTGCAGCAGTTTCAGGACAATAGCTGTGCTGCTAAGCGACACAATAAGCCCCATGAAAACTGCAGCTTCAGGAGAATAACCAAGCCACTCGAAGACGATAGCAACAATAACGCTCGTAATAAAAACCTGCAGCCCTCCCCCCAAAAGTACGATTTTCCTGAGCTTCAGGAGTTCGCGCAGGGAAAATTCTAGCCCGATTGTAAAAAGCAACAGTACGACTCCGATTTCAGCCAGAAGTTCGATATTCCCTATCTCCTGAATCAGTCTGAAACCGAAAGGCCCGGCAAGGATACCCGCAAGCAAGAAACCTACCAGCGGAGCTATCTTCAACCTTGAGAAGGTAAAAACTACAGGAATGGAAAGCCCGAAGATGATCAGGAGGTCGGTTAGGAGATGCGATGCCATAAATGATACTGAAGTCCTAAATAATATATATCGTCTCTGAATCTAATTCAGGACTTTTGTATTTGAGGTTTTGCCAATCTCCACAATATTCCTTATTTTTCAATAATACTTGATAATAATGCTTATTTTGCGAAAAATTTTTCTTAAAACAACTTAAAAGCAATTTAATGTATTATTATGTCAATAATTTTAAATGAAAAGAGTTTTAATCATTTAAAAACGAAAACTTAAACCATGGAAAGCACGGAAAACACGGAAATAAAGGAATAAGGGCACATTTTTTCAGTGCTTTCCGTGGTTGATAGAGTCTTGATTGAGTTATTCATGCCCTTCAGCGTGTTCATGTTATTAATAGAGGGTTTAAATGTAATATTTTGGCAAAATAAGCATTTATTATCTATTTTTTAGCTTCTAAAGCATTTTCGTCAATTTTGGCAAAACCTCAATTATCATAAAAAAATTGGTAACTATTCAGATAGCCTTTCAAAGGCTACAATTTTTCCTCGTTTCGAGGAAAAATTGCATATAAATTGAATCCTATTTTGTTTCGTTATTATGCTTACACGTGAAGAGATTTTTGTTATCTATGAAGCTGGTCCTGAAGCTGTAATTTCTGTA
>MDTP02000162.1 GCA_001714685.2 Methanosarcina sp. Ant1 | reverse complement strand
CAGCGAGCAGCTTCAGTACAACTATAAACGTTAGATGCAGCAATAAGAAAATTAATGTAATCAAGGTCAGTACATTTGGGCAGATTTATAAACATACTTAACCAAGTTTTACATTTTATGTATACATAATTATATTTCATATGATTTTAAATTTACGGAGATTAAAGTGCGTAAGTCCTAGTCTGTAGAAAGGCTGAATACCGAGGGAGCGAGTCTGGGAGTGGTAAAACCTGAGATTCTGGATATCGAGATAAAGGTAAACAGCATCGAGACCTACGACAGACAGCAGTATTTTAACCTTATGGGAGACTTTCTGGAAAAAGGAGAAAGAGCCGGAATGCCGGTGGAAGTAAGGTACATTTTCAGATGCGAAGGGGAAGAGGTCTGCAGAGGACATAAAATTATCCTGCTCGACTGGGAATTCAATGAAACGATACGGAATATTATAAGGGACAAGCAGGAACCTGCGGATGTAGAAAGGAAAATAAGAGAAAATTTCTTTAATCTGATGCAGGAGAAGGAGCTTTACTTCATAATGGGGACTCATTTCACTTATGGGACCTGGATGATCACAGGAATTTTCTACCCGGAAAAAAATAGCAGGAACCAGAGCAATCTATCTGGATTTTAAAAAAGGATATTAAGGTAAGGAAGCAGCATTGAAGCCCAAGTTTCACTTCGTGACCAGAAAAATCTATGATTTTTCTTTTAGTTGCGATGTGATCGCAACAACACGAGGTCCTTCTCGCTTCGCTAGAGGACTAAGGTAAATTACCTGAGTTCCTACATTAATCAAACGAAGAGATTACAGCCCGATTGCAGAAACTCTTATTCCTCGTGTTCTTTTTCTAAAAAAGCCTCCAACCTGTCCATGCCTTCCTTTATATTTTCGATGCTGTTGGCATAGGAAAAACGCAGATAGCCCTCTGCCCCGTTCCCGAAGTCGATTCCAGGAGTCACTGCAACACCTGCCTCGTTAAGAATGCGTCGGCTTAATTCCAGAGAGTCGTTGCTGTATTTGCGAGCATCGGCGAGGACATAGAAAGCTCCCATTGGCTCTTTGCGGACATCAAATCCCATACCCAGGAGCCTTTTCAGCATATATTGGCGGCGCGTATTGTAGGTATGTATCATCTCGGCAACGTGTTCCTGGGAACCTCTCAAGGCTGCAATTCCTGCTTCCTGGACAAAGGAGTTGGCACAGATGAAAAAGTTTTGATGTATTTTCTGAATCGCACGAACACAATTTGGTGGACAGATAATGTAGCCAAGTCTCCAGCCGGTCATCGCATATAGTTTAGAAAAGCCGTTAAGGACAAAGGCGTTATTCGTATATTCCAGGATTGTGTGCTCTTCTCCACTATAAATCAAGCCCTGGTAGATTTCGTCCGAAACGATAGGAATTCCTCTTTCGCCTGCTACCGCGGCAAGGTCCTGCAAGCTTTCGGGAGACATTACATGTCCGCCAGGATTTGAAGGACTGTTGATGAGAATGGCTTTTGTATTTGAACTCAGGCACTGCCTTACTGTTTCCGGTTCGAGGGCAAAGCCGTTCGTCTCGTTCGTGTAGACGTAAACTGGGGTTCCGCCCAGGTATTTCACAAAATTGGGGTAGCAGGCATAATGAGGGTTCGACATGATTACTTCGTCCCTCTTTTCAAGTAGAGCCATAAAAACCATCAGTAGACCAGGGCTCGTCCCAGACGTTACAATGATCTGATTCGGGCTCAGGTCAACCCCAAACTTATGATGATAGGATTCAACTATTGCTTCTCTGAGAGGAAGGAATCCCAGGCTGTGAGTGTACTTTGTAGACCCCCGGCTAATAGCAGCACATGCCGCCTCACAGATATGGGGGGCCGTAGGGAAATCAGGCTCTCCTACTTCGAGATGGATAATATGTCTTCCCTCAGCTTCCAGAGCCTGGGCACTTTCCAGTACTTCCATTACATAGAAAGGAGGGATATCTTCAGATTTTTTTGATAAGATGCATTCGGAGTTTATCGAAAACATAAAAGACCTTCTAAAAAACAATTATTGTGAAAGGAGCTGAGGTAAAAGCAAGTAGCATCGCTGAAGCTATACCTGGAACTGCGTATGCTTTCAATATTTAAATATTCTGTGGAAAAGAGAAGATCCAGATTAATCCAGATTAATCCAGATCAATAGAACGCAAAGAAAAAAAAAGTAATTCTTATATGAAATCAGTTTTATGAAACAATGTTAATTTTTTGGCATAATTTTTTCGAGAATCTCTGCATCCGGTCTATTCCAGCCCTGATTCTCAAGCTTTTTTGCAAAATCTCGTTGAAAAACCTGGAACTTTTCAACGTTTTCAGGGAAAATATTAAGGAAGTCATAGTCCCCATATGCTCCTGTGAAGAAAGAAGAAACTGTTTCTTCAAACTTTTCCTCTATTCTCTGCGGGTACCAGAACCCATTCTGTGAGAGCAGAACAAGATTAGGATCAGGGATAGGAACCTCATCCGAATAGGTATAAAACCCTATGAAAATCTCCTCACCATATTTTGCAAGAACCAGTTTCTTCTCAATCCCGGGTTTCTGAAGCTTCAGGAACCACTCTCCCTTTAAAAGATCACTAAGTTCAGTAATCACTTTGTGGGCTCTAAGTATATCTTCACCAACCTGCTGTATTTCCAGGATCATAGTCTTACGCTGCTCCTCAGGCATTTCTAAACAGGATTTACAAACTTCCCCTTCTGGAACGCCAGCATACCGGATCTTCGCCTCTTCGCCTGGTTTTTTCGGTTCTTCAGCTTGTCCTTCATACTCCTTTCCCGCATCCTGCTGGATTTCGGTTACAACCTGTGGTATCTCGATTTCAGGATATTCTATCGTAATTAGCACCCCTATGGTAATAGAACGGGGATACCCATAAACATTGGGTACTTACATCCTATATTGGGCACTTACCTTCTGGATGAAATTGCTGAGTTTACCCTTTTCAGGTACTGAATCTGTCTTTGCCCTCCCTCGACCAAGCTAATTTCTTGACCTTCCTACGATAAGAGGCCTTGAACGTATTTTTGTAAGCAAGCCACCTATAATCCCCACGGTAAAAATAAACACTTCACAAACTGGCAGATAAATTCATCATCAAGTACCAAAATTTCGCCATCTTCTAATGTAAAGTTGAACCGCGGAAAACGCGGAAAAAACGGTGCCCGTGTTTCCTTTGTTCAGCGTAATTCAATCCAGGTTCTATAACCGCAGAAAACGCCGAAAGCACGGAAAAAATTGAAAAGCTGTAATTCGTCCTCTTGAGCGTAGCGAAAAGGACCTCGTGCTGTTGCACTTGCAGTGCAACTCCCAGAAAATCTCCGATTTTCTGTGATCCCGAAGCGAAACTCGGGAAGGTAAATTACCTGAATCGTGCCGCTCTCAGGAAAAGGTTTTGAGGAGATCTGTCCACTTCGTCACAGATAATCCTGTGAGAGACGGAAGTCGGCAGGATTGAATATGCCTGATTGTCCGTACCCCGAAGTCCCCAGGTCTCATCAGTGAGCAGGAAGTAGGAATTTTCAAGCCTGATACCTTTTACTTTCAGGGAAGAGATGACTAAGGGATCGGAGAGGTCTTTCCTTATCTCATCTGCAGCTTTTACCTGGGTGCCAGGACCTCCTTTTCTTACAAGATAAAGCCGGTCATCTGAAAGGATTTTTTCCATGGTGCGGATTATCAGCCTGTAGCAGGTTTTTTTATTAGTAGACATTTCCTCCTTTTTATCCAGATAAAAAACACTGCGTCCGTTTCGGGCAATATCTGATAGAATGTCTTCCCGCCGTGAAAAAGATTCAACTTCAAAAGTAGGAATATCCAGGAAAAAGATAGGAAACTTTTTAGAAAGACTGTCAGCAATTGCCTGATTCACTTTTTCTCTGGGGATGTATTCAAAGCTAACACTTGATCCCGAAAAATCCTTTTCAATTTCTTTCCTTTTGGCCTGAAAGGACTTTACAGCTTCAGTTGAGTCATTATAAAGAAATATTTCCCTGTCATTTTCAGAAAAAATCTTAGCAAGAGTTACAGCGAAATCAAGGGCTGCAAGTTCGCAATTCAGATTGTTTTCAGGGCTATCAGGAACTTTCGTGGTGGACTGGTGGATCTGCTTGCCGTCCCGAAGCACAGTGCAGCCGATATAAGAGTCCTCACTTTCATTATAAGAAGAGTCACAGTAGACTTCAAACATGTTTATTTTCACCTTTTTATTAGGAAGGATTTCATCATAAACTAAAATCAGAGATATGAGCCAAACTTATAGACAGTAATATAATAAGGCTATGGATCAATAGTTGTCGCCACTGATAAATATAATACTAGAAATAAAAAGAAAAAACTGGAAAAAGGAAAAAAGGAAAGAAAGACCAGAATCATATTATGATTGCAGATGTCCTTTCGTCCTTTTCTTCATCGAAATCTGTAACAAGGGCTTCAGTAGTAAGAACCATGCCCGCAATTGAGGCAGCATTCTGGAGGGCGCTTCTGACTACCTTTGTCGGGTCGATAACACCTGCTTCGAAAAGGTCTTCAAAGATGTCTTTCTTTGCATTGTAGCCAAAGAGCTCGCTGGATTCAGCCCTAATAGTTGCCACAACTTCAGCGCCTTCCCGACCTGCATTTGTAGCAATCTGGCGCACAGGCTCTTCGATAGCCCTTTGAATGATCTTTACGCCTACCTGCATGTCGCCCTCAAGCTTTAGAGAGTCGAGGATGGCAGCTGCGCAGAAAAGGCTTACTCCTCCTCCGGTAACGACTCCTTCTTCGACTGCAGCTTTTGTTGCATTCAGAGCATCGTCAATTCTCATCTTTTTCTCTTTCAGCTCGGTTTCGGTTGCAGCTCCTACTTTAATTACTGCAACACCGCCCCCTAACCTCGCCTGGCGCTTTTTGAGTTCCGTCTTCCTGTAGTCAGCCTCGGCAATATTAGTCTGAGCTTCAATGATCCTGATTCTTTCATCAATTTTTACTTTGTCGCCCCTGCCTTCAACAATGATGGTCTTATGGTTGTCAACTGTGACTTTTCTGGCACTTCCGAGCATGTAATCGTCGAATTCCTCAAGTTTCATGCCCTTCTCTTCGCTGATAACCTGCCCACCAGTCAAAACTGCAATATCTTCAAGCATCTCCTTTCTGTCATTTCCGAACCCAGGAGCTTTGACAGCACAGACCCTCAGGGCTCCGCGGATGATATTTAAGATCAGGGCGGCCTGGGCATCCCCATCGACGTCGTCAGCAATGATCAGGAGGGAACGGCCCTCAGAGGCGACCTTTTCAAGCACAGGAACAATCTGCTTCATGCTATTGATTTTTTTGTCCGTAATCAAGATATAAGGCTCATCAAACTCGCAGATCATCTTCTCGGTATCAGTTGCCATGTATGGAGAAACAAAGCCGCGATCGAACTGCATTCCTTCTACAACGTCCAGGCTGGTATCCATCGTCTTGGAATCTTCAACAGTAATTACCCCGTTGTAGCCGACTCTTTCCATTGCATCCGCGATCAGGTTGCCTATTTCCTCGTCGTTATTTGCAGAAATAGTAGCCACCTGTACGATATTTTCCTTGCCTTTTACTTCAACGCTCTTACTTTTTAAGTAGCCTACAACTTTTTCTGTTGCAATCTCGATCCCTTTTTTGACATCTATGGGGTTTGCTCCAGCACTGATATTTTTCAGGCCTTCCCGGATCATGCTTTGAGCAAGGAGAGTTGCGGTAGTTGTCCCGTCTCCGGTATTGTCCTGGGTTCTGGAAGCAACTTCTTTGACAAGTTTAGCCCCCATATTTTCGAACTTGTCGTGAAGCTCTATTTCCTTCGCAATGGTTACGCCGTCGTTTGTGACCACAGGTTTTGTACTTTTGTCAAGCACAACATATCGACCCTTCGGTCCTAAAGTGATCTTGACGGTGTTTGCAACTTTATCCACACCATTCAAGAGCGCCTTTCTGGCACTTTCGTCAAAAATTATTTGCTTTGAAGCCATCAACATTCACCTTGATTGAAACAAAATATTCTCCTGGGTTAAGTCTGGATACATAAACTCATGAAATTATTCAGGCATACTTCATTCAACATTTTTCATCCACAATTGTTGCCAGGATATCCTTAAAGTCGACAAAAACGTATTTTTCGTCATCTATTTCAATCTCATCGGCATGATATCCCCCGTAAATTACATGGTCACCTTGTTTCAGAGGCAACTCCTTCCCGTTTTCAAAAGTCCCCACGGCTATAACAATTCCTTCCTTTTTCTCCTGCTTTGCAGACTCAGGGATGTAAATCCCACCCTTTGTCACTTCTTCTTTCTTCTGGTGTTTGAGTAATACTCGTTCGCCAATAGGTCTGATAATCACTGTTTTAGTCCTCCTTTTCGCAAGTGATTCTATATTAGCTGAACATTAAATGGTAGTTTTAAGTTAATATGGAATAGATGAAATATTGAGCTGGAGAACATCCAACTATCTGCATATAATGCTAAACTTGTATTTAAAAATTACCGAGAAAAATAAACATGATGATTAAAAAATAGAAATGATATCTACAAATCTAAAGAAAATATATATACATGAAACTCCAAAATATTACCTAGATGGTTAAGGAAATTATTATAAGAAACATTGAAAAACCGCATATCAAAAGTCTGGAAGAAGACCTTCTATGGTTCTGTGATAGCTTCGGCTTTTCTTCGGGCAGGGATACCAAGAATACCGCGACCAGGATAATATTTAGCCTGCTTGAGAAACTCTCTAATGATGAAGTAACATCATCAGAAGCTCTTGCTGAAGACCTTAATATAAAAATATCAAGAGTGAACCATCATCTTAGAAACCTTAACGACTCAGGCCTCCTCTACAGGAAGAAACGGCTAATATATCTGCGGGGAGGCAGCTTGAAAGCTGCAGTGAAAGAAATGCGAAAGGACTCGGAAAGGATTTTCGATGAGCTCGAAAACATAGCTGAAGAAATAGATTCCACGATAGGAATCAAAAATAGATAAAAATTAAGAAGGCAAGCTGTCTCAAAACTATATTTGATTCTACAATTGGGATAAAATATTCTACTATAAAGTCAATTTGTACCTTAATTTCGGAACAATTCACTATTTGATTTAAAGTCAAAATTGCCCATTATCCAATTGTAGAAATTATTCGAGTTTTGAGACAGCCTGAAGGAAAAGATTCGAGAAAGCGGGTCAGTAAGCTCTAACCGGAAAGAAAATCAATAATGAGCTCATTTATTTTTCCACCGTGAGTAAAGTCTCCATAGTTCGCTGTCCTGATTATTCTGATACAAAAAGAGCATTAGCAGAAGCTCTGGATCTTCTCGGAGGCCTAGAGAACATAATCCAATCAGGGGATCGTGTACTCATAAAGCCAAATATACTTTCAGCCAGTCCTCCGGAACGTGCAGCCACCACCCATCCTTCTGTGGTAGCCTCAATGTGTGAATTCGTGCTTCAGGCAGGAGGAAAACCTATAGTAGGAGACGGAGCTGGAATTTCAAGGCCAGGAGCTACTGCAAAAGCCTTGAAAGCTTCGGGCATAGAAGAAGCTGCCATACGGGCAGGAGCGAAGGTCGTAAACTTTGAAACTGCAGGCTTTACGCTAGTAGATGTCCCTGACCCCCTTCAATTCCAAAAATTATACATTGCAAATCCTATCCTTGAAGCAGATATTGTGATATCTCTACCAAAATTGAAAACGCATGAACTCACCTATTACACAGGCGCGGTCAAGAATTTTTTTGGGGTTCTTCCCCTGAAATGCCGCAAAGAAATACATCTTCTTGGGAAAAGAGACCTTTTTGGCGAAGCTGTTGCCGACATATATTCTATTGTAAGACCCAGCTTTGCAGTCATGGACGGAGTTATAGGTATGGAGGGAAACGGGCCTTCCCATGGAAAACCCATAAATTCAGGTGTTATTCTGGCAAGCCAGGACTGCATTTCCCTGGATATTGTTGCTGCGGAACTTATTGGCTTTGATCCCCTGAAGATTCCCACAACTGCAGGCGTCCTCAAGAAAGGTTTTGCGAACCAGTGTCCGGTTATTGTCGGAACACCTTTAAAAGAAGTCAAAATGAAATTCAAACAATCCAGCGGGGGAATCAGCACAGCTCCTTCTTTTCTTACCCGCAGCCTCGGTAAATACTTTACTATTTATCCCCAGATCAACCAACAAAAATGCACCCACTGCGGAGCCTGCTATCTTAATTGTTCTCCCCAAGCTGTGGAAAGGCTCGAAAAAGGGGGTTTCAGAATCAACCAAGATAAGTGCATCTTATGTTACTGCTGTCGTGAACTCTGCCCAAATAATGCGGTGGAAATTAAAAAGTCCCTACTGGCAACCCTTTTAACAGAAAAAGAAAATTTATTCCGCAAAACATAACCATGAAATTAGAAAAAGGAAATATAGCTAAATCTGTTTTTGTCTTCTTCTACTTTAACAGGTTCGTCTTTTAAGGTGCATGCACGCTTTTGTCCTGAAACGGATCCCCTAGAGATAGTCTTCGTCTCAATACAGCAGATTTTCATCTTCATTAAGGCTTAGTGGCTTTAGTATGGGAGACATATTGCAATGTCTCCCTAATATATTTACATTCTTCTTTCTGGCGCCCCTGCCTGTCTCAACCTCTCTCTTTCCATCCGTGCAGTTCTTTCTGATTCTGTCTCTTCTGGAATTCCCGTATGTTCCAACCCTCCTGTCTGCCAGTAAGGCTGATATCCGTAGTAGGTATACATTCCGAATAGCTCCTCACGAGTTAAAGGCCATTTGTCCTTATCAAAGCCTTGTGCCTTTTCCAGGACTTCCTTGCTAACATTAAGGGCGAAAGAATGTTCATGAGGCCTCACTGAAAGAGCTTCCCATGGGATAGCAAACAGTTTATTTCCAATACCCAGGAAACCGCCAAAAGAGAGTACTGCATACACTATTCTACCATATTCTAGATCAATCATCAGGTCTTCAATCTTTCCTAGATGTTCTCCAGCCATATTTATGACCTTGTCTCCTTTTACCGTGTTTGCTGTCAAAAATAACGGAACATCTGCATTTGCCATAGTTCAATCCCCTTATACTTAGGAATGGTTAAAAAATAACTTCAAGTTTTCACTTGGGAATGGCTCTATAATTCCAGTTTCCCAAATAACAATCAAAGACAATATCGGT
>MDTP02000161.1 GCA_001714685.2 Methanosarcina sp. Ant1 | reverse complement strand
TTAGAGCCCAATTATTTGTTTGGCGACATAATATTGGTTTAATTAGGTATAATCCTTTCTATTTAACTTTAATTTGAGATTAAAGTGTTTTAACATAATTTTTTTAAAAAATAGATCTTTTTAACATTCATTATTCCAAAATAAGGGACATTAACTAAAATGGCATAAGCTCATGTAATTATATATTGGGGCCATATTCTATCAATCTGATAAATAACCAGATAATTCTGTAAATAGACTAAATTATTGCAAATTAATATATGTTTGTGCTTTTATAATAAAGCCTGAAAAATACTTAGGCTTTATAGACGTCACCTGGGGGGGGAAGAAAATTGAAAAGTAAAATTATATTCATGACGCTCGCTTTGATGTGCCTGATGGGTTCAATATCGATGGCATCAGCTGCACAGGCGACAAAAATTGGCACAGGGCATGATCCTGCAATCTACGGCAGCAAAATAGCTTGGTCGGATAATGCTGGCAGCATTCATGTATATGATCTGACCGCCAAAAAAGATACCAAAATTAGTTCTTCTAAAGCATCCTATCCAGCTATTTACGGCAACAAGCTGGTGTGGCATGATGAAAGCAGTAATGCACCAAGGCTTGCTGTCTATGACATACCTTCAGGTGCCCGAACTTACATTACACAGAATGTAGATCAAGGTAGTATTCCGGCTATTTATGGCAACAGGATCGTGTGGAGCGCAAATTACAACGATGCCAATTACAATTACAACGTGTATATGCGCGACATATCGACGTCCACACAGACTCAAATAGCAGTCGGTGGCAATCCTGACATATATGATACTAAGATAGCATACACTTATTCTGGCGGCGATATGCCGCGTGTCTATGTATATGATGTTATTACCAAGAAAACTATAACAGCATCAAGTTCGGGAGATAGTTCTAGCCCGCATATCTATGGCAGCAAAGTTATATGGTCAGATTTCTACACAAGACTGGGACATATTTCTATGTATGATATCACCACTAAAAAGACTATAGATGTCACTAGTGCCAATACTTATAGTGGTGATCCTAATAATCCAGATGCTGGTGAAGACACTGGCACTCACGCTGATATATATGGCGACAAAATCGTATACGCAAAATCTGGTACTGACAAGTTTGGTGGTGCTGGAGTATATGTATACAGTATTTCTGCAAGGCAAAGCACTCAAGTAGCTAGTTACGCAAACAACGTATACACCACACCAGACATATACAATAATATTATTGTGTGGGGAATAGCCAATAACTTTGGTGGCAGTGCATCTAATAACGATATCTATGTATATGATCTCTCAGCTGCATCTACAAAGCCAAAAGCAACTTTCACAGCAAACAAGGTCTCTGGTAAAGCTCCATTATCTGTCCAGTTTACGAGTACAACCACTGGTAATCCAACCGATTACTACTGGGTCTTTGAGCCATCCACAAGCAGTGATTGGAATTCACACCACGCAGTCACTGCGGTTCACACTTTCAAGAAGCCTGGAACTTACACAATTAGCTTGACTGTAACAAATGCCGCTGGAAGCACTACAGTAAAGAAAACGAGTTATATAACAGTGAAGTAAAGTAGCGAAATCGCTACATTACATTTTTAAAGATTATAAGTGCATGAGGAGGGAATGTTTCTCCTCAATGACTTTTTTCAGAATCTATAATCCAGTTAGCTCTATGCTTCTTTTACCAGGTTATAATTTTACAAATGACTTTTATTGACGAGGTTAGCGTGGGCAATTGACTTTCGTTTGGACCTGTCAAACCTTTACGAAGTGGGATTAAAGTTGTGATGACAGACTTACCGAAATAATCATTTTCTTTTGTGATCACCGAGATCACTAAGTACCCGCTGCGAAATAACTTGATTCAATTTTGACACTGTACTTAAACGATTCCACGCGCTGCTCCATGATTTCTTTTGAATCAAAAAATGCATTCCTCAAGTTATTTCGTTCCAACTCCTAAGCTAAAGTTACTACCTGGATCATACACCGCCTTTTATTACAATCGCAGAAAAAAAGAGCGCAAGTAAAATCATTAGTATGTAGATTGGTCACTCTGGAAATCCCTTAAACATAATTCTTTAAACTACAGACACCTATAAAAATTTTATTACACAGTTAATTGATTTATAAAATGTTTCACATTGCAAAAGCGCCTTCCCAGTAAAATTCTTGGCTTATCATCTGCCTATCCTTGACCCTATAATACTTTTGAAGTCCGCTACGAGCATGTGCTAATCTTCTAGGATGTGAAAAACGTCTACTCTTTTGGCTTTAACCTTCGGGGTGGCTACTGGGGACTCTAAGGCTGGCGCAGCATCAGTTTCATATTTTTCATTTTGCACGCCTAACGACCTAGATATACCTATCCTTATCCCAAGCTGTAGCCTGACCTTTGTACGTGGCTTCTAGGTATATGTGCATGGAAATGAGGGATAAACGTACCGCGCCAGCCTTTCACAATTATCCCAGAAGCTTGAATCTTGATGCCGACGTCCCAGATCTGGAACGTCGAGAAAAACATAATCGAAAGGCTCTAAAGGAAGCAAAGGCTACAGGTCTTAGCACAGGAATACTTGGAAATCTAATGTATATTGGGAAAAAATGACCCGTACATGCCGACATAGTGACTGCAGTATCCATAATTTTACTCGTTTTAATTGCATTATTGAGCCTTCCGGGATATATTTGGTCCATTTAGCTACGAGCGATAGCACTGGCCATTGTACGTGGCTTCTAGGTATATGTGCGTGGATAGGTATGTGGAAGGTTCAGGACAGAAGTGTCAAATAGCTATCCCAGATTCCCGTCCAGATCAATACAATGTCGAACTCGGTAGAGATTCTACGCCTACCCTACCAGTTTTCTTAATATCCTGAGCCTAAGTGCTCGTTACGAGATAACTTAAGTAACACATAATTAATTTGGAACAAAATCGTTGGAGCTGCTTATGAAAACCGTTAAGTACAGTGTAAAATATACTTAAGTTATTTTACGGTGGATACTAAGGCAGCGACATCTGACCGGTTCCTTATGTCGAATTGAGATCATCTACGCGTTTTTTCAAGACTCTTATAAAGCGAGAGTTGTCATAGTAGACCAGATCTTCTCCGCACATCGGGCAGAGAAACTCGGTTTCCGTGGCTTCGTTAAAAAGAAGGCGAACACAGCCCTGCGGACACGTATAGAAAACGTTGTTTTCTTCAAAATCGAGGCGGACCTTCAGGTTTCTGAGCAGTTTTTTCTTTTCCTTCATAAGCTGGTGCTCTATGTTGGAAAAGTCCAGGTGCCAGAGATATGTCAACCACCCGCTGTTTGGATCTTTCTCCCTACGGTAGATTGCAAATTTATTTTCATAAAGTATGAAGAGGGTTCTTCTGACAGTGTTCAGTGGAACCCCACTCTTTGCCGCAATTTCTTCATCCTTAACCTCGCCTTCGGGTATCTCTTCTATCATTTTGAGCCCCTCTTCCCCTACATGACTCATGAGGTATCCTCTAATTACCTTGTCATTTAATTCGACCAATGTTTTCACCTTAAATCCCGTTATGAATGCACATATCCGTATTAAAGTTTACATTCTGTTTTTCCGGAAAGTTCCATAATCGGGATAAATTATATTTTCAGCAAGCCTAAATTTTAAACTCTCTAGACATGGTTCAGGCATTCCCTTTGTTCTTTCGTTTAATTTCAGTCGACTATTCCGCAGCTTTTGCAGGGTGGAAAACTTCCTTAAAACTGTATGAATATTCCACTATTCGAAAGCATTGGTGAAAACTTACTCCGTGCCTGCAAAGGGATGCGAAACCGTAAGAAGTGCTCTATTTCGCTTCAGATACGCTACCTACTACCTATGGAGTCAGTCAGGATTTCAATTTGGAATTATGCTTAAGGCTGTTTTTTACTAGCGTTACCTTTTCCACCCTGCTAATTCATTAACCTTATAATCTAATGTAATGAGAAAGTGTGTAGTTATGGTTGATGATAATTCTAGGTCGTGTCCCCAAATCATTGATTTAATTTTATATAATTTTGGATCTATTATTATTTGGGGGCATTGTAATCACTTCTGAAATCGATTTGTCACAATTTTTTTGCTGGAACGAAGATTGTCCTGATTACAGGATTAGGTCGTGTCCATGAGCTACTGAAAACCGTGAACAAAAGAATCAATCTACATTTTTCCCAAATGCCGGGGATTACTCGTCTTTCATAATTGATCAATAACCACGGACACGACCCGAATACAGATGAATTATTATTAGATCAATCTATATATTAATGAAACTAGAGGTTTATTATGTTTGATTTCAGTTCATTATTGTTTCCTGCATTAATAGTTGTATTTTTAATACTCGCACAATCCATAAAAATGGTTAATGAATATGAGAGAGTAGTCATCTTCAGGTTAGGTCGTCTTAGTGGAGTAAAAGGACCTGGGGTTTTCCTGATTATTCCGATTGTCGATAAAGCGACTAAAATAGACCTGAGAGTTGTTACCATTGATATTCCTAAACAGGCAGTTATCACGCGGGACAACGTCACTGTTGATGTGGATGCCGTTGTCTATTATAAGGTAGTGGAGCCGGGAGCCGCTATAACTCAGGTTGAGAATTATAGGTTTGCAACTTCCACCCTTTCACAGACCACCCTTAGGGACGTGCTGGGGCAGATGGAACTTGACGAATTACTTTCGGAAAGGGAACAGATCAATAAGCAAATTCAGGAACTTCTGGATGCATATACCGATCCATGGGGAATCAAGGTCACAGGGGTCACGATTCGGGATGTATCTCTACCTGATACAATGAAGAGAGCAATTGCCAAACAGGCTGAAGCCGAGAGAGAAAAGCGTTCCAGAATCATCCTTGCGGAAGGAGAATCCCAGGCTGCCAAGAAAATGACAGAAGCCGCCTCTCTCTATGAGGGAATACCTACAGCGATCAAACTGAGGGAACTGCAAACTTTAGCCGAGATTGCCAGGGAAAAGAATCTGATAGTGGTTACACAGTTCCAAGCTCTTGAAACCGGAAACATAGCAGCCATATCTCAGGCTATTTCTAGAAGGAAAGATAACCAAGTAGAAAAAATATCTGAAGGAAACCAAGTCGAAAAAAAATTCTGAAGGGAGGTGATAAGCAAGGAAGGAACGATATACATGCTTGTGAAAAGGGCTTCCTGTTCCCTAACTATTTTATTCATATGCTTCATTTGTATAGCCATCTTTGCACCTGTTGCTGGGGCAGGGGCTGACAATAAAGTGCTTGTGCTTGAAATTTCAGGAGCCATTACCCCGGCTTCAGATGATATCATAGCTAATGCAATAGCAAAAGCTGAAAACGAAGGCTTTGAGGCTCTTGTAATCAGCATGGACACGCCTGGGGGAGGGCTGGAAGAAACCCAGGCAATAATAAAGACAGTTGAGAATACAACCGTTCCTGTTATCGGATATGTACCTGAGGGCGGGAAAGCCTGGTCAGCTGGTGCTTTTATCCTGATGGGAACCGATATTGCTGCAATGGCTCCTTTCACGGTGATTGGTTCAGCGCAGCCCGTGCAGATATCCGCAGAGGGAACAAAACCCATTGAAGATGAAAAGACAATAAATGCTCTTGTCAAATATTCGGTTGCAACCGCCAGTAAACACGGAAGAAATGAGACATTTGCAGAAGAAGTCATAACTAAAAACAAAAATCTTGACGCTCATGAAGCCCTGAAAGCAGGTGTAATAGAATATGTATCTCCTTCTATCCCGGATTTGCTGACCCAGATCAATGGGCAGGTTGTTAAAGGAAAAAATATCAGGACCGAAAGTTCAAGAATCGAAAATTATGAACCTCCCCTTTCTCTTGCTTTCCTAGGGCTCATCTCGAACCCGATCCTTTCTTCCCTTCTTTTGACCATCGGGCTTTACGCCATCATTTTTGGGATTTCAAGTCCTGGAGCTGGGGCAGAAGTTTTTGGGGTCATTGTGATAGTGCTTGGGCTGATAGGTACAGGATTTAATATTAATGTGGGTGCAATCTTTCTCATAATTGTAGGGATAGGGCTTCTGATCCTGGAAATTAAGATTTCAAGCTTCGGCATCTTAGGGTTTGCAGGTCTTATCAGCCTTATAATAGGTAGTGTATTCCTTGTACCTATGGGAAGTGAAAACATCTACACTCCTGAATTCAGGAAGCTTATGACTTTGACAGTTATCGCCCCTACGATTGTCTTCGGGCTTTTCTTGGTCTTTGCAATTAATAAAGTGACCGAAATCCAAAATAAAAAACCAGTTATAGGAACAATTATGGGCGAGACTGCCCGAACCATAGATCCTCTGGGACCAGGAAAGTCAGGATTTGTCCGGTATAACGGAGAATACTGGCAAGCCAGATCCGATGAGGAAATAGAAGCTAAAGAAGAAGTTGTAATTATTGGAAAAGAAAAGGAAGTACTTCTGGTAAAGCGAAAAACCTAATACTTCCTTTATTTTAGTAGAATACTTCACAGCTTGCTGCGGGGGTGGAAACTTCCCGAGAACAGTAGGAAAATTGAATAATATCGAGAACTCTGGAGCAAACATACCTCGTTTCTTGTAGAGGGTATGCCACAGAAACTTTGATTCGAGAGCGAGAGTAATTAAAGCAATGCTTGAGACTTTAAAGAGGTTAAAGAAGGCAATGAGGGTAATTTTGATATATTCTTGAAAGATTGTCTGCTGCATATGTCCGGAGAAAAAAATAACGATTGGGTGGCACATATTAGAGTGTCATATGGGAATATCGAAAGAATAGAAGCTATATGTAAGAAGGGTAATACTTTCGATGATGCCGTAACAATACTTTTGGATTATTATGAAGACCTGCATCGTCAGGACTGGGTGAATACAAGAGCATGTTGACTGTTTGAATGTTTTGGAATTATTTTCTGGCGAAGAAGAGGATGATTGAGATGGTTGTGAACAAAAAGCAAGTGCAAGAGAAAATACTGTACAAAATGCAGTTGTTTTTCGAAAGAATTTCTGTAGGAAAGTGCCGTAATATGGTGCTTTTGAATCCACTTTCAGGACAACAGTAGGTCAAACTCACCGTGCTTGACGATGCTTTTCCTTGACAAAGCTTTGATGGATCGTATACACTAGTTATTGACCAATTCATAAAAAGCGAATACATCTCTTGTATTTGAGGAAAATGTAAAGAGATTCTCATGATTATGGTTTTCAATAACTCACACCCACGACCCTTTGATGGATATCATTGTTTTACGGATCAACTGTGAGATTTTGACAGACTTGAAGCAGAAGGATTCTCTGAAAAACAAGAAGCACAAGCCACGATGATTGATTGAGATGGACGTAAACGAATACATTGAACTTGAGTTGATGCAGATTCAGAACAAGGCTGATCCCTATGTTGGTACAGAGACGCTTGGAGAGCTGTTCAGCTTAGCTTATAAGTTGACACCTGAGAGGTACACGGTAATGGAGCGGGCTAAACTCACAATAGCTGATGTTCGAGATCAGGTTCTAGGACCGGCAGAGGAACTGGAAAAGGAAGTTCCTTTACCTACAGTAAAGGACGTCGTAGAGGAATATTTTACCGACACCTGCGATTGGACTGCCTCCGAATTTGAAGAGCGTATCAAGGATTTCTCGAAGGGTGAGCTTGCCAACTACATTGCAGTTTATGCAAAACCTGTCAAATGGTTCATTTTGACTGAAGAAAATCAGCGAGAAGTCCACTCAGGCGTACTCGGACTCAGCAAAACCAAAAAGCGATATGTTCCGTTTGTGGAGCTTCCGAACGATCTGAAAATTGAGTTGGTTCAAATATCTGAAAAGTACAAGATTCCCTATGGCTGGTGTTGGCAGATGTTCATGGAATTGTACAACAAGAGAGACGCTAACGGATGGGACAATGGCTACAAAGCACTTCGAGAATTGCAACAGGGATTGCAGAACAAACAGTGGAGTTGGTAAAATCATCCAACAGAACAAACCGAAGCAAAGCTTCGTCCCTATAGGGACGAAGGTTAGCCGATTGCTGTACTAATGCTGTCGTTTTTGAACAAGAAAATCAAGAAAATCCTCTTGAAAATTCTGAAGATCTGGATGATTGGCTCAGTGATGACAATTCAACTACTATCGTTCAGTATTTTGCAAGTCCTGTTGTAGAAAAGCTCTTATAGCCCATCCGAAAAGTGTTGTGACCTACTGTAACTTTCACAATGGTAATATGCATAACCGGAAAGGATACTTTGATATTATAGACCTATTGTGACTTTTCAAAATGCATTACTGACTTTTCGGATAGGATCTTAATTGTACTTTAGCGGGCGGTTAATGCATCCTTTCCTTCTTCGTAAATAATTCTACCCTTTTCGTTTATGTCCTGAAATCGCATATTGTCTTTTTTGCATGATGTCATTTTTCCGCAATGTGGACATTTTGATATGTTGCCATATGTTGCTGATTCAAAATATGATTTAGGAACGACGAAAATATAATTTCAATGTTTCTGTTACCGATATTGTCTTTGATGGTTATTTGAGGGAATGGAATTATAGAGCTATTCCCAAAGTAAAAACTTGAATTTGTTTTGGAACCATTCCTTAGCATCCCTAAATTGAATAGGGGAGCGGAACCATCCATTGCATGAAAGGCATCTAATCTCACAATTAACATCTTTTACAATATTTACCCCACTTTGATTATTCACACGCATCTGTTTATATAAATACCGAGGTTCTTATATTGGGTTTGACGTTCTTCTTTTCGTGGGGGATTTCTTGGTGCCATAAGATATGTTACGGAGGAATATGCTGCGAGTATGCCGACCTTTTTTGCATGGCGGAGCCTATCTGCATTGCCTGTATGAGAACCGTTAAACGAGACATTAAAAAAGAGCTGTAGGACCTTAGAGTCATGCATAATAATTACTTCATGCATGTTCAAACTCTAATCAATCAAAAGGCTATAGAAGCGCCAGGAGCAAAATAGCCATTGTGGAGATTTTGGTAATGTCTGTAAGGCTTGTTATCAGGAAAAAGCAATTGGAAAAAGAAAATTTCGAATTGTAGGAAGCCCAACCACAAGCTCCCTGCTCATCTATGAAATGATGTTTATTTACAATCTAACTGACATTCCGCAGATGTTTGCTAAAATTCAACAATTTTTCACGCTATCGTTTTTTCTGAAAATTGCTTTTCCTATT
>MDTP02000160.1 GCA_001714685.2 Methanosarcina sp. Ant1 | reverse complement strand
CTACTTTTGTAGTTTGGAGATTGAGAATCAAGATAACCATTCTTACGTAAAGCAAAAAAAGATTTATAATTTGCATCCATTTGTCATCGGTTAACGAATTTTATGCACAACTTCGAATACCACGTATAGTGATTTTCCGACTTGAATGTTGAGATTTTAGCATAAAAAATAACACTTTCATGCATTTTATCTCTTAACCGAATACAAATGAATTTGCATCAAGTTTTTTGAGTATCCCTTGTAGAACTTTTGAATAAACCACTTTATATTCGGGGTTTCTTATCTTGAATTCAGGAAGTTTGTTCTGTTGTTCTATGTATTTGGTACTCTTTCTATTATTTTTCCATGCATCTTTCCGATCAGACAGAGCGAGGTTATATAAAGAACAACACCTGTTAGAAAGTTCCCAAAGGACTTTTAATTGTTCTTCTGTTGGATATATCTTAACCTTTGCCGTTAGATGCATAATTGTATATAAATAGAAGGTTTAAGAATAAATAGATTTTGAGAATCAACAACATTAGACTGTTTTGAAGTTGACGGCTTTCATCCCCCACCTGTCGCTGATGCTCCGAGGAAGGGGACTTCCCGCCTTCGTGTTAAAAGCTGCAATCCTGATTGCAGGCCTTCCAGATATTACCAAAATCTCCACCAGGGTTTTTTTGATCCAGGTTCTTAATAGCTTTCTGACTCTGCAGGTTGGTTCAATTCTTTCACCTCTTCTTTCTCGGAATAATATTCAGAAGAATTTCTTCTATAAGTTTTATAGAACAGAAGATAGTAGTTAGATTGTAAAATAAACCTCAGTTCGTAGATGAGCAGGAAGCTTGTGGTTGGGCTTCCTGCAATTTGAAATCTTCTTTTACTAATTGCTGCTTCCCGATTTTAAATATGGCGCTCAGCTGTGCAAGTTCTACATGATCCGTGACAGTCTACAGGATGTAGTAAGTCTTTCAACCTTATTTTTAGGCTCCGATTCTGATGTTAAAATATAGGTGATGCCTCGCATGGATAGCAAAACAAGAAGATTATTCAACTGAGGATATAGCATCGTCTCAAATACATCGAACGAATTTTCAGGCTCAAGAGTCAAGAAAAATTTGTCTGGGTTTTATTATGTATTATCTATACGTTTTTATATTTAACAAATCTAAATATATTCTACAATTTAATTTAATATTTGATGGTTATAGTCAACGATTATTTATTTTTTTAGAACTATACTGTATAAAGAATACTGATCTAATTAAATATATATGCATATAGTTTTCTAATAATATACAAAACCTTTTCACTCTTGTGTCAACTTATTGTCCGAATAAATAAGTGTGCTGATACGATGTCGAGTGAGACCTATAGGCAGGTTTTATTTTTTCCATTCTGGTAGGGGTTGGAAGGTACACTATAAAAATCATTCAGTATCAGGGGGTTATCATGAAAGACCATGAAATAAAAGTTTTGGATGAAAAAGACCACATTTTTATTGAAACGTTAAAGACTTTCGGGATGTCAAAAAGTGTCGCTACAACCATGGCATATCTGATGAACGTAGACAAAGCTTCAGCCCGTGAAATTGAGATAAGTACTGGATTAAGGCAACCCGAAGTAAGCGTTGCAATGAAGCTAATGCTCGATCAGTCCTGGGTTAGTGTACTTTCGGAAAAAGGACATGGAAAAGGGCGACCGATGAAGATTTATTCTCTTGTGACTCCGGTTGATAAGATCATAAGTTATTATGAAAATAAGATTTACAAGGCATCTCAGGCAACCCTTTCAGCAATCGAGAAACTGAAGGCAATGAGCAAAACAATGTCCCTTACTGCCTCAAAATAAAGACCTTCAAACAGAATGGCTCCATAATGGCTGAAAATCCTTTTTTTGAATTCACCATTATGGAAAACTAATTTTCTCCAGAGTTTTAGTTCATTATCTTTACTCTTCCAGAAACGGTCCTGCGTTCTCAATACACCCATAGGACTTACGCACTTGAAGTACAAAAACAAGTATAATAGACGTTGTAGTTAATCATGTGCTTTAGACTTTTATTGGTTTCTGGCTATTGGTTTTTCATTTAACTTCGTGAGTCCTAACCCATTAATCTCCCTTTTTGAGCAGGCAGAGGCAACAGTAATAAAAAAGATTGCTTTAGGGGAAACTGGATAAAAGTCGCTTGATAGTGTTCTCCATATGAAGAATATATTATTTTTTGCGGGGAGGGTGTTAAGTCCTCCCCAAATGGTAAAATGTGAAAGGTTCGCTATGCGATATGCGTAACTTCCGGTTGAGAATTGTTACCTGCGTATTAAATGCTTTTGATTTGATATGGAATCACCAGATTTTCCACCAGGGCTTTTTGGCTCCTGGTGCTTCTATCGCTTTCTTTTTGTGTTAAAATTGGTTAGTGATGCATTTGCTAAAATAACACAGAAAGGACATTACCAGAAGAAGAGAATCGAAATAATATTTAGAATCATTGCTTACGTACATTATTTAGGACAGGAAACCATAATTAGATTTGCGAACAGACTTTGAGTATCTGTAGATGAGCAGGGAGTTTTGGTCATTACTTCCTGCAATTCAAATCTTCTTTTTCGAATTGCTGTTTCCTGATAATAGGCTTCCAATACATTGTCAAAACATCCAGCACTGCTTTTTTGCTCCAGGCGCTTCAATCGCCTTCTGATTAATCAATGTTTGAACTTTGAATTTATCTCAAAAATTAGTCTCAGGAAACATGAAATACTCTAAAATCGAACCTATATTTTATAAAAGGAAGTTCAGTCTTAAACAACATTTCAATCATGTTAATTTTCACCTCTTATTAAGCTGCTCTTTTCTATGAAGTGTTTTAAAAGCGTTGGGCTTTAATTATTTGTATATTTTAAAGTTTTACAATGTGGAAATGAACATTGGCAAAATTTACACCATGTCTTTTTATTCCCTGGTGCTTCGATTGCTTTTTGATTAATAAGCGTTTGAACCTGCAAAATGTAATTGTTATGCACGGCTTTAAGGCTCTCTTTGTTAGGCTGGCCTTATCCAATTATTTCTTAAGCGGCTTATATTTATTGACAACTATTTTTTTTAGTCAACTTGGCACATTTAGATTCCCGAATCTCAAGAATGAAACACTGGCTTATCCTCTGCCACTAGATAGGGTTTTTATGGAAAGGCTGGACAATAATTACATTAACCTTTTTTAAAACGCTTCTCTGTGAGACTTAGAATTGCAGAGTTAAACGATTACATTTTTATTACAGCTTAACTGTACGTTGTAGTATAAAGAAACGTCATATATACTAATAACTATATACTATAACATACAGTAATATCGTAGGAGCGCACCAAACATGCAACACATCAGAGAGCTAGCAAGAATAAAAGCAACTCAAAAGGCTTGCAGCACAGGCACTACGGCAGGCCAACACCGAAGCCCTTAAGTTTCTCGCAATAGTTCTTAAAGGGAATCAGGAACTATGAGGACAAAGGAGCCGAGTTTGAGCTGTTGCTGGAATGGTAAAAGTAACCTGGCCGGGAAAAACTGCAATCCTCAGGACAATAGAGGACTTTGAGAGGGAATACAAAAAAGAATACCTTTCAAAATTTTGATTCTTCCTTTTTCGAAAAAGTGATATGGTGTGCTCCGAATGATAAACGAGGGTGAAAAGAAAATGTTTAAAGTTAAAATCGGAAACCAGGGAATAGTAAATGTTAACAGACTTCCAGAAAACCATAATGAATACAATCAAATAATCAATGCAAGAGAAGGTAAAGAATCTTTTGTAGTTGACAAATATATTAAAGTGTTCGATGTGAGAAATGGGGAATGCGGAAACGATTTGATACCATTAGGAGAGGAAAGCGAACCCTCTAGACCGGAATGGAGATTTATTTCAAAAACCTGTTTTCCTTTATATGATGACTCTAATAATTATTTGGGATATTATGAGGATGAGATTTTCGTTAGGATTTGTTCAAAGTGACTGTAAAGAAGCGAAGACAAGGACAAGGCGGGGCAACCCCTAAAACAATATGCCCAAAATGTGACAAGGAATATTTAAAAACTGCATGGGGGCAAGAAAATAAAAAAATGAAGCGGATAGGCCAATATTGCCCTAATCCTGCTTGTGATTGTATAATCAAAGATTGGATCGAAATGGATGCTGATGAACCGGAATAAGGTTTTAGACAGTAAATCGATTGAGTTTCAAGCACGGGATTGCTTTCTCAACAACTGCCCAAATTAGTTTTTATGAGTGTTACCTTTAATGTGTTGCTGTTCTCTCCATGAGTTATTAAAAAGAGTTAGGGACCTAATTTTCAGGGCAATAATGACATGCTTTTAGAGTGTCTGTGTTGCCCATACTTCTTTTTAGAGTATTCCGCAGGTACTCGTTAATAATTTACTTCACCCATTCATGCGTCATTGGGCGTGTCCCAAGTTATTGACTTATTATTATATATCGCTTATCATATTCTTATTTGGACTTGGTTGAAACCATTTCTGAAATGGATCTCTCACAGTTTTATTGCTGAAATGATTGGGCTCTTCGCGTTTCATGTGGGTAGCTCAAATTTAAGTTTTCCTAATTTTAGATAGATCATGTTAATAAAATATTGGACGTTTTTAAATCCCCTTGCATTTCTTTTTTGCAACTGTACAATACTGTTAATTCCTTCGAGGATTCCATTAGTTATCTTGGAATCGAAATAATTCAGTATTCCGTCCCAATGCTTTTTAACAGTATTTGCTGCTTCAGTTATCGGAGTTAGCCTGCTATGAGTCGCCCGGAAATACCATTTTTTGAGATATTGTGCGGCTTTTTTCCGATTTTGTGAATTCCAAAACTCTTGAAGACTTAACTTTATATTATATGCCCTTACAGTCTTCAGGTTTTGATTTTTAAGGTTTTGAAACCTTTCACTTTGCTTTTCACTCAAGTTCTCTTCATTTTTAAGCCATAAGTACTTACTATTCTTCAGTTCTTTTATCGTTGACTGTTCCTGTTTTCTGACTTCATCAACTGCTTCATTTATCATTTTCATTACATGGAACTTATCAAACGTAATCTTTGCATCTGGAAATTCACTTGAAATCCCACTTATAAATGAAGGAGACATATCACAACTAATGGATTGAATCATGGTGGGCTCCCCATCATGATTTATTAAATCTTCGCTAAATTTGGTAAGAGTCGAAGAATCCTTTCCCTCAGAAACGTATATAACCTTTGAATTCTCGATATCGGCTGCTATAGTAACATATTTATGTCCTTTTTTAAACGAAGTTTCATCTACACCAATTATTGAAACGTTTGAAAAATCCTCTTTTTCTCTTGATTTTTTGACATAGTAAATCACAACTCGCCAAATCCTAGTATCATGTTCATCGAACATCTTGGCAATTTTCAATATTGGCATACTCTGTGCCATCGTTAATATTATGGAATCCATAAGGAAAGTAAATCCACTTTGTTTACGAGCCCAAGGAACTTCGATTTGATGAACTCTACAATTTCCACATTTTACTCTTGGAACTCTGCAGTGTATGTAGGTCTTGTATTCAAAAAAGTTGAGATGACGCCATTCTTTTTCAACCGTATCATGGACGGAACAGTTTGGACCACTACATTTGGGGCAAGGAAATTTAGATCCTTTATTAAAATTTATCCAAATGTCAAGTTGCTTTAATTCTGGATCAAAATTGATATCTTTAACATACCAGGGATCATCAATGTTCAAAGCTTTCTGAAAAAGTTCTTTGTAAATGGCAGATCAAACTCCTGTAATTATATGGGTGAAATGGATAATTACTATTTTATATTTAAGTGGTTTTCATTTGTATTCGGTTAAGAGATAAAATGCATGAAAGTGTTATTTTTTATGCTAAAATCTCAACATTCAAGTCGGAAAATCACTATACGTGGTATTCGAAGTTGTGCATAAAATTCGTTAACCGATGACAAATGAAGTGGTTTTATATTAAAGCACCCATACAAAACAACGAAGAGCCAAAGATTGTCCTTATTATTGGATGAAAATTAGGCAATATAGTTTTAAAAGAAAGATGTGGTAAAAATAACCATGCGCTTCTTAAATGTAAAACCTGCTAATGTTGTTTTCGTGAAACAAGAGGTATAGTATTTTTTTGGACTCAATACTTCTCAGGAAAAAGTTATAAGAACATTAGTTGTGCTTCCTGAAAAGGAAGCATTTGTGGAGTTGCAAGAGCTACTGGACTAGTAAAGACCAATTTGTAAATGGGTTGAGATTGCAGTAACTCATTCTAAAGAAGTTAAAACTTTAGGACTTCTCAGTTGAACTGATGTATCAGAAAAATAATTCAAAGCCAGTAATCCAAATTTGTAATATCGATTGTTATTGTATTATCGGCTTGTCATGTCGGCCGCTCGATCTTCTAATAAACTTTTTTTCAGGCACTCCCGCATTCTCTGATGCGTATTTCTCAAGCCTGGACTTTAACTCTGGATCTGTTACATATTCCAGTATCTCCTTTATTTCGACGGTCCACAGGTTTACACAGGCATTACAACATACAAGCGCCTGAATTCCTGTAACTGTATTTTTTATTCCGTATAAGGAAAATACCGGTTCTCTTCCGTAGAAAAAAGGCCTGAGATCTGGACTACCTTTTGGAACTTTTACACCATGGTAACAGGTTACATTAATTGCCAGGCCATGATTAGAGACTTGAAACTCTCCAGGGATCGTTTCAGCACCGTCTAAAACATACCCCTGGAGTGGGTAGGACTTCCTAGTTCTCCCACGATCTCTATACTCCCCAGGTAAGATGTGATCTTCTTCTGGAAATGGAAGTCTCCAGTGAAGATTCAATGTTTGTGTGTGACTTGTACACCCAGGTGATGCTATGACCTTATTTCGATCTTCATACCTAAGACCATATATGTTTTCACAATTTCCGATCTGGACCTGCTTGCCGTCGGTTTTCCTAATTGCGTATTCTATCATTTTCAATCAAGCCTACTTTACGTATTTTGTAATCTAGTTTTTAATTTTTAATTCTCTATAAATGACGAGACATTCGCAAGATCAAAGTACTCATCCTGCCATCTTGATCAAATCTATCTCACACGATATACTAGAACTCTCGCATTTAATCAGTGCTTTGAATTTTCGGTCATGTCCAAGAGTTATTGATCAATTCTGAAAAAACGAGTACTTCCCCGTGTTTGGAAGAAATAGAGTGATTCTTATGCTAACAGTTTTCAATAACTCACCCCCACTACCAATTCTTGGTCTGTAAGTAAAACAAAAATTCACAGAGTGGAAGCAATGGCATATTTAAGCAGACCAGGATACAACTTTAATTTATTACGATATTAATGGAGTGGGGGAAAAACGATGTGCAGAGCCTGCTACTGCGTAAGCTATATAAGTGTTCTTAAGGTCCTCTTTATCCGGCTGGTTTAGTCAAGTTCTTTCTTTAACTTTTCGTTATGCACTTATAATTCCTTCAGAATACTTGCTAATTAGTATTACAGGTTAGAATATTCTTTTCTTTAGATTTACAGCTTAGAATATTCTTTTCTTTAGATTTTATATAATTACTTAATACTCTATTTTATCTAATCTCCCTATAAATAGAAAAATTGGATATCATAAATTAAAAATTTATATATTTTCTATAAAACAGCGCTAAAATAGGAAATATAGATGAGATTTGGATTCTACAACGGCATATTAAATTGAAAGATAAACGCTACATAGGGGAAGATAAATGAAAATAAAAAAAATTTTTTTTCAATAGTCTTATTTTTTTGTTCTTTGTTTCCTCATCATCTATGGCATTGGTAGCTAATGCACAAAGTGCTTTGCCCGCCGGACCATATGCATATGTCTGCGTCTGCATCATGTAATTATTCTAAAAATAATAATGATTTTATATAAGTTTAATTTATAAAAAGTTTTATAGGGACGAACAGCGTATAGTAATTTGTCTAGTTATCGGGGGATAAACTAGATTCTTTTATCATCAAGGCAAGGGTTTTTCGCCTTCCCTTGCCTCACATTCCAATCTTTTTTTTCATTACCAAAATTCCACTATGGCTTTTTTGCTCCAGGCGCTTCTATAGCCTTTGATTAATTAGAGTTTGAACCTTCAGGAATTGGTTATTAAACGTGGTTTTAAGACCCTCTTTATCCCTTTTCAAAGAGAGGCGTCCTTTTGTTTTAGTGAGTGGTTAATTTTTTTGTGTATTATATAATGCCACAAAGGCGAACGGTGTTGTTAGAAGTGCTGCGGTTGTCGCCCTTGTGTTTATGTCGTAATCAGGATAATTTAGTGTGAGCATAAATATAATTGTAGAGAAGGCTACAAACCATGCAAATATTATTGTTTCTGGTTTTTCCATAGCTTTACCCATTTGTTTTGTCGTAAATACACTTTAATAGAAAGCATTCTAAAAGATAGAAATAGTTGATGAAATAGGGTATATACAAACCTTCTTATTTAATTATCTGTATAGATATTATATTTATAAGTATATTTATATATGGTTATTTATCATTATCCTGGAATCTCTACCATGGCTTCTTCGCTCCAGGTGCTTGAATGGCCTTCTGATTAATAAGTGTTTGAACCTGCAGGGATTATTATACACAGTTTTGAGGTCCTCTTTATCCTGCATGAAGAGCTTGATAAGCCTTACAGGGGTATCTTTTTCCTTGCATGCCTGGAAGCCTAGCAGGCTTCATGTCCTTGAGGTTTAAGAGGCTTTCTTAAAATTAAATTTGATTCTACAATTGGGATAAAATACTATCCTATGTAGATAATGGTTTGAATTTTAAGACAGCCTCTCAGTTCAACTGCCTAAGTTATCTAAAAAATAAAAAGAAGAGATTTGAGGTAATTTCTCATTGTAAAAGAGGTAACATGGGAGATTTGGGTTTATTTGATTGATGGCACATTTCTCTTGTCTGTTCGTATATGTTTCTCTTGTCTGTTCGTATATGTTTCTCTTGTCTGTTCGTATATTTTGGTCCCACGCTACTAATTAGTGATACTCATTTCACGTATATATAGTTTTCTTTTTTTCTATGTAAATATCTCATTAAGTATTGCTATTTATTCATAAAAAACTATTTTTTGCTTTTCATTATTTCCCGTTCAGATATTTCCTCTAATATTTTTAACATAAAATAATACTTCCTTTGTAAAAATAAGGCATTATATTCTTATTTTTTATTATCCTTATTTTTATCCATTCCATTCAAATGAAGTTGAAAAATGGTCTGCCTAGGGTTTATCCTCTTCTTCTTTTTCTTCCT
>MDTP02000159.1 GCA_001714685.2 Methanosarcina sp. Ant1 | reverse complement strand
ATGAAAGTGTTAACCGTATATAAGTGATTTGATTTGGGATAGAAAAGAAACGAAAAGTGCAACATTCTATTATAAATCTAACAGTTCTGTACTTTTACGACGCTCTCAGGAAAAGAAAAAGAAGGATTTAAGAAAAAATTTAGGGAGCTGTGCAGGAGCTGTGGCGGAACCAATTGTGAAGCTGATTCAATTTTAGACAGGTTGAAAATAGTCTCTTTACCTGAAGAGGAAATTCTAGAGTCGCTTAGAAAAATTATCTCTGAAACATACGACCTAGGTAGCGATCTTGTTGAATGTTACATTAAGATCTTTATTTCAGCATTCCTAAAATGGGCAGAAGAAAGAAAAAATGTATTAAGGAAGGATCTTGAAGAAACTAGAGTTTCTATTCAAGAATCTTATGAGCGAGAAGAAGACTATCAAGCTTATGGAAGAGGTTTGATTGATCGAATTTCCTGGGAACCCGATGCTAGTATAGATGATTTTTTTGAAGGAAAAAATTCGAGACCTGGTCATATTGTTTGCGGAGCTGATGTTAGAAGAGATAAATGGATTGAAAAAATAGGAAATGCTTTTCTATCTTCCAATGTCTGTGTTCTTCGTTCATCAAGCGGACAAGGAAAATCTGCTCTTCTCTATCGTTATGCATATGAAAACTGGCCTTCTGAAAGCACGTATATACTCCAAGTGCTTGAGACTAATGAACAAGTTGAGAAAGTTAAGAATTATCTCAATTTCAGGAAAAAAATTCAATTGCCAATTCTTCTCCTCATAGACAACGCAGGATTTAGAACACCCTACTGGCCTCAAATTGCGCAAGAATGCTCTAGCCTTGGATTCAAAATCCTATTGTCCATACGTCATGAAGATTGGTACCGGTACTCAAAAGAGAATCTAACCCATTTTGAGATAGTTGAACCGACCTTGGATCTAATAGAAGCGAAGGAAATTTTTAACAGATTCAAAGAAAAAGGTAAAATTGCTTATGCTGTTGAATCCCCCGAGTGGGCATACGAAAAAATTGGAGACTCAAGATTATTTATTGAATATATCTATTTAATTACCCATGGACAAATGCTTGAAGAACGCCTTCAGGATCAAGTACGACAGATTTTAAGACTAAGTGAAGGTAAATCTAAAGTTGAATTGATCAGGAGAATTTCTTTGGCTGACACCCTTGGAGTACCAATTATTATAGATAAGCTACTGGAAGTCGTTTCTGTCCAAGGAGATCCTCAAGATATATTGCTCTCCCTGTCTGATGAATACATTAGCATAAACTCTAAAACAGCTTCTGGTCTTCATTGGGTACGTTCTAATCACCTTGTCAAAATTCTTCATACTAAGTATCCATCTATGGCTAAAACAGCATTGTCTATTATTGAATCTGTGCCATTACCTAATGTTTCCACTTTGATTTCAAATGCTTTGACAACAAAAGAGATAGATAATAATATGTTCTTAGAAGGCCTTGTCGAAAAATGCCATGACGCTGATTTAAGTAAAATATTAATTTTTCTTGAGGGTATTTTTGAGGCAGGAGAGTGCCTTCTATATGAAAAAAATAAAAAGTTGTTTGATGACGCTTTTAACTTATTAGGATCTTCCGGTGTTCAGCTTTTAAGCTGGGAATTTCTTCCATTTTCAAAAAAAATTCTGTCAAACCTAAATAGCACATTTAACGATAAACATAATTTTCAACATCTGAATAGTATTGCTTCAAAATTTATTGAAAAACCAAGAGGTATAAATCTTTGTCATGATTTTCTTACGAAGGTTGTTCCTACAATTAGTAAGGAAAAGTTGACTAGCCAACAAAAAATAGGCAAACTACTTAATTGGTGCTACTTGTGTAACGTGAAGATTCCTGAATGGGAGTTTGTCAAAGATGAAGCTATCGAATACAAAGAAATTTTTGGGTCAAACTTGGATCCTATTATTGATTTTTCACTGGGTCTTTATCGATATGATGAACAAACATATGAAAAATGGTTCCTGAAATATGAAAAAGAAATTTTAGGGTATCTGTTGTTAAGTACTAATTGCATTAAAATTTCGATTCGTGACAAAAGGTTGTGTATTAAGTTTATTGTTGAACCTTCGGATGATGTGAATAAACAAGCAATCACAAGATTGGAAACTTTAAGATCCACTCTGCCATTTTATGATAAGTATCAGTCAAGAGGAATATGGATACTTCCTTTTGAACTTTTGTCTACTGATGATTATTCTAGAAAGGATATTCCAAAAGAGAATTTACCGATTAAATCTGATGTTCAGAAAAATGTCATTTGGAATAATTTCGTAGAAAGTCATTACTGTGTGACCAGTTTATATGAATACGAAAAAAAATGGTTTGATTTTCGGGTAGATTCTCTGAGATTCATTGGAATCATCTCAAAACTCGTCAGAGCTCTCGTTGAAATAAGGACTAAACCACATGTTATTGAACATGATGAACTTACCGAATTTGATGAATTAACCAATAGAATGATAGACTTTCTTAAGAACTATCCAGTTCTTTCAAACGAATTAAAAGGAAACTTTCCTGAAGAGTTATGGAATCAAATAACAGATGTAAAACTTCCCTCAAGAAAATGGCATTTTAAATTTAAAAACTTTTTCCAGATGATAATCAAATATATGGATAATAAAGACATTGAAATCGGAAGACTACTTGTAAATAATTTTCTAGATTCAAAAAAAAATCTAGAAGGAATGCAAAAAACATTTGAGTTGTTTTTTGACCATTTTCATGATTATTTTGCTGCAAGATCCCTTAATGAAAAAGAACTAGAAGCTTATGATTCACTAGCCGATTTGCTAAATTTATGGATCATTGAGCCACCCAAGATAAAACCTAAAAACGCTTTAAGTTATATAAAACAAATGAAAAAGATTCACCAGAAGAAACTTATTTATGAGTTGAATGAAGTTTTTGATCCTCTGAAATTAACAGGTTTGGACGTCAGAATACCTGAAAATATTTACATTGATCCCCCATTAAGATATTTAGTTTTATCATTTTCAGTCAAAGATCCGCGCCATATCGAAAGAGAATTAATGATTATTTTGGAATCATTAATTGAGCTTAAAGAGATAGCAGATTTCTTCTATCTTGTTCCTTTATATGAAAAAGCACTTTTTTGTAGTGGAGGATATAAGATAAACTCGTATGGTATTGCTGAGTTGTTATCTCAATTCAAAAAAGACAATATTAAGGATTGGAAACACATAAGACTGCAACCAATTCCTGAAGATGTGATGAGATACTTGCCCACTCTAGAATTTAGAAATTCTTCTATGTACCAAATTCAAATAAAAATATCTGAATTGTTGGGTATAGTTCAAGTATTAAAGAAAACAAAAGATTACATTGAGCCGCTAAGTTTAGACCAAAATACATATGTTATGGAATTATATAAACGTCAGAAAAATCGGCTTATTCAATATGAAGAAAATTTAGGCATTTTATCAATAGAAACAAAAATCTATTTCCTTACAGAGTTTTCTTCTCAATCAAAAGAACCTTATTTTAAAGTATTATATGATTTTTTGACTTTAATCGAAATCTCATTGAAAGATAATACGTTATATGAATGTTTTGGGAAAGTAAACATTGAAAATATATTAAATGCTGTAGACATGTTAGAATAAGTATTACTATAAAGATAGATACTCTTTTAAATCAAAATTACTCTGGCGCACCCCGCTGCAAGCAATGGGTATGTTCGCGCCAGTGCTCTCGATATAATAATTTTCCTAAGGCTCTGGGCAGTTTCCATTCCGTGCAAGCTGCGGAGTATTCGACTGAAATAAAACGCAGAGTAGAAGTGCATAGAAGTGAGTTCGGGTTATGCTAGGGAAAAATATTTACAAAATGTTTGCAAAACTTGTGACATGAATTTCGGATTTTTGACTTTTCCAGGGATGAAAGAGCTGGATCTGGTAGGGCCATGGGAAATGATATCACTTTGGAGCAAATTTGCTCAAGGGCCTGAGAACCTGGATTCCGCTTTTTTAGGCACATAAACATCTATTGATGCCGAATTATGTGCTTAACCTTAACTGCATGAAACCGAGGCCCGAATTTTGAAACCACGAGTATCTGACATTATGACCTGGTGGAGCTATGTATATGCGCTTAAAATATGGGAACTCAGGTGAGAAATGTTTCATGGTTGCTGAGAATCCCGGTCCCGTGATCTGTGAAAGGAGTATGTCGGTAAATCCTCATTTGACCTTCTCGGACTGTCCTGCATTGGATTTTCTCCTGGTGCCGGGTGGCGAAGGCACACGCAGAGAGGTGAATAATCCGTCCGGGAAGTCGTATTGCATGATGCACCAGGTTCCGCAGACACCTGAGTATGTTAGGAAAATGGCCTGAAGCACAATACTAATTAAACGAAGGAGTTATTATGCCGTTAGTAAAGTTGAGTATGATTGAAGGAAGGACAGTTGAAGAAAAGCATGCAGTTGCGGATGCTGTACATAAATCCCTTGTCGAGTCTTTCAGGATACCTGAATATGACAGAAACATTCGGATTGAGGAGTACAAAAGAGAGAATTACCTCCTTCCTCCTGAAAAAAGTGAAAAATACATCCTTGTGGAGATTACTGCCTTTGCAGGTCGAACATTAGATGCAAAGCGGCTTCTATACAAGAATATTACAGAGAACCTTAAAAAGCTGGGAATAGATTCGACGGATATCTCGATAATAATATGCGAAGAGCCCATGGAGAACTGGGGAATACGAGGAGGAATCCCGGCTTGTGACCTTGATCTGGGCTTCAAGGTTAATGTGTGAGGGATACCGGCATGGATGAAATTATTCGCTATATTCAAAAGCATGAGTTGGGTGAACTGATGGATCTCTATAAGTACCTGAACAAGGACGATCCAGCAGTTGTTGAGGATGCTGAGCTTAAAGCAGTATGGGAGGAAATATTGGAGGACAAAGGGCAGCACTATCTGGTAGCTGAAGCAGATGGAAAACTGGTATCCACCTGCGTAATGCTTGTTATCAAGAACCTGACCAGGGGTGCAACTCCTTACGCATTGATCGAAAATGTTGTGACACATCCGGATTACAGAAAAAGAGGTATTGGAACAAGGCTTTTGAAAAGGGCACAAGAAATAGCCAAAGAAAAAGGCTGTTACAAGGTTGTGCTCCTTACAGGAAGAAAAAATGTTATACCGTTTTACGAGAAGGCAGGATTTGTGAGGGGATTGAAGACGGGATTTATTATAAGATTTGATGGGCGCTGAAGAGCTGGATATTTCCTAAAAATGTGAGAGTACCATTCCTCATAGTCGGGGCTCGCTGTAGAATTTGTAGTATCAGTTACCCCTACCCTTCCACGGGCGCGGGGTTAAAGCCCCTTGCTCCAGCACTTCGGTAATCAGTTTTAAAACGACAGCACTAATCGATCAGCGGTATCGCTATCGGTGTAGGATTTTCCAACAAGGAAGACTAAATTAGATATTTTTTGTGCTGCGGATACCGAACAAGATGAATCAATAACAATGGATTCTTGAGCGGAACAGGAACCTGTAGCTTCCACAGCATGGAAAAAGGGGTCGGGAAGAGATTACCGGACCCACGTCACCTGCGGTTCCTTCTTGTCATGGGCCTCGGGTTTCTCGGCAGGGTATCCAAATACAATCGTACCGACAGGGCTGTAACCTTCCGGGATATGGAATCCCTCCATTAGCTCTTTATTATCGTAGGCAACTCCCGTTGACCCGATCCAGCAGCTGCCGATGCCCAGTGCATGGGCGGCGAGCATCATGTTCTCCGCACAAAGGGAGCAGTCGATCTCCCGGAACTGGCTCTCTGTCTGGCCGATAACCATGATGACGGTCGGGGCATGGTAATAGATCGAGGACTCCTTGCTTTCCAGTAGTGTCCGGAACGCGTCCGACATTTCATCATGGGCATCCCCCAAGAGCTTGACGATTATTGGTTTACAGTAGTCAGAGACATGGGTTAGGAATGCCTGGTCCTGCACCACCACAAAACCCCATGGCTGAAGGGCAAGGGCTGACGGTGCGTAGGTACCTGCACGGATGATTTTGTCGAGTATCGCATCGGGGATCTGTCTTTTTTCAAACATCCTGACACTGCGGCGTGTCATAATAGCATCTATTGCTTCCATAAGTACAATCCACTCCTCTAGATCTCACATGATGATAGTAGACTCAGTTCCAAAATCCATGATTTAATGATTATAATATCATTACATGAAATTTATAATTTCACTTGCACCCGAGTATTTTGCGGCATCAGGCTATTTCTCTATCTGGAACCAGGCTTCAAAAGCACTGCTCTGCTGAAGGAAATCTTTGGTTCAGAAATCTGCGCTAGACCTACAGATCGAGCAACTCCCAAAGTGTTTTCAAATTCGGACTTTGAAACATGGAATTTAGGCTCGACGATCAAAAATCTGCCATCAGGCTTGAGGTGTGAGGCAACTTCGCCCAGAAAACTCCTTTTATCCGGGACCTCATGAACCATGTAGAATGCCAGGGCAAAATCCACCATCTCGGGGATGCCTAACTTTTCTGGTTCGGCTTTATGAAAGATGATACGAGATTTGAGCCCCATGCGCTCGCTTTTACTCTTTAATGTCCGAAGCATCTCTTCCTGAATATCCACCGAGATGACCTTTCCTTTTTCACCTACCATCTTTGCCATTGCCAAGGAAAAGAAACCCGGTCCGCAGCCCAGATCCAAAACAGTCTGGCCTTCTTTGACATATTCGCCAACAATTTTGTAAGGGTTTTGGATAAGCCTGCGAGCCCAATTATCAAGCGTCCAGGCTATCTGATAGGGGCATATATCCGTCTGGTTACTCACTACTACCTTCTCCGCCTCAATTGTATGAGTAGATTTTTATTAAAGTAAACTCATTAATTATATTTTTAAAACCCTATTCATTTGTACTCAGTTAAGATACAACACCAGAAAATGTTATTTTTATGCCAAATATCTACCATTTAAGTTGAAAATCACTGGACATGGTATTCAAAGTTGTGCATAAAATTCGTTAACCGATGACCGATGAAAACCTATTATATTTTCTAATGGAAAATATTTACATTTATGTAAAATATTTACATGAATGGAAAACATTTACATTTGAGGTTATGCCATTTTCCACCACATTCCTTATTTTCCAATAATATTAGATAATAAAGCTTATTTTGCGAAAAATATATCTTAAAACAACTTAAAAGCAATTTAATGTAGTATTACGTCAATAATTTTAAATGAAGAGAGTTTTAATCGTTTAAAAACGAAAACTTAAACCACGGAAAGCACGAAAAACACGGAAATAAAGGAAACAAGGGCACAATTTTTCCGTGCTTTCCGTGGTTAATAGGTCTTGATTGAGTTATTCATGCCCTTCAGTCTTTTCATGTTATGAATAGAGAGTTTAAGTGTAATATTTTGGTAAAATAAGCATTTATTATCTCTCTTTTGTCTTCTAAAGCATTTTTGTCAATTCTGGCAAAACCTCAACTATTTCTTTTAAATTCATTCATATCATTATAACGCGCAGAACTAAGGTTCTCTCCTTCTATATGAGCCATTTCACCTATCAGATAAGCATCACTATTATTATCATTCTCGATAAGATGTGTTTTACAAAGGGCACACCTATTACCGCTTCTACCCCACAGAACCTTTACATCCGCCAAACGTATAGTACCTTTATTACCCATAAAAAAATAGTCCTAAAGACCTGAAATATTGTTATTACTAATTATAGCCAAACTATAAATTATCTTTGAATTTGCCTCAAAAAATCTATATTATTCTGCATTTACTTTAATAAGCAGTCATAATATATCTACTGTTAGTGTATTAATTGTAATTTCATCTTTATTCCAAATACTCATGGCTTTGCCTTTTGCATAGTGACATCATCCAAATATGCGAGAGCAATTTCTTTGTTATTCGACGCTTCTGAGTTTTGAGGAAAGTCATAATCCAATGAGAAAAATAATGGAAAATCACTGGATTATGGAATTGTGTCATTTATACTCTTGTTACTGTAACTCTAGTAAATTCCTTAGCACCACCTGGAATATCACTAGCTCCACCCCAGTCATTGTCATTTCTCAAAGAATCTCTATCTTTTTCTAATTTTTCTTGAGTTTTTTGATTGTCTGCTAGAATGACTATTATGTCAAATCTGGCACCGACCTCATTTTTATCGGGACTGCCGATTGTAGCAAAACATACCCATTCTCCGTTCGGATGTTCCACTTCACCCATTGGATAATATCTGTTTTTAATATGAGGGTAGACTACAACCCACATATGAGATTCTTTTGGAATATTTTTTGCAGTTCCGGTTATATTCTCATGCCTATGGACCATATTCGAAGGATAAATTATTGTTATTTTTGGGTTTGGTGTTTCTGCAGGTGTCGGTGTAGATCCACTGACATTTAGCGTAAACTTGCAAATATGTTCTTTTCCATCAGCTCCATTGCTCACTATTGATATCAAGTGCTCTCCAAGAGGAGCTTCTTTTTCTGCGGATATTCTCACCATTGAGACAGGTTTATCCCCATGTTTCAGTATCTTAGGACTAAAGCAGACATCTATATATGGTTCATATTCTGCTCTCAAACTAACATCTTTATGATATAACAACCCAGAATATACTGTAACGGTAAAATTAGTAGTACCACCTTGATCAACATCTGCTAGCATAGGATCCACAGAAGCGCTAAAATCACGAACCCAATCCCAACCCAAAATGGCGAGTGACAAAGTAATGAATAGACTAATTATAAACAAACAGTTAGCTAGACTCATCTTGCCCATATTCTTTACCCTTTCATAAATAGATATAAAGTCTCGTTACTCTTAACTCAAATTTGGTGAGAGTGGCTTTTAATACATCATATCGCAAGTTCTGATATAAGTTTTGTTATTTGTCAGCTTTGGCCAATAAAAAGACACAAAATATTTAAATATTGCTTTTATTTTTAGCTAAAAATCTGAATCGAATCACATACCGCTTTTTTAATTTTTAATAAGACAACATTTATATTGTGTATCAAGAGCTCGATAAATCCAACGTCTAGACGTGAGAATTTGAGTCTAGAATCGTTCAAAATCTTTAGGGTAATGGTATCATACCAACATTTATAATGAGCTTGAAATTTACCTAGACATTTGATGTTTTACCAATTTCAAGGCATATTATTGATTAGCTGAGCTTATGCCAAAATCATTTAAAATGCTTTAAATTCCAAATAAAAGCACTTAATTCTATATTTTCGTGAAAAATT
>MDTP02000158.1 GCA_001714685.2 Methanosarcina sp. Ant1 | reverse complement strand
AACAATATTTTAAAAATTTGTTTGATGAAAGTTTGAATTATCAAGGGCAAGAAGAGTGTTTTCTTCTTTTCTACTCTGTTCTTCAATAAATTCCTGTCATTTTCTATCAATTTGATAGATTCTGATAGATTCTGATAGATTCTGATAGATTCTGATAGATTCTGATAGATTCTGATAGATTCTGATATATTCTGATATATTCTGATATATTCTGATATATTCTGATATATCCTGATAGATTCTGATAATAAGCATCCGGGAAAATGAAAAACTCAGTCAATTTTCTTGAAAATAAAAATAAGAGTCTTTTTCCAGCAATATTTTTCGGTCATGTCTTTAAGTTATCGTGCAGGAATTCTGAAAGTTTATGACTCTGGTCTTATCCGTGAGTTTAATAAAATCTAATAAAACAAGCCAAAAAGATTTGTTTTGTCAGACTTGAGAGCCTTGTTTCTGATTACGATTTTCAGTATTGACACAACTACCTAAATTCTTAACTTTTTTAAGCCCATTAAATTCTCAAGGTTTTCATTTCATGTTTTTTGTGCCTAAATAATACCTTGGCGTTTCTACACAAATCTACTTCTATCCAACCCTTGAGCGTTCGGCCACGGCATATTCAAAATCCTTTAAGGGGGTAGCCGAATTCAATTTGATTTAATATATGAGCTAAAAAACTGAATAATTGTCTTAAAGGGGGCTCAAAAAAATCCAGAGATTTGCAAGAGCCGCAGTTCATTAAAAAATCAGAACATTGTATATAAATTTATGCACATTTCGCAGTAAAATACAAAAACTGTAGATATAAATTTATATTATAATAACAGTAAAAATGTTGCATATTGTGCTCAGAGGCAATATCTCAACATATTTTGTCTATGAAAAAATTTTGTTTAAATTATTTGACAATAATGTAAAAAAATTAATATGTCCTATCTAGAAAGGAGTACTTTCCGTGAAAAAATTAATTAATTGAGGTTTTGCCAAAATTGACAAAAATGCTTTAGAAGCTAAAAAATAGATAATAAATGCTTATTTTACCAAAATATTACACTTAAACTCTCTATTAATAACATAAAAACGCTGAAGGGCATGAATAACTCAATCAAGATCTATTAACCACAGAAAACACGGAAAGCACTGAAAAACTGTGCCCTTGTTTCCTTTATTTCCGTGTTTTCCGTGCTTTCCGTGGTTCAAGTTTTCGTTTTTAAATGATTAAAACTCTTTTCATTTAAAATTATTGACATAATACTACATTAAATTGCTTTTAAGTTGTTTTAAGAGTAATTTTTCGCAAAATAAGCTATATTATCAAGTATTATTGAAAAATAAGGAATATTGTGGAAAATGGCAAAACCTCAATTGCTTTAAAAGACAAAAAAAAATGGCTTTTATAACCGCTTCCCTTTCAATTCTGATTTTACTGTCGATTTCTTCAGCAGCTGCATCTGTTAGTGACTGGGAATTTACCCCTCAAAAACTTGTTTCTGGGGATATCCTTAATATAAAAGGGAGCGCGTCGCCTGGAGAGAAAATTGACGTACTTGTAAATTTTGAGAAAACTGTTCCTATCTCCGGGGGAAGTTTGAATATGTTCTTGAAGAAGTAAAAATTCCTGAAGGTTTTAACAACTGCTTTAAGGTCGAAGCCACAGGAGCCAAAAACCTCAACGTGAGGACGAAACTGTTAGTCTGGCTAACAAAAAGCTCTGAGGCTTCAGGAAATACTGCAATCGTGTCTCAGTCAAGAGTCCTTCCTGGTACCTATACGATAAAGATCGACGGGGATGCCGTAGAAGGGGTATCGGAGGTTAACCTGAAGATTAAGGCTTTTCAAGGGATAAAAGCTGACTCTAATGGGAATTTCAGTTACTCCTATAACACAACAGCGATTCCTTCAGGTGACTTCCAGATAAAAATAGGGGGCATCACTAAAGGGATAACCGTTCAGCCTATGGAAATTGCAGGCTCAACCAACGTGAGCTTTATCAGTAAAAATTTTACTGATAAGGTTGTTTATATCCTTGATCATACCAGCGACCCATCAGAAGGAAACTGGATTACGATGGGAGGCCCATATGAGGGGAGAGGAATCCAGCTTCCTCAGCCGATAACAATCACGTATTCAGGTCCGAGATTTGGGAACTATAAAGGGTTTCTTGGAACCTATCCCCCAGTAATGATAGTAATTATACGATAAACTATCCATCGACTTCTTCCTATGCCACCCTTCCCGTTTACCTGCCTGGTGAAAAAGTGAATATGTCTTTCTTCGGGGCTTCAACTTTGGAAGGAAATGTAGATATCTACGTTTTTAATGCAACTTCAAAATCCGCGAGTGGGATTCTTGAGGCTTTTAGCACAGGAAATATAGGGGACCTGGAAAGCCTTTTCCACAAAAACATGGACGGGAATTACAAAAATTACTCTGCTGTTCTCGGAGAGAATGGAGATCTATTAGATTATGATTTGGGATCGTTTGATACAGGACAATATTGTATAGTTATGATCCAGAAAAATGACGACGGTAGCCTGACAGTCCTTTCTGCAACCGCCTTTGTGGTTTCAGAATATGAACTAAAAGCTTCGGCTCCTGCAAACATAGAAGAGGGAAAAAATCTGGATATTAGTATGGAGCTTGAAGGTGCCCCTGACAACAGTAATTATACATATGGAGCTGTACTGGTCAACGAACAGGCTTATAGGGCAAATATAGAAATCAATTCCAACGGCATAATTAATGGCACTTCAGTATTAGTAAACGGAGAGAACTTTACAGATAAACGTGGCATTAACTCCTCAAATTATAGTTCCAATTTCACTAGAAATGAACTCCAAAAGGTAATCCAAACCTTGATAGGAGGAGAAAATGGATCCATAGCAATAGGTGAAAACGGACAGAAAAACCTTTCACTTACTTCTTCTGAACTGCCTGAGGGTCGTTATTACCTCTTTGCAGGAGCTTATGACCCGAAGAATAAGATTGCAGGGCTTACCCAGCTCGAAGTTGAAATTACACCACTACTGGCACCAAAATCGCCTGTTGCGAATTTCACAAGCAGCGTTACTACCGGTTATGCTCCTTTCTATGTGCAATTTACAGACTTATCTGAAAATGCAACTGGAAGGATCTGGGACTTTGGAGACGGAGCAAATTCGACCGAGCAGAATCCAGAGCATACTTACTCTGCAGCAGGAAACTACACTGTAAACCTGACAGCAGTAAATGCAAACGGTACATAGTCAAAAATTTCTACAATTACAGTATTAGAGCAATTTTCAACAGTTCTCCCTGTAGCGAATTTCAGCAGCAATATCACCAAGGACTATGCTCCGCTTTCTGTGCAATTTACAGACTTATCGGAAAATGCAACTGGATGGAACTGGGACTTTGGAGACGGAACTAATTCGACCGAGCAGAATCCAACACATACTTACTCTGCAGCAGGGAACTACACTGTAAAGCTTATGGTAAGCAATGCAAACGGTATAGCTTTAAAACTCGCCACTATCAATGTCCTGACAATCAATGTCCTGAAAGCCACTGGACCATATGCATACATTACAAACTACTACAACAACACTGTCTCTGTAATTGACACAGCCACAAATACTGTTACAGCCACGGTGAATGTAGGAAGCCATCCTTTTGGAGTCGCCGTCAGTCCGGATGGAACAAAAGCATATGTAACAAACGGAGGCAGCAACACTGTCTCTCTAATTGATACAGCCACAAATACTGTTACAGCCACGGTGAATGTAGGGAAGTGGCCTTATGGAATTGCAGTCAGCCCAGAGGGAACAAGGGTATATGTGGCGAATGAAAACAGCAAAACTATCTCTGTAATTGAAACTGCCACAAACAAGGTTACAGCCACTGTGCATGTAGGAAGATATCCTTCCGGAGTTGCACCCAGTCCGGATGGAACAAAGGTATATGTGGCGAATCAGGACGGAACTGTTTCTGTAATTGACACTGCCACAAACAAGGTTACAGCCACGGTGAGTGTAGGAAGTAGTCCAATTGGAGTTGCAGTCAGTCTAGATGGAACAAATGTATATGTGACGAACTATGACAGCAATACTGTCTCTGTAATCGACACAGCCACAAACATTGTTATGGCCACATTGAATGTCGGATCCCGTCCAGGGGGAGTTGCTGTCAGTCCGAATGGAACAAAGATATATGTGACTAACGAACATGGCAACACTGTCTCTGTCATTGACGCAGCCAAAAAAATTGTTACAGCCGCAGTGAATGTAGGAAAAAGTCCCCGGGGAGTTGCATTTAACCCGGATGGAACAAAGGTATATGTGGTAAACGAGGATGGAACTGTTTCTGTAATTGACGCAAACACAAACAAGGTTACGGCCACGGTGAACATAGGAAGCGGGCTTGTCGCCTTCGGGAAGTTTATAGGTCCTATCCCAGTACCTATGCCTGCCTGCAACACCTCAACGATCTATGGCTACAGCTTCAATGACTCAAACATAAACAAAAAAAGGGGCACTGGAGAAGTCGGGCTTTCCAACATGACGATAAACCTAAATGGTTATGATACATGCGAAGGAAAGCTGATCAGCACAACAATTAAAACAAACCCCACAGGATACTTTGAATTCAAAGGCGTTAATCCCGGTGTTTATGTGATTTCTGAGAGCTTTGTCATTGGCTGGCTGCCCACAACAAATGTAGCCTATACCTTAACCGTCCCCTCGAATTCGAAGAGCATCAGAAAAGACTTTGGCAATAGCAAATTTGTCATATAAGCAAAAACAAGTCTGGTATATCATATTGAGAAGCAAGTGAATATCTCAAATTGAAAAACAATATAGGACTTACGCAATCTAGGGGCCAAATCAACCACATGCAGCTTTATCGTAAATATTTTGGCTTAAAAAGTTGAAAGTTAAACGATGTTGATTTTTCAGTTCAACTGCGGAAGTCCTATTTTCTTATTTTTTAAGCTCATTTGAAATTCTCAATGTATTCATTTCACTTTTTTGTGCCGAAATACCCTGGTGTTTCTACACATATCTGCTTCTATCTGCTTTTATCCGACCGAGTTTCTGGATAAATAATCTTGTATTAGAGGATTAGAAAGAAGCTGTGACTTAAACACAGTCCATAACTGACAATCAGGGTCTTGAACAAAACAATGGAAGTACATCAACAATGTTGAACAGACATCTGAGCAGACCCAAAGCCCAAACACTTCAGGGAAATGAAGCACAAAAACGCCTGGCCTTGAAGCGGTTTGTAGGATAGTTAGCTTGCTTGCTGTATTTCTGCATAAAAGAAAGTAAGAAAAGTAATTAAGAAAATAGAATGGACAAAAGAATTTATTATAAGAAGAGGATAAGGGATTGTTATCTTCATCTTATTTTTTGCAGTTTCGTTATTCGGCCGTGGGGTCAGTTGTTGAAAACTGTAAGCTACGAAGCCCTTTACTTTTTTCCAAACAGGGTACGCTCATTTTGTCAGATTTGATCTATGCTCACGGACACGAAACTTTTTTTTTTCTCGATTTGAATTCTAATCTATAATCATATTGAGCAAATAAGTGACATTCTCATAGATTTTTCCTAATACTATGTAGCGCTGTGGGAAATGTCATTATTGAGAAGACTTATGTGAAACTAAACTTAAATATCAGCTTATAATTAATATTCATTCTGTAGTTATAATTCTCTGTGAATAAATCATAATTTATATTTCTCATTATATTATATTCTTTAGATAATAATACTCCGTTGACACAATTTGAAATCACTTTCATCGACATATAAAACGAAGATCGAATTTACCAATATTATAGTCTTTCAGAATTGAATCTGGATAACTGGTTGGTAAAATAATATTTACATAGTTCGTTTGCGATGGAAAGTGGACTGAAGAACTAAAAGTCTTAAGATTGTGTCAACTGAAACAAAAATATGGAGAGTTAATAAATGAGAGAACAAACATTTGACAGAATAAAAAAGACAATGGTTATTTTACTGGCTGTCTTTCTCGTAGCAACATTGACAGTTGCGTCAGCAAGCGCATGTTCTAAAAACTTGAAGCCGGTAAATAAATTGGGCAACAACTTGGACTACAACTTGGGCAACAACTTGGGCAACAACTTGGGCAATAACTGGGGCAACGACGGTTTCTTAGGCAACAACTTGCGCAACAACTGGGGCAACGATGGTTTGTGCGACAACGGCTGGAACAACAAAGGCTGCGATAACGGTTGCGACAACGGTTTCGATAACAATTTGTGGAATTGAACTGTTGGTTCTGCAACGGTGGGGCTTGTTGACTATTAACAAGTAACAAGTCGAAAAATGGACTAAGTAACTGTCACAAAATAGATTATGCACATTTTTCCTAAAGTTACTTTTCAATTGATGGTTATGATCTTGAAAATCAAGGCATCCACTAGAAACCTGTGCATAGTTTGTTCTGTGACGAATTCTAAGCTGTTTAGACCCATGAGAATAAATGGTCAAAATAGAGAGAAATAAACGGTCTATATAAAAAATGTTTAGAGAATATAATCTGATGATAACTCATTCGTACAGTCTTTCGTCGGATTATAGAATCAGTAAGACCTTTAACCTCAACAAAACTAAAAATGTGTTGGATATTCTTTCTGATGGCGAGAATCATTTATTAATAAAACTTATGCACTTGAAAAACAAAATAAAGAACGAGGTCAGTCTATCATAAATATATTATTTTAAATAGTTTGAAGTCTCATGCTATGGCTTCATCTAATTGATTTCTGAATTTTTCATGTGAAGCTATTACATCTATTCATTTAAGCGAAAGCACCAGAATATAGTTTAAGGTTACTCCTGCGATCATAAAAAGAGAGCCTAATATCTCATATCCTGTGATAAACAAAAGGGAACCGACCAAAAGGGCAGCTGCAAATCCTGATCTAGCACTTATTGAAGGCAAAGATGTCATGGTAACTAATTAACAAAGATGGTTAAATAACTTTCTAAATTTTTTTCATTTTAACTTTTTTAATATCTGTCTCGAGTTTTATATCAATTCTTCAGGATATTGTTCTGAATCAGGATATTGTTCTGCAAAGTTATAAGTTGATGGAAAATCAGACAGATCAGGTACTTCTCGAACGATCAAAAAAATAATACTGGATTCTTTAAATTTCAGCAAGATTTTGATGCACAGCAAGTAACTTATTTTGCCATTATACTCTTATCCTGTCCTCACCGGATTACTCTTACCTGTTTTAATTCAGGCTTTGTAGGCGTCATAGATCTGCCAGATCCATATAATGAGCCCTAATGGAATTCCAGTCCCAGTAATGAACACGGCTCCGCTGATTATAAGGGCTATCCAGATGCCCAGTGCCTTGAACAGATGTCCCTTTACAAGCTGGCCCAAGCCAGGGATGAAAAAAGAAAATAATGCTGGAATTCCGTGCGTTCTTTTGCAACAGTTCATGGGATTTACCTTTTTTGAACAATGATGAGAGAGCGGATATAAATAATTTAACCTGACCAGGTCTTCTTCCCAGGTCTTCTTCCTTTAAGTCTTCTTCTTTATTTCAACCAAATCTTTATTTTAACCGTATTCAGGCTCTTTCCTACTCTGTCAATCCCTTGTCTGCTCCATAGCTTAGCGGTTTTTCGCAATATGGCTGACGGGATTGCTTCGCTCACTTATGAACTGTTTTGCAATTTCTCGGAATTATATACCAAAATTAATATATCTCATAATATTAAACTACTGCATCTCTCATCTTGATTTAAAAATATATTAGGTACATTTTGTTCAAATCAACTGTTCAGGCAAACTTTTCCTGAAGCGTATCGGTTTTTCAACCTGATAGTAAAATTGGTTGTTTTGTTTTAATTAGGTTGCATGGAGTCTGGTTATGGATAAAAAAGACAGCAAAAAGTCAATCTGGGATCATCTTAAATCTATGTGGAACTCATTACCATCATTTGTAAGATTTATTGGTACCATGCTTGGTATAGTCATCGCTATAAAAGCCCTGGTTCCTGCAGCGGTTATGGAAGTTAGTCATTTTAGTGTAAGCCCGGAAATTATAGAGCCAGGAGATACTTCCATTTTAACCTGGGGGGTTTCCGGGGCTAGTAATGTCACTATAGAACCTGGCATCGGAGCAGTAAGTTCAAACGGGTCATTATCTGTATCTCCTTCTCAAACCACAATTTACAAACTGACGGCATCCGGGAAAGGAAGAGAAAAAATAGCTTCTTGCACGGTTACGGTTAAGAAGAATTCCCCGCTTATCAATTCATTTGATGCGAGTCCGAATTCCATTAAAGCAGGAGAGAGCGCAGTCTTGAACTGGCACGCTGCCGGGGCTTCAGACGTTACCATTGAGCCTGATATCGGAGTTTCAGAGCCCGCAGGGACATCGTCCGTATCTCCTGCCAAAACTACGACATACAAACTTACAGCTTCTAATGGTGATAAAAAAGACGTTGCATACTGCATTGTTACAGTTGAAGATAATGTGACATCTCCAAAAGGTAATTTAACTTCCTCAAAAGGGGATCTGACAACTCCGACAGATAATCTGACATCTGCTCAAGAGAACCTGAAACCTCAAGCAAATCTGCCATCTATAGGTTCTTTTAATGCAAACCCGGATATTGTCGGCAAAGGAGAAAGTTCCAATTTAACCTGGAGTGTTTCTTCAGCTACTAAGGTCTCCATAGAACCCGGAATAGGAGCTGTGAGCTTAACTGGCAGCCAGCGCATATTTCCCGATAAAAACACGACTTACACTCTGACAGCTACAAATGAACTCGGGATTGTAGATGCTATCAAAGTCGTTTTTGTACAGGAGCCTGCTAAAACGACATCTCCTGTACCGCTTTCCACGCCTAAGCCGCTCTCACCAGCTAACGGGACAGTATTCGACAATTCTAGCTCTGGAACTTCACTCAAGTGGACAGCCGTTCCAGGTGCTACAAACTATACAGTAGAAATCGATACATATGACTCAAATTCTAATTCGTGGCTGTCGGCATTAGCTGGATCCAGCTTAATACCCGGGATAAGCACAACCAGTTATTCTCTTGAATTTTTAGCTAAAGGACCTGGCCGCTGGCGTGTATGGGCTGTTGGCCCTGATGGTCAGGAAAGCAAGAAAAGTGACTGGTGGGATTTCAACTACAAAACTTAATCCCCGGATAAGGTATTCGATACGCAACAAATTCGATACGCAACAAATTCGATATGCAACAAATTCGATACGCAACAAATTCGATATGCAACAAATTCGATATGCAACAAATTCAATACACAACAAGTTCGACACACAGCCCCTAGAACCAAATAAAAACCCTCCAAACCCAAATAAAAATCGTCCATGAAAACCATGATGTGTAGAAAGCAAACCAAAA
>MDTP02000157.1 GCA_001714685.2 Methanosarcina sp. Ant1 | reverse complement strand
AATTTTTCACGAAAATATAGAATTAAGTGCTTTTATTTGGAATTTAAAGCATTTTAAATGATTTTGGCATAAGCTCATCTAATTAAATAATATGTATTTTTTAAATTCAGACGGAAATTTTGAGGAATCTCATCAAAAATCTCTTCAGGGTAATAAGTACTATAATAATCCGCATTAATAATCCGCATTATCCGTAGCCTGCAAGACAAACAGGCAGAAGGTGATTAATCCTGGTGCAAGAAAAGAACAGCCAGTTACAGCAGTCCTTGTGCTCTCCGGCAGAAGAAGACTCTTTCAGGTGCGAGCTTATAAGCTTTAACTATATCTTACGGCTTTCCAAAATTCTTTCCCGAAAAATCAAAGCTTCTGGCTATATGCCCGACCTGATTGTCGCCATAGGGAGGGGAGGCTATGTACCTGGGAGGCTGATCTCCGATTTTTTGCTTTTCAATGACCTTACTTCAATGAAGATTGAGCATTATGCAAGAGCGGCAGACATGCGGGCAGAGGCAAAGATTCGGTTCCCTATTTCTGTGGATATAAGAGGAAAAAAAGTGCTGGTTGTTGATGATTTAACCGATACCGGTGAGACACTTAGCCTTGCGGTTGACTATGTCTGGAGTCTGAAACCCGCTGACGTCAGGACCGCAGTACTCCAGCACAAAACCTGCTCTAATTTTATGCCCGATTTTTATGCCCAAAAAATCATCAAATGGCGCTGGGTTATCTATCCCTGGGCTCGATATGAAGACCTGGCAGGATTTACAGAAAAGATCATCCGGGATAGAGCTTTGAATCTATCCCAAATCATAATTGAGCTTAAGAACAGGTACGAGCTGGATATCAAGGAAATAGAGCTCCTCGATATTCTGAAAGACCTGACTGAAAGGGGAGAAATAACAAGAACTGAGGGGAATATACCTGTATGGAAGGTTTTGGAAGAAAAAATGCAATCAGGTAAGGAGCAAGATTTCTGAATTCTAATTCCCAAAATTTCTGGTCTTAAATCTCTAAAAACGTAAATGTTCATAGTTCAGGGGAAAGGGAACCCTTTCTGCACCCTGCTTGAACATTCCTCTCTCATAACGCTACTTATCTCACATTACTGTTTCTGTGACCAGCTCCATATCTCCTTGTGGGAAGACTCTGGACACCCGGACATTCCAATTTCCGCCAGAATTTTCGTTGTCTGCCTGGATCAGGTTATAACACTGAGTGGTTTTGCCTCTTGTCTTTGAAGAACAGAATGTACCTGCATTTACCACAAGCATGTTGTTGAGGTGCCAGACATGAGGAATGTGGCAGTGCCCGCAAAGGACAAGGTTCACCTTGCAGCGGTTCAGAAGTTCGAGCACATCGCCTGCATCTACAAGGACCGTGTTTTCCCTGCCAGCCAGAGGAATAGGGACAAGATGGTGGTGAACAGCAAAAACCTTAAAATTCTCACTGGAGAAAGCATCCTTGATCCAGCCATAGTTTTCCCTGCCAATGTGGCCTTCGTTAAGATCCGGCTGCGAAGAGTCGGCCCCGACAACTGTAACATCCCTGAAATTCTGTGAAGAGAATCGATTCTCGAAAAGATCTTCAAAGTGCAGGTAGCCGGCATTTTTCGAATCATGGTTTCCAGGGACAAGGACTTTATTTTCGCATTCTATCCTGTCAACGAAATTTTTTGCCCCATTATACTCCGTTGAAAACCCATTTTCTGTCAGGTCGCCTGTAATTACCACAATATCCGGTTTCAGCAGATTTATGCTTTCCAGCATAGAATCCGCGATTTCCGGAACAAAATACGCATCTGAATAATGGATATCTGAAAGATGTACAATTTGAATAATGTTACTCCCTCTTTTCCCTGAATTTTACTATATTTATTGTCATCAAGGCATTGTAGTTCAGTCAAATTATATATAGTTAACTTCAAAATTTACATATTTTCAAATATCTAATTATAATTCGTTATAAAAGAATGTTTAGATCAAAAAACCCTTTTGAACAGTATAAATAGTTATTTAACATTTATTCGTGATCAATAACCATAAAAATTACACAGATGGTCTATCTGGCGTGTTTCAGTCCCATTTTTAGGATAGTTTTCGGGTGCGCGGCGGGCTCTGTGATTCCTTGATTTAGAAACTTCAAATAAGATTAAATCAAGCATGCCTGAAAGAGAAAGAAGCAATGTTCCTTACTCCTCAGCTAGCCCACTTGAAAACACGAAAAGTTAAATCCATAAGTTAGTCCTCTTGAACGAGCGAAGCGAGTGAAAAGGACCTCGTGCTGTTGCACTTGCAGTGCAACTCCCAGAAAATCTCCGATTTTCTGTGATCCCGAAGCGAAACTCGGGAAGCGAAACTCTGCTGCAACAAATACATTAATAATGAGTTATGACTATTCACCTACGTTTCAGCTTCACTCTTACATTTTCATTTAATTTGTCCTTAATCAAGGTGAATTTATGTCTTTAGCAAATCTCAGAACACATTATACAGCCGATGTCAAGCCAGAAAAAGTTGATAACGGCCAGAAAATCACCCTTGCAGGCTGGGTCCATGAGGTCAGAGACCTCGGAGGAATCTGTTTTGTAGTGCTCCGTGACCGGGAAGGAAAGGCTCAGGTCACACTCGTAAAGAAAAAAACTGATAAAGACTTGTTTGATACCGCAAAAAGGCTTGTACGCGAGTCAGTAATCACAGTAAGCGGATCAGTCAAGTTCGAAGAGAAAGCTCCAAATGGATATGAGCTGCTTCCTGATGAGATCAGTGTCCTGAATATCGCAGGTTCTCCACTGCCAATGGACACTACGGGAAAGGTTGAAGCCGAACTGGACACCAGGCTTGACTCACGCTTTATCGACCTCAGAAGAGCCGAAACAACTGCTGTTTTTAAGATAAGGCACCAGGCTCTCCAGGCTATCAGGGAATACTTTGTAATAAACAAATTTATCGAAACCGCAACCCCGAAGGTAGTAGCAACTGCAACCGAAGGTGGGACTGCGCTTTTCCCGATTACCTATTTTGACAGGGAAGCTTTTCTAAACCAGAGTCCTCAGCTCTTCAAACAGATACTTATGAGCGGTGGTTTTGACAGGGTTTTTGAAATCGGCCCGATCTTCAGGGCAGAAGAACACGATACCCGCAGGCATTTGAACGAAGCCACTTCTATTGACGTTGAGGTCAGTTTTGCAGACCATTTCGATGTAATGGAAATCCTGGAAAACCTCGTGGCTTATATATATACCCAAATTATCGAAAAGTGCAAGCCTTCTCTTGAGGTCCTGGGGGTTGAACTGAAGGTTCCGAATACTCCTTTCCTGAAACTTACCTATAATGAGGTAATAGAGGTCATTAACGCCCGCTCGGAAGAAAAAATGCACTGGGGAGATGATCTTGGTACTCTTGGAGAGCATATTGTGGGCGATTACGTCTACGAGACCACAGGAGAGTCTCACTATTTCATCATTGACTGGCCAACTGAAATCAAACCCTTCTATGCCATGCCTTATGAGGACAGGCCTGAGTTCAGCAAGTCCTTTGATATGATGCACCGCACAATGGAACTCTCTTCAGGAGCCCAGCGTATTCATATCCCTGATTTGCTTAAGAGCCGAATAGAATCCCAGGGTTTGAACCCTGATGGCTTTGAGTTCTATTTGAGAGCTTTCGAGTACGGTATGCCACCGCATTCAGGTTGGGGTCTGGGCTGTGAAAGATTTGTAATGACCATGCTCGGGACCGACAATATCAGGGATACCGTGCTCTTCCCGAGGGACAGGAGAAGACTTTCTCCCTGAGATCCCTAATTTTTAATTTTGAACAAATTTTCGATTTTAAAAACCTTATAATTTTTTACAGGATCCGACCGGAGGAAAAAAACACGACCGAAAGAAATACATCTACCGATTCTGCCGAAAAACGTGCAGCTGGCATTGCAGCATCGCTAGTCGTAGAATCAGGAATGGTAGTGGGGCTCGGGACAGGCTCAACAGTTGCATATACCATAAGAGAACTCGGCAGGCGGGTCAGAGAAGAGGGGCTCGAGATCCTGGGTGTTGTCACATCATACCAGTCCGAAATGCTTGCAATAGAAGCAGGTATTCCCCTGACTACCCTTGCCCAGCATTCGGAACCGGATCTTGCCATTGACGGAGCCGACCAGATAGATTCGAATTTGTATGCAATCAAAGGCGGGGGAGCAGCTCATACGCGAGAAAAGATAGTTTCGGTTTCAGCAAAACGTTTTCTGGTTGTAGCCGACGAGTCAAAAACAAGCGTTCAGCTCGATAAGGCAGTACCAGTCGAGGTCCTGCCCTTTGCAAAAGAACTTGTGATAAAAAAGATACGTGACCTGGGGGGAAAGCCCGAACTGAGACTTGCGTTGAAAAAAGACGGACCTGTAATAACCGACAATGGGAACTTCGTACTCGACTCGAGCTTTGGTGTTGTAAAGGACCCGGAAGGTCTTGCCCTCCAACTGTCTGCAATTCCAGGCGTTGTTGAGCATGGGATTTTTTCCAATGTGGATGAACTCTATATCGGGAAAAAAGACGGATCAGTAAAAATAGTCAGGAAATAACTGATCGAAAGTCTATGAATGAGGTCTAAAGATGAAGTGGTCAAGTCGTTCTATAGCTCTTAAGGAAAAAGGCCTGAGGAGAAAGAACAGCAAATGACTGCTTTTGTGTTCTATTTCTGAATGTGATGCGGAAACAGAGTTTAGTCCTTAAGAATCAATAGGAATTACCGGTATGTTTTTATAGAAGTATTATCAGTAATTTCCTGAGCAAATACTCTTCAGATAAGTCACTTACATTCAATCACATTTTCAGGTTGATATCGGGCTAAAAGTAACCGCAAGCCAAAAACAACTTCAATTCTCATGTAAAATTTCTTCAATACATAGATTATATTTTAAGGAGGGTTTGGTTCAGATGGATAAAGGTAGCCAGCCAATCATAATAATAGATCCTAGAAAAGAGCAGACAAAGGGAAAAGAAGCGCTTAGTATGAATATTGCGGCCGCAAAAGCAGTGGCCAGCATAGTCAAGAGCACGCTTGGGCCGAGAGGCATGGACAAGATGCTTGTCAACCCTCTTGGGGATATTACCATCACAAACGATGGTGCTACTATCTTACATGATATGTCCATCGAGCATCCGGCAGCCAAGATGGTGGTTGAGGTTGCTAAGTCACTTGAAAGTTCCGCAGGTGACGGGACTACAAGTGCTGTTGTTTTCACAGGTACTCTGCTGGAAAAGGCAGAAAACCTTATTGACAATGGAGTTCATCCGACAGTTATTGTCAAAGGATACAGGCTTGCAGCTGAGCAGGCTATTGAGATTCTTGAGGACCTGGCAGTCTCAGTTGGCGAGGGCGAAAAGGAAATGCTTGTAAAGGTTGCTAAAACCTCTATTACGGGTAAGGCTTCAGAAAAATACAATACCTTGATTGCGAAACTCTGCGTTGATGCTGTTCTTGCCATTCAAGAGAGGGGAAAAGCCGACCTTAAACGCGTTATCCTCACAAAAGATATCGGGCGCACCATTGATGAGACTGAATTCGTGGAAGGCATTGTAATTGATAAGGTTGCCCTGGAGAAAGAATTCCCTCTCAAGGTCCACAACCCGAATATCGCTCTGATCGATGTCTCTATGGAGGTCGCCAAGACTGCAAACAAAGCAAAACTTCAGATAAAAACAGCAGGCGAGATTGAGAATTTCGTAAAGCAAGAGGATGCAGCCCTTTTCGAAATGGCGGACTATGTCATAAGGGCAGGTGCAAATGCTGTTTTTTGTTCCAAAGGTATGGATGACAAGATCGCAGCCTACCTTCAGAACAGAGGAATTTATGCCACCCGCAGGGTTAAGAGTGAAGATATGCAGCACCTTGCTGATGCCACAGGCGGAAGATCTATCCGGAATATCAAGGAACTTACGGATAAAGAATTGGGACATGCAGGGCTACTTGAACAGGTCCGAGATGGCGACCAGGGTAAAACTTATCTCAGAGATTGCAAAGGTGCCAAATCCGTATCAATTGTCATCCGCGGTGAAACCGAACATGTTGTTGACAATGTTGAACGTGCAATTGACGATGCCCTCAGAGTAGTGAAATGTGTGGTAGAAGACGGCAAAGTTGTTGCAGGCGGTGGGGCTTCGGAAATAGAGGTTGCACTCGAACTTCGCTCATATGCTTCCAGTATAGGCGGGCGTGAGCAGATGGCAATTAAGGCTTTTGCAGATGCCCTTGATGAAATCCCGAGGACAATTGCCAGAAACGCAGGCCTGGACGCAATTGACTCCATCGTGAACCTCAGGGCAAAACATGCCGAAAACAAAAACGCCGGCTTAAACATCCAAACAGGCACTGCAGAGGACATGTTTGAAAAAGGTGTGGTCGATCCACTCAGGGTTAAAGTCGATTCCATCAAAGCCGGCTCCGAAGCTGCGCAAATGGTACTTCGTATAGACGATATACTCCGCGCCCAGAGTTCCTCCATGCCGGATGTCAAACCCGAGCATATGGCAAGTACCTACGATGGCATGTCAGCTCCTCAGCTCAACATGCGCAGGTAAAGCCGAAATTAGATCAAAATAGGTAATTACACTTGGAAAAGGAAAGCTGCAGGTCCAATTCTGCAGCCTTCTTTTTAGAATATTTTTTTGATATTTTTCTTGCTCGTTTTTACAGGGTTATCCAACATTACAGGTTGATGTTTTTAGAATTAAACTTCCGATGTGACGAATGCTTTCTTTTTATCCACTGGAACGGTCTGCTCCAGCCCCACTGAAAAACGGAACAAAAAAGATCGTAAGACATCATTAAGAGTATTCTGGGAATAACATCCGTCAAATAATCAGGATATCATTTTCTATAATTATTAATTATAAGGAAAACTTATTCGATTGAATTTATCTATATCCCAGTTATCTACATACATGCTCAACAATGATCAAAATTTTGATTTATTAATCTAAAAATTGAGCTATATAACCAAAATAATGGTGTGCATCACTAAATAATTGATGTTTCCATTATTAGGCTCCCAGTGTAACGAACGCTTGTGTTTTCATGTATCCAAGAATGTCTGTTCTAGATTCATCAAAGCGCGAAATAAAAAAGGAAGAGAGATGGCATTTGGAGTTTTTGCAAATAACATCAACTAAACAATAAAGGACGACCTAAACAGTGTGGAGTACGCCGGGGGGTGGAGCATGTACTGCAGTAACTGCGGACTAAAGGTAGATGCAGAAGACTTTTTTTGCTCAGGTTGCGGGAAGGAAATTAAAATCAAAACTGTAATTAAGGACCATGAATCCTGTACATCTTCCTTCAGGGGACCTAACTTCACACAAACGGGAGATTGTTCTTTAAATAAACTTAAAAAATCTATCAGATATTACTCTCTAACTAAATTATGGGTTATGACCTTAATCTGTGTTATCGGATGCATGTTAACTGTTTACTCGGTATTTGCCCTTGATTCGCCTAAGTCTCACGGAAACAGCTCAGAGGCACAGGATAACTTCCGGAAGGAAATAAACATTCAGACCTGTGAGAAAATAGCAACTGAGTATTACGGAAGCCATACATATACTGAAGATGGCATTTATGACTGCGACGATATGGCCCAGGACGTCTGGAACATGTTAAAGGCGAAAGGCATCAATGCAAGAATAGCAGTCGGAGATTTTGAGTCCGGAAGTAAAAGCAGAATCGAAGACGAAAAGCCTGTCCGTAGAAACCTGGATTCCGTAAATTTCGGGAAAATTAGTAGTTACAATTACACGTATCAGGACACCGGACAATTGAACTCCGATATGATTGACAATTTAACTCATGCGTGGGTTCTGGCTGAAGTTTCTCCAGGGTTCTGGTTAGCTATTGAATGTACAGGAGGATATGTTGTCTACAGTAACGAAAATGAGAATTACTACCACGGACTTGCCTTCAGTAATCCAAAAAATTATAGAAGTTTCCTTGATCTTTATAGAGACTGGAAAATGCAGACCATGGACTATGAAAACGAGAAGTTATTTTGTAACAGACTTGCAGAGACATATAATAACGCAAGTTATTCCGAAAAGCTTGCTATGAAAAGCAGCATGGAAATTGCTGAAGACAGACTACGAGAAAAAGAGCAGGTGTTTCTGGAAACAGATTCTGGACTTAAGGCTTTACTGCGAGGTGGATAAAAAGCCGCAAAAAGCCATATTCAAATACGAATTAGATTTTCCTTAAACAGTTACGTTTCTCCGTAAAAACGCCGGTAATCGTCAATAGCTTTTTCAGCCTGCGCAGGAAATTCCTTTTTTAAGTATTCAATGAATTCGTCCCTTGATAGAGTCTCCTTGAGAATGTCAAGCATCAGGGCGGTAAATTTTCTTGATTCTATGTTTCCTTTCTGGATTTCAAAAGAGAGACAGAGAGCCTCTTTAGGAAAGTACTTTTTTCGGATCAAGGGAGAAACCGAACCCAGCAGCACTCCTTCTTTCAGAACACTATACGCAGGCACTCCGATCCTGTCTAGCCTATCCTTTCCGGCGAGTTTTTCGATATTTTCCCTGGAATAGGAATGAAGTTCAATGTAAATCTCAGGTTTTAGCTCTTCAATAGCTTTGAGGATCTGTTTTCCTGCTTCAGGATAGTAGTCCGCTTCAAGGGTTGAGACGTATTTCCCATTATTTACAAGAGGGATTAAGGCCAGAGTTCCGGTTTTCGGAGGTTCGATGCTCTCCAGAATTTCTGTCGTATCTTTCCATTCATCCCCGTGCAGGCCTGCGACAAAGAGACGAATTGGCCTGCCATTACCGTAAATTTTCATTCCGGAATATGCGTGCTCATCTAAGTATCCGGACTTATTGGGAAATGGATCTTTTATTTCATCAGCCTTCATCCTTCTCAATACCTATGTGATCTTTCTCCTCTGCTAGGGGCTTTCTCGCAACCACATAAATCTCCTGTTTTTCCGAACTGATGACCTGCTGGATTTCAAGTCCCAGGTTCTCAATTTTGTTCAGGATGGGTTTAGGGTTTTTCTTCTTTGAAATTTTTATTACTTGAAGCAGCTTTCCCCCTTCTTTCAGCAGGGGAAGCACTCTCGAAAGAGCGTCAATCGCGTTTTCAGGCTCCTGGGTCATGTCAGAAAGAATCACATCCACCTGTTCTTTAGAAAGTAGGTTAAGGGGTACGGTAAAAACATCCCCAAACATTACCTCAACGTTTTCCCGTTCATATGCGATTTTTCCAAGTTCACTTCTGAAGTCCCGGCTGAATTCAATTCCTTTTATGTGGCCTGCAATCTCCGAAGCAAAAAGAAGGAATCCGCCTGCGCTGGACCCAAGGTCAAGTACTCTGTCCCCGGGTTTTAGAATGCCGCTTTCCTCCTGAACAAGTTTTAGCTTGAAATAGCCCTGGGGCTGATCCAGGCCTTCAGCGACTTCAATTATGTCATCAGTAGATACATCTCTGGAGACTTTTGTTACCACCGTGCCGTTCACCTTAACATTTCCGGCAAGAATGGCAGTCTTGGCTCTCCCCCTGGACTTGAAATGTCCCATCTCTACAAGGTATGCATCCAGTCTCATGGGGCATTGTATCGGCAGAGCCTGTATATATAGGTAGCAAGTCGGTATGTAGTAGTCGGTAT
>MDTP02000156.1 GCA_001714685.2 Methanosarcina sp. Ant1 | reverse complement strand
GGTTATATGGCTATTACATAAAATAAACATTTTAGATCTTTAATCTACACACTGATTTAGAGGATTTTAAACTCTCTACTTTTTCCCAAAATCTACTTTTTTCCAAAATACGGTGGTGTGTTAATTTTCCTTAAGAATTCAGATTTTCAATCAAGAAATACAAAATCACTAGATTTTGAACCAGAGTCGATGGAAGTATTGGATTATTTAGACTGATAGTTGCCAATAATATCCTTGAGAAATGAGTATGTTTTTCTAACTTCGTTAAATTTTTAAATTTTCCTTAAATATGTGAAATTTACTTTTCCCAATACAATTTGAAGAGGATACAAATTGAGTTCGGAATAGAGTTAGAAGAAAATGAAGAATAGACTCTGAAGCAATAGCAAACGGTTCCACATAAACTGTTAGAATCTTCCTGGTCTTCTCCTACTTTTATTCTATGCTTTTCAGAAGTGTCAAATTTACGATCCTGTTTCTCGGTCCATCCATCTCGGCAAAGAAAACTCTCTGCCAGGTACCTAGTTCCAGTTTTCCCTGCGTGATAGGCAGTGCTTCGCTTGCTCCGATCAGTACTGCCCTTAAGTGAGCATCGGCATTGTTATCTATCTGGTCATGCCTGTAACCTGCGCCTGTCGGCACAAGCTTCTGTAAAAGGTTCAGGATATCTTCCTTTAGCCCGCTTTCATTTTCGTTTACTATGATACCTGCTGTAGTATGTCTGGTACTAATGATGCATATTCCTTCGGATACTTCACTTTTCATTATTTCTTGCTGAATTTCTGAAGTTATATCAATCAATTCAATACGTCTGGTAGTTTCAATTTTCAGTTTCAAACCTTCTCCCTCAGAACGTTCTACATTTTATCTTCATATTATTATCTGCTAATCTCCTCTTTATTCTCCATTCACAATAAAGGTGACTGACTTTCCCTCATCCTCGGTGGTTCCGGAAATCAGAAACAGTAGTCTCCAGAGGAAGTATTTACGAGATACTTTTCTACCTGTTCTCATTAAGATAAGCTGCAACAACAGTGCCATTAGAACCGGGTTACCATCAATAAGGGGAATTCCTTTCACTGTCGTCAAGGCAGATGGACGGCCTCCTCTGCCATAGCTACCTGGGATACGGTCAAGAAAAAAATCAGTAGTATGGCTGTTCCTGAGAAGCTATTTTTGGCTCTTCGTCATTCTCTATGGATAAGATGATTCTCAATTCAAGACCGCGTTGGTTTTTAGGAGGATATCCACACAAAAAAACGAAGAGCCCTATTTTTTCGTATCCTATCCATGGTGCAGTATCCGTAAGTTGTTAAAAGTCGTAGACACATGACTCTTTCTACATTTTCCTAAAAATGGAAGGTATACTTGTTTTTGAGATTTAATCAATGACTCACGGACACGACCATCCATGATATACTCCAATTATTACGTGAAAACAAAAAAGAAAAAGAACTCTTCAGCCTGAACTGGCTGAACAGTCATTTATTTTCAAAATTATATCTCCTTACAAGGGAAGAGTTCCATTAAGATCAATTCCATCAGGAGGAGTTACGTTGGAGAACATCAGTATTTCCGACATCAGGTTTCAATATCAGTGGTTCCAACATCGCTCGTTCCATCGTCACTGACTCCAACATCAGTAATTCCAACATCAGTGGTTCCAACATCGCTGATTCCGACATCGCTGGTTCCATTATCAGTGCTTACATCATCATCAGTTCCAACATCTGTAGTTCCGTTATCAACGGTTCCATCAGACTCAGAAGAATTCTGGTAGTTATACATACTTTCGATGGATGCGTAGGTGCCTTCTTTGTTCATATGGACCCAATATCCCTGTCCAGGGACCATCATGCCTTTATATTGAAGTGTTCCAGCTGGACCAGAACCGGAGTAATTAATGAGCACCCCACCTGAAGTCGCGGATCCGCCTCCAGTGAGCATATTTGTCAATCCCAGCTCAGGAATAGTGCCACTCCAACCTTCATGGTGAGAATAGGTAACGAGATTAGAAAACTTATAATCTATAATAGGGTCCTTGAGTGAAGCCAGAGTCGTGGACCAGGATGCAGGCTGTGTAGAGGTGGATCCTATAATCTGCCATCCCGGGACAAGGTTAAGAGATGCAGGCACGTCAGGAGTTGTATTATTGAATGATATTGGCTTGAACTTGATGTTGTTCTCAAAAGCTTCCGGACTATAGATCCAGTAACCCTTATATGGCTCGATAGTCTCAGGAGATTTCCAACATTTGCCGTTCCAGTAGAGGACTGTGCTGCCTTTTCCAAAAACTGATTCCGGAGACGCATTCGATGCAAGCAGTCTTTTAGGCACAGATTTCAGATTCCAGCCTTGATCAAGCGTGACATTCATATCTTCAAATGTCTGAACCGGACCGCAAATGGCAACAAAACATTTGTTATAATTTCCTGCATTATCCCGAGAAATAACAGCCACCCAGTAATCCTCACCGTAGATAAGGGGGTTTCCGCCATATTCCTCAATGTACAAACTCGTATCAGATGTAGATTTTACCTTCTTCATGTCCTCAATAGATTGGGGCTCAAAATCGCTAATAAAGGCCTCATACGGTGTAGGAGCAAGATCTTTTTCGGCATTTGCATTCCAGCTAACGTATAATCTGGGTTGATCATACGTATAAGACCAGTTAGTCACACCTGGCGCATCTTTAACACTCAGGTTTGCCACACGCGCAGGAGCTAAAGTATTGAGGGAAAAATGATACGCCTGAGGTTCATATGTGTTGCCTGCACAGTCAGTAATATTCACTGTCCACATTAAGTCCTCACCGTCAGCTACCGCAGCATTCACAGAATAGTTGTTAAATAAATCTCCTCCTACAGTGAGTGTACCATCCTCGCTTTGTTCACAATTGCTATTCTCTACTTCTTCACCGTTAATGAGCAGCTTGTATTCAAAGGGCAGCCCTGTTCCTCCTGAAACACAGAAGTTAAATGTCTTATTTGCAGGAGCGTCCCCCTTATTCGGGGAAGTGAGCGAGACTTTAAGCCCCTCTTTATTCACATAGAAGCTCCGACTGTCACTCGTAATGTTATTTCCGGCTTCATCCTCAATATAAACGGACCATTCATAAGCACCTTCAGATAGGGAATCTACTGGAATTTGTATATATTCCCCAGGACGCATGGTCCCGGACCACAAACCGTCAGCATTCTCGTCAGCATCCTCGGCAGCATCCTCGGCAGCAATGTCTACTTGATAACTAAGATTTAAATCCTTATGTTGAGCTGTAAAATCATCATCAGAAATAAAACTGAAATTTACAGGACCTTCTGTATTGACCAAGCTATCTTCAGGGGAAACAAGTGCTACCTCTGGAGCTTTGGTATCTACATACAGTTTATAGACATCACTGGAACCTATATTTCCGGTCTTGTCTTCAAGTTTTACTTCCCAGGTGTAATAACCGTCATCCAGATTAACCTCTACTTCTTTACATTCGTCTTTAGCTATAACCCCTGTACTATTTTCGCTACCGTTGATATAGAGGGTGTAGGTAATATCATCATCAAGATCATCGGAAGCGCTGAAATTGAAAAGCACTAAATTTGTGCTGACAAATTCAGAAGGCTCATTTTCCATAAATTCCGGACTTGTATCGTCAATCACAGTTTCCGTAAAGTCCGGACTTATATCATCAACCACAGTTTCCGTAAAGTCTGGACTTATACCGTCAATCACAAAAGCGTCAATGTCAGTCTTCCCAACTTTGTTTCCTTTTGAATCGTCTGCAAGCACGGTCACGTTTACTGCGCCATTTACACCTTCTGGAACCTCATACTCACAATACCAGGTAGTATCATTTACGTTGACCATATCAATAGGAGAGGAAACGTCGTCACTAACCGTTAAATACGCAGAAACGACAGGTTTGTCGAAGGTTGCAATGATGTTTACTACATCCCCCATCTTGAAAGGACCTGATTCGTTGTAGTTGATCTCAACGCTTATATTTGCATTTAGTGGAAGGAATATAGACCCATTTGTATTGTCGGTATTTTCAACTGTATTGCTAGTGTCTTCGACAGTATTGCCAGTATCTTCAACAGTGTTGCTAGTGTCTTCGACAGTATTGCTAGCATCTTCAACAGTATTGCTAGTGTCTTCAACAGTATTGCTAGCATCTTCAACAGTATCGCTAGCATCTTCAACAGTATCGCTAGTGTCTTCAACAGTATCGCTAGCATCTTCAACAATATTGTCGGTATTTACGATAGCTTTGTCAGTATTTTCATTTGCACTTATTGTCCATGGTAAAAGGAAAATAATTGATATGGAAATAATTAATAGTGCACTAAATGGCATTAATTTTTGTTTCATGTTTTGCACCCGGATTTAGCAAATGTCCAATTACAGTCCGCTTAAAACATTCTATTTAATTTTATTTTAAAGAATATTCTAAAGTCAATGGAATATGGCAGATCCCAGCTAATAGTCACAATTAATAAAAAGTCTAAAAAATTGGACCTATTTGGTACTCAAAAATAAAAAACTGGTAAATGATAACATTTTATAAATTATGACCTCATCATTCGACCGCCCCTTTGTATACTCTAATCAAAATTTTCGATTGTATAGATAAGTCACTGAAAACTGCAAATAGAAGAATGGCTTTCAAATCTTACCAAATAAGACGAATGTGCCATTTTTTCAGATTTTATCAATGACTTCCACCACCCAACTTTCTATGATTATTTGATAATGGATGCCGCCTCTTTTAAATTTATTTTTTAAATAGGCACGGCAATCTCTCATTCTGGTGCAACAAACAGTAAACTCCACTGATTCTTGTTGTAACCAGAAAAGTGGTAAATTGAACCCCATTTTTGTATATATACTGATCAATAAGCCCTATGATTACGGCATGCGCCTATCAATCACAAAGGTTAAATTTGTCCCAAATAAAGCTTTAACGGAGGACAAGTTTTTGATCTTCATAGAATACTCATTTATATTTTATCATATGACGATAATATGATGACAATATAACTATATTACACAAGAACTGATATAAATATTTCTGGAAGAATCGCAGTATAAAATTTAGTTTGAGATAAAAAATTTATATATTGAACTCATCCTGAACTTTGAATTTGTTTCATGAAATAGTATTCCGAATAATCGATCAAGTTGCTGATCATGAAAGCAACGCTGAAAATTCTTAACGATCCAGAATAAAATAGCATTTGGGATAAGCTCTCTACTAACCCCGTCTTTATCTTCTTATTCAGCTAAGGCTTCTAATTATTTTCTTTCGCTAAAAATAGAAATAATTTCAATTTATGTGATAGAACTGGAAACTTACTCGAAAAAAGAAATAATAAGAAAATAAGCAGCTTTGACTGCTGCTTTAAATAAAATCATTTCGACGCTTAAAGTTTCTTTCTCAAGACAAAGCATACAGCTCCAAGTATACCCATGGTGACTGCAGACTCAAATCCCGGCATGAAGCTTGTGGCTTTGCTTGACGGTTTTTCTGGCTCAGATGTCGCATTTGCTCCTGAATTTGTAGGAGTAATAGTGACGATTTCTTTTGAATCTGAAGGTTTCAGATCGGTTTTTTCATTTTTTACGACAATTACTAAGTGACCGAAACCTGGCGTTTTGGCCTCGAAGTAAACGTAAGTGTCATCTTCACCAATTTTTTGAGTATCGAGTTTGCTCCAGACATTGTCGTAGTGCCAGAGGTTCAAAGACGATGCATTAGCTCCGTTTTTCTCGAGCCATGCCTTTTCGACTCTAAACCCGATGACTGCGTTTTCTATGTTATCAGAACTTGCGATTCCTCCTGTTCCCACCCAGATATTCACATTCTTATAAACCGTACCTGAAGGCAGGCTCGAAACTAGCTTAGACTGACCTTTCAGCATTTCGACAATAGTGGAGATCTTCCCGAGAGCCTTCTTGGCATCAAACTCCACATACCTTATGCCTGTTGTGCCCTTCGGAAACTCGAACTTTACGTGTTGGCCATTGGTGATGAACTCCTGGGACAGCTCCTTAGCCTCAATGTTGTTCTGGGGCTCGGGGGAGCCTCCAGCTCCACTGCTGCCTGAACTCCCACCTGAGCTGCTGCCTGAACTCCCACCTGAACTGCCATAGGAATCACCGCTGGAAGGTGCCCTGACATTAATGGAAGAATCGGCAGGGAGAACAGAAAAGTCAGCTTTGTTGATATCCCTTAGAAGGCCCACGAATTTGTATGTGCCAGCTGACGCAGGAGCTTTAAGAATGTAACCAAAACTCTGTTCACTCATCAGCAGGAAGGATACCTTGTTACCGTTCACAGTTACAGCTTTTTCAGGAAGGGTTGAGCCAACAAATGTAAAGCCTTCAGGAAGCTCTTCAAGAAATTGCCCAGCTACACCGTAATCGGCTACATTGACCGTTACCTGGAATACCTCACCGGTGTCAACCGATTGAGGAAGAACCCTTTCTGCACTGCCTGCAGAGGCTGGAGCCGCACATAAAGCTAGGGCCAGGAGCAACACGAAAGCAATTTTAAATTCAGTCCATCTCATATCCGGTCCCACCCGTCCGCAAAGTAAATAGTCAGAACTGCGTATTTGATACCTCTGGATATGTTATTGTCATTTACAAGGTTTTTTATTTCCTCGGTAGAAAAGACCCCGTCGGCACCTCCGTACCTTGGTGTGAGTTCCTCTTCCTTTAGTACGGTGATCAATATGTTACCTTTACTTGTAACTTCATTTCCAAAGAAATCCATAGCTGTGAGGGGGAAGTTGAACTCCCCAGCCAGAGTACTGCTGACGTTGCAACTGTAAATGCCTCCATTCTCGGGCTTCAACGAAGTCACCCCTCTTCCTAAAGGCGAGAGGTCGATAGTTACTGAAGCAACCCCAGAAGATTCATCCGAAACCCTTGCGCTGATTACTGAGAAATCCTTTCCGTCATTCAGGATATATACAGGGGATGCAGGGGGGCTTTCTATAACAGGATCCACAAAGTCCCCTTTGAAAGAAAGATCAAGTTTCGCTGGCAAAGCTCCCTGCTGATAAATCACGGAAACCGGTTCGGATTCAATACGTCCGAGCTTGAAGATTATCTTTTTTCCATTATCCTGCTCGGTGCCCGAGACTGCCAGTTTGTATTTTCCTGCCTCTGTAATAGAGTTCCAGCCAACAAGCTTGGAATCAATATACGCCGAGATTACAGTTCCGACAGGCGCGTCTGCACCTCCTGCAAGCACGTTTCCTTCAAGCACATTGGGGATCGAAGGGGGGCTGCTGGCAGATGCAACCGGAAAAAAGGATATGCCCAGTAACAGAATAACCAGGCAGGATGAAATTCTTAAGTGTTTGTTCTTGATGTTCATCATAACACCTTGAAATCTTTCACGCTACTCATGCAGACCCTTTTTGAAAAATCCTTCAGGGCTTTCTTCTAGATTCTCTCTTTAGATTGAATCCGAAAGCGAGCAGCACTATTCCTGCAAACGCATAAATAATAAGGAAACCCGGAGCACTTTTTAATTTAGAGGAACTTTCGGGAGATTCTGCTGTTTCCTTGTTCCCGGAATTGGCGTTCATATTTTTCAAAGCCTTCAGATCTGGCTCAGGTACTGAACTTTCAATGACCTTGGTTCCGGAATTCTTTCCGAAAGCTTCAGGTTTTCCAATTTCTGTCAAGGATTTAGAATTTATTTTTGAAGTCAAATCCTTTATAGGATTTCCAGGATCAACTTCCGTGCCCACAGACAGCTCAAGGGAAAGGACCTGCTTTCCGGCTTCCCATGCGATGCTGTTTTCTGTATTCTTTCCGTCCACCGTAAAGGTGACTGGCTTTTCCTCATCCTCGGCTGTTCCGGAAATCCAGAAATAATAGTCTCCAGAAGAAGTATCTACGAGAAACTTTTCTACTGGCTGCCCATTGAGGTAAGCTGCAATAACAGTGCCATTAGGAGCCGGGGCACCATTAATCAAGGCAACTCCTTTCACGGTCATCGGAAGCAGAGGAACGGCCTCCTCTGCCATGACTACCTGGGGAAAGGTCAAGAAAAATAATAGTAGTATAGCTGTTCCTAAGAAAGTATTTTTTAATATCATATTCATGGTATACCTCCAATTACTAAGTGAATTACAAAAAGAAAAAAACCGTTCAACCTGAGCTGGCTGAACAGTCATTTATTTTTTAAATTTGATCTCTTACTCGGGCCCAGAATAATCCTGGTAGTTATACATACTTTCGATGGATGCGTAGGTGCCTTCTTTCTTCATAAAGATCCAGTATCCTTGTCCGGGAACCATTATGCCTTGATACTGAAGTGCTCCAACTGGGCAGGGACCAGTGATATTAATGAAATCTGCACCTGAAGGCACGGATCCGTCTCCAGCAATCATATCTATCAGTCCAAGTTCAGGGATTATGCCACCCCAACCTTCATGGTGAGAATAGGTGGCGATATTGGAGAACTTATAGTCTATGAGAAGGTCTTTGAGTGAAGCCAGAGTCATGGACCAGGAAGCAGGTTGAGTAGAAGTGTGTCCTATCATCTGCCAGCCCGGGGCAAGGTCAAGGGACACAGGTACATCAGGAGCTGCACTATCAGACGACATTGGTTTGAACTTGATGTTGTTCTCGAAAGGTACCGGACTGTAGACCCAGTAACCTTTACAAGGTTCAATTGTCTCTGGGAATTCCCAGCAATCACCGTTCCAGTAGAGGACTATGCTGCCCCTGCCAAAGACCGATTGTGTGCCCGCACTTGATGCAAGCACTCTTTTCGGTACGGATTTCAGGTTCCAACCTTCGTCAAGCTTGATATCCATATCCTCATATGTTCGAACCGGACCGCAAATGGCAAAACAATCGTCGTAATTGCCTGTGTTATCCCGAGCAATAACAGCCACCCAGTAGTCCTTGCCGTAGACAAGGGGTTTTCCGCCGCATTCCTCAATGTACAAACTCGTATCAGATGTAGATTTTACTTTTTCCATGTCCTCAATAGCTGAGGGGTTAGACCCGCTAACGAACACCTCATAAGGCATAGGGGCAAGATCTTCTTCGGTATTTGCATCCCAGCTAACGTAAAGTCCAGGATAATCATTCGCATAAGACCACTTAGTCTCCCCCAGAGCATCCATAACATTCAGGTCTGCAACACTTGCCGGCGCGGCAGTATCGAGGGAGCCATCAGGAAGAGTTCCACCACCAGGAAGATTTCCACCATCAGGAAGAGTTCCACCATCAAGAAGATTTCCACCATAAGAAGGAGTTCCATTATTAGAGTGAGTTCCATTATCAGGAAGTACAGACTCGCTTGTATTATTTGCAACTTCATTTGCACTTGCTGCCCCTGCTAAAAGGGATATAATTAGCAGTGCACCAAAAAGTATTAATTTTTGTTTCATGTTCTGCACCTAGATTCCGCAAATGTCCTATTTACTCCATTCTAACATTGTATATTATTCTATTTAAATAATGTTTTGAAGTTGTCGAGATAAAGCAGATCTCAAGTATTCACAGTTCAATAAATCGTCTAAAAAGTAAACCTATTTGGTGTCCAAAAATTGAATAAAACAAAACTTTAGATTAAAAAAATGTTATAATTATTACCCCATATTCAACTCCGCCCCCCATAACTCACTCTTTTCTAAATTCACCCTTTTCTAAATTCACCCTTTTCTAAATTCACCCTTTTCTAAATTCACCCTT
>MDTP02000155.1 GCA_001714685.2 Methanosarcina sp. Ant1 | reverse complement strand
ATCTTAAAAGCAAAAACTATAAAGGGACGATATGGTTTGATAAGGATTATCTTGAGCAATACAATGAAACAGACATTGAATATTTACGCAATCTGGTTGCTAATGGCTCCTGGGATGTGGGGGTACATTACTCTAAGGAATTAAATAGTCTTCCACCTGAACAGGCGTTTAAAGTAATGGATGAAGAGTATTCATACGTTTATGAAAAAATCGGGCGAAAACCAACAACCTGGTGCTCCATGAGAAACCGAGATAACCTCACACATGCAATTTATGCATACGAAAAGTTAGGAATGTTCTGGAGAAACGGAAACTCGGGAATTAATGCGGAGGAAAATGTTGGAAATCTGGATGACGATACCTGGGAATGGTGGGAACGAGTATCTAGAGCAGGCATGGTGTACCCGGTTTTTACCCATGAACTTGATCAAGAACCGGCTATCAAATATTCGATTAGTTGCTCAAAATTCAGTAACTGGGTAGATAACTATTGTTCAAACAATGTATCCATAGTATCTTTTTATGAGTATAGTCAAGTAAACCGTAATACATACGATGCATATTTTGATGATCTGGAATATAATGAAAGTCTGATCACGTTTGATGCACACACAAATGGTGCCAAAACTCTAATAAATGTCAATATAAGTGCTGGAAAAGATACACAGGTTTATGACAGTACATTCGATCAGTTTTTAGATTATACAACCGAAAAGGATAAATCGATTACTTTCTGGGTTGAAAACAACCATACTTATAGTTTATATTTGGATAGCATGCGTGAAAATAAATAAAGTCTCTTCAGACTATCTTTGGACCTAAATGTCATGCCCTTATCGTGAAATGTCTTTATGACCTATTTTTTCACAAAAATTAATGATACTGAGCGTAAGGATCCAGCGCGAAATAACTTAGTTGAGGTTTTGCCATTTCCCCTCAAATTCCTTTATTTTCTATAATATTTTATAGGAATGTTTATTTTGTAAAAAAATTTGTTTAAAACAGTTTGAAATCAATTTAATGCAAATATGTGTCAATAAATCTCATTAAAAAGCTTATTAATCCTATAATCAAGGAAAAAGCCCGATTTTAATTTTTAATACTTAATTAACATTTATAATATTATACAATTTGTGAAGAAAAATCATACCAAATATGGTTTTTCTTAAAACATATAACATTATTTAAGCTTTTATCACTGGATTCCGTATTCAGCTCCATTGACGATGGTATTTTAAAGGCATTAGATGTAATTTTTTAGCTAAATACGCAATTATAGGCTCTTTTTTTGCTTTTAACGCATTTTCATCAAGTTTGGCAAAACCTCAGTTACATTTTTACACTGTACTTAACTATTTTCCTAAGCATCTCAATCTTGAGGTTAAAATAATTCTTTACACAGTTCGAGGTTTAAAACTTATTGATTTCTTAGTTCAACCGCTTGAATCCCATAAAAATCAATCGAGCTATATAAGGATTCGAGAGTCTCCAGAAGAGCCGATACTGTACTGGAAAGTTTCCTTATGGAATTAATTTGCTTAGCAGAGAGCCCTTTAAAATCTTTTCACGATATCGGGTTCCAAGTTGTTTAACATCTCGTTGTGCCTTTCAGACTCAATATATTAAAACCAGACTAAACGATTCTTTATCCTGTTCTTTACTTCCGTCCTGAATTTTTCTCCCAAGATAAATTATATATATAAGTTTTGCATAATAATGCATAATGGCGCGCCCAAGGAAAAGAAAAATGGTGAGTTTCGAACATCAACTGAGGCATTTCAAACCTGGAGATTTCAAAGAGGGCTGTTTTGAGGAGATAGCCCTGACAGTTGACGAACTTGAAGCCATGAGGCTCAGTTTCCTGGAAAATTTATCCCAGATCGAGGCTGCGGAATGTATGGATATTCACCAGTCTACCTTTCAAAGGACGCTCAAAAGAGCACTTGAGAAAGTAACTGAAGCATTTGTATATGGAAAATCGATAAAAATTGAAGGAGGAGATTACAAGATGCCAGGAGGAGACGGGAACGGTCCGGCAGGTGAAGGACCTGGAGTGGGCAGAAGCCGGGGAGGCAGAGGACGATGCCGGATCAGAGGAGATGCTGGCGGCCCGGAAGGGACGTGCATATGCCCTGAATGCGGACACGAGATGCCCCACAAGCCGGGAGTGCCCTGCAACGAGGCTAAGTGTGAAAAATGCGGGACTTCAATGGTCAGGAAATGACTGTTGATGCGTATAATGATGTATTAAAATTTTGATCGCCAATAGAGGGAGTAAAAAGAATGAAAATTTGCATTACAGCGAGCGGTGAAGGGCTCGATTCCGAAGTGGACTCCCGATTAGGGAGATGCAGTTACTTTGTAATCTATGACACTGAAACCAAATTAATGGAATCCATTTCAAATGTGAGTGCAGCAGTATCTGGTGGTGCAGGGATCAAGGCAGCCGAAACCATTGCAAACGCGGGGGTCAATGTACTCTTAACAGGCAGTGTGGGCCCCAATGCCTTTTCTATTTTCTCAGAGGTCGGAATTGATGTCCAGGTCGGAGTAAAAGGTACGGTTCGGGAAGCTATCAGGCAGTATGAAGCCGGAGAACTTGAATCAATCAGCAGTCCCAATAATGTCCCTCATTCCGGCATGAAAAAAGGCAGTGGAATGGGAAGAGGAAAGAGCAGGGGCAGATAAGTGCTAATCTTGATAAGTTGAACAGTAAAAATGCGGATCTACAAAACAGACACATTCCTCAATAGCTAAAAACGGAATATATCTATTCGATTACAAAAACGGTCTAAATCTTCCAATATAAAAACAGATAAATCCCCATTATAAAAGTGATATAAATAATTGTGGCTCTTCGTCATTCTCTATGAATAAGATGATTTTCAATTAAAGACCGCGTTGGTTTTTATGAGGATATCCACACAAAACAACGAAGAGCCATAATTGTAATATCGATAGTACAAATTACTACAATCAATAAACTCCACTGATTTAGAAGAGTAATAAAAAGATACAGGTGATCAGATGAAAGTAAGTATTCCTACCAGAGATGAAAATGGTCTGGATGGGATTGTTGAACAGCACTTTGGGAAAGCTCCTGCCTATACCATAATAGACACAGAGACCAAGGAAGTCACGGTAATTCCCAACACCAGTGAACACATGGGAGGAATCGGACTGCCTCCCGAATACCTTCATCAGAATGGGGTGGACATCATGCTTTGTGCCGGGCTCGGGTTCAAGGCCGTTAGCATGTTCGAGTCCTACGGAATTAAGGTTTTTGTGGGTGCTGGCGGCACAGTAAGGGATACATTTGAGGCATGGAAGACAGGAAAGCTCCAGAATGCAACTGCTGAGAATTCCTGTGCCGAACACGGGCATGAAGAGCATCATCACCACTGAAATAGAGGACAGTACTGGTAGAGAACATCAAAAAATATGATGCAATGTTCTAAAGATTCAATGTTCCAAATTGTGATGAGTCAATGACTCATCTTTAAACGGATCTTCAAATGATTGTGCAGGACAATTTGAAACTCGGGATTAAGGTGTCCAGGAACGCAACCCTGGCTCTTGCATTCCTCGCTTTTCTTAAAGGGGCTGTAGGTATTTACTCCGGAAGCACAGTCTTGCTTGCGGATGCTGTCCACACGGGCCTGGACATTTTTGCTTCTCTAGCAGTTTGGGTCGGGCTTAAGATAAGCTTGAAAAGCAGCGGGGAGCGTTTTCCTTACGGTTATTACAAGGCAGAGAACATTGTAGCCCTCTTTGTTTCTCTATTAATCCTGCTTTCCGGAGTTGAGCTACTAAAGGAGGGTTTTGCAAGCGTAAAGACCCCTCAAGAGCTTGAATTTCAGGGGCTAGCCCTTGCGACAGCCGTTTTTTCGGTGCTTGCGATCTATGCCCTTTTCATATACAAACAGAATGTAGGAACAAGGATCAATTCCCAAGCCTTGATTGCTGACGCAATGCATTCTTACGTGGATGCCTTTTCTTCGATGATTGTGGTTGTGTCAATCCTCGGCTCCGCGCTAGGGGTTCCGGAACTTGATAGTTTGGGTGTTATCGTGATCTCCCTTTTGATCTTCAAAATGGGGATCGAAAATGCTAGGGATGCAGTGCTCACTCTGATGGATGCCTGGCTCGATAAAGAGGCAAGTGAGAGGATTAAAAAAAATATACGCGAGATCCCCGGCTTAATAAAGCTTGAAGACCTGAAACTCCGGAAATCCGGACTTGTGGTCTTCGGGGAAGCCACGGTTGAAGTAGAGGGTGAAACCGACCTGAAAAGGGTGGAACTACTTTCAGAGGAGATAAAAACTGCTATTAAAAAAGAAGTGAAAAACCTGGAGCATATAGTTGTTAATGCAAAGCCTATGAGTAGGAAGAACTTAAGGCTAGCTATTCCTGTTCTTGACAAGGAAGGGCTTCAAGCAAAACCTTCGGAGCACCTGGGAAAAGCTCCTTATTTTTTCTTTGCAGGAATTGAAGAGGGCAGAGCGGGAAATTGGGAGATTATCGAAAACCTATCTTCCAATTCAGAGAAAAAAAGAGGTATGAAAGCTGTGGAACTGATCATCCGGGAAAAGGCAAATGTCCTTGTGGTAAGAAGTCTTGGGGAGGGTCCCTTCCACATGCTACGAAATAATTTTATAAAAATTTTGCAAACTCCGGAAGAGGCGGACACTGCCGGAGCCATCCTTGATAGGATCAGGGACCTTGAAGAAATCACAGCACCTACGGAATAAAATGGAGAATGAATATGAAAATTGCATTTGCAAGCGGAAAAGGAGGGACCGGAAAGACCACGGTTTCCTTAAATCTTGCCCTTGCTCTCTCAGATGTGCAGCTTTTTGACTGCGACGTGGAAGAGCCAAACTGTAATCTCTTTCTTGGCTTTGAGCTTGAGAAAGTGGAAGATGTGATTTGCTCGGTGCCTGTAATCGATCCTGAAAAATGCAGCCTCTGCAGGCGGTGTTCAGACTTTTGCCGCTATAACGCCCTGGCTGCACTTCCTACCAAAGTTTTGGTTTTCCCTTCTCTCTGCCATGGCTGCGGGGGCTGTACTCTCCTCTGCCCTGAAGAGGCAATCAGAGAATCCCATAGATTCCTCGGATTGATCGAAAAAGCAAAAGAAGGGAGTTCCCCGGAGTTTTACAGGGGGCTTTTAAACATCGGGGAAACGATGGTATCGGCTGTCATCAAAAAACTCCAGAAGCACATCGATGACCGGAAAACTGCAATTATCGATGCTCCGCCAGGGACTGCCTGCCCGGTAATTGCCTCTATTGAGGACATGGATTACTGTGTGCTCGTGACCGAATCTACCCCCTTTGGTTTCCATGACCTTAAGCTTGCTATAGACGTTGTAAGAGCGCTAAAAATCCCCTTCGGAGTGATCATTAACCGCTATGGGTTAGGGGGCTCAAAGGTTGAAGAATATTGTAAAACCGAAGGAATCTCAGTCCTTCTCAAGATTCCAAACGACCGCATGATTGCAGAACTCTATTCCCGTGGCATTCCCTTTATTAGGGAAATGCCGGAATGGAATGAAAAGTTTCTCTGTATGTTTGAAGCAATAAAATCCCAACTTGCAGGTGGAAAAGAGGCGAGAACGTGAAGCAGCTTACTGTGATCAGCGGAAAAGGGGGAACTGGCAAGACTACCCTTGCGGCAGCTTTTGCCTCGCTTGCGGAAAATGCCGTTATTGCGGATTGCGACGTGGACGCAGCTGATATGCACCTTATTTTGAAACCCAGGGTTCTGGTAAAAGAGGACTACTGCGGCCTTGAGATTGCCAGGTTTGACCCGAAACTCTGTATTGAATGCGGAAAATGCAGAGAATTTTGCAGGTATGGGGCGGTAACTGAAAACCTTGAGGTTGATCCTTACAGTTGCGAGGGCTGTGCTGTCTGCACCATTGTCTGTCCCGAAGGGGCAGTTTCCATGGAAAAAAGGATATCAGGTCAGGTTTTTTCCTCCGAAACCCGCTTTGGTCCCATGGCTCAGGCACGGCTCGGCATTGGGGAAGAAGCAAGCGGAAAACTTGTAAGCGCTGTTCGAAGCAACGCGAAAAAAATGGCAGAGCAATATTATAAGGATTTAATCATCATTGATGGGCCTCCTGGGACAGGCTGTTCCGCTATAGCAGCCATTACAGGGACAGACCTGATCCTGGTGGTAAGCGAACCAACGGTTTCCGGAATCCATGACCTGAAAAGAGTCATCGAGCTTGCTGCACACTTCATGATCCAGGTTGTTGTCTGCATCAACAAGTATGACATAAATGAAGAGAATACCCGGTTGATTGAAAAATTCTGTACCGAGCTGGGAACTCCGGTACTTGGCAGGCTTCCTTATGACGACATTGCAACGAAGGCGATGCTTCAGGAACAAACCGTGATAGAGTACGCTAAAAACAGTGAGCACGCAAGCGAAAGTGAATTTGCAAATCAGGTCCGGAAAATCTGGGCTAAGGTAGAAGAAAGGCTTATGGATATCCCGGATGAACAGAAAGGGATGAAAATCCTTAAAATGAAAAATTTTAGTTAAAGTTTCTGAAACAATGGAAATCAGTACTGCACATAGGCTGCCTTGCAGTCCTAGTCCAAAAAGCGGATACTTATGCAAAAAACCTGAACCACTCCGGGCAAAAGGTCCGAGCCTCTCATAAAAACGGATTACAATTTCCCTTTAAATCGAATACGAAAAAATTGCGTTCTTTGCTGTTTTTATGGATAATTTAATAAAGTCTCTAGATACTGTGATTTCGTCATAACTTTCGCAATATCAACCTTAGGGGTCCAGGGCTTGATACTGATTCCTCCCGGTTTTATACTGCTGGCGCTAGTATGGTATTTTGCATTTGCCCTGTTGTCAATGATATTGTCAAAGTCAATACATTAAAACGCTTTAAAGCGGACTATCCTAATCAATAAATATTTATAATATATCGCATATGTGTAATTTAATGGTCAATAGAGTTAAGCGCAGGGTATCGTGCCTTCCAAAGGCTACATATTATAAGCCCAGAGAAGTTCCGCTCTGCGATCTCGAAATTATCAACTTGTCCATAGAAGAGCTTGAGGCTATCCGTCTTTGCGATCTCCTCCATGTCGAGCAGAACGAAGCCGCTGAAATGATGGGAATCTCCCGGAAGACTTTCTGGAACGACCTACAAAAGGCCCGACAGAAGGTGGTTGATGCCCTCGTCAACGGAAAAGCGATTGAGATCTCCGGGGGAGAGTACGTAAATAGCGGTGAATGCAAGGTCGAATTCCTCTGCAAAGGATGCGAGCAAGAGTGGGAATCACAGTGTAATGAGGGACGACCCACAAGTTGTCCGAAGTGTGGTTCGGGCATAATTTGCCGAATCGGCGGCGACGGAAGAGGAAAGAGGTTTATTGAGAATGATTACTGCTGCCCCAAAAACAAGGGGAAAGAGGTAGTAAATGCTAAAGCAGGAAGTGTAGAAAAATGACAAAAATTGCCATACCATCGATGAGTGACAGCGGACTGGAATCTGACGTATGCGCCCACTTTGGCTCATGCGAATATTTTACCATTGTAGATGTACAGGACAAAGATATTTTGGGAATTAGAGCGATAAGCAACGGGTCTCCTGATGGCGAGCATAATTGTGTTGCCCCTTCGATAATCCTGAAATCACATAATGTCGAGACCGTACTCGTCTCGGGCATTGGCGGAAGGCCTCTAATGTCGCTGACGGAGAAGGAAATCAAGGTATTTGCGGGAGCAGTGGGCAAGGTTTCTGATGCGGTTCAGGATTATAACAATGGGCTGCTGCGGGAATTATCTACGAATGGCACCTGCAACTGCTCGCATCACTAAAGCATCACTAGAGTGAGATAATGAGCATATGGATAGGAACCATGCGATTCCTGCAAGAGCAAGGGTCTAGAGCTTATGACAACTGCGGCGAAAAAGCTAACATAGGCCAGAATTTGGACATCTGATAATATATTGCACCAATAATTTAGTATCAAAATCTGTGTTTTATCCCTATTGGACATTGAAATCATCCTTTTGTGTTTTTAGGTGAGGATGTGGAATTTAATTCCAATAAAAATTTTAAAACCGGAGTTAAAATTATGGATATAAAAGAGATAAACAGCTATGGGCAGGAACTGGTGAAGTGCCTTAAACTCACGACATCTCCTGTTGCAGTAAAACTGGTTCCGAAAGGAGGAGAAGTTCCCGAGGGAATCAAAAAGGTAGATGAAGCTATGAGGCACTGCCAGCTGGTTGACAGAGTAAGAAGAACAGGCGAGGAATTCTATACCCTGGGCGAAGATCAAATGTGCAAAGGTGGAGCAGGTGCGATGGGCCTTGGGGAAATGCCTGCAAAAGTAACCAGCGGGGAATTCTATTATAAAGGACTGAAACAGTTCAGCACGCAGGGTACCGCAAGGCGTACCATTGATCTGGTTCCTAAGCTTCCGCCCAACTCAACAGAAGCTGTTCTGTACTCTCCTCTGGAAAAAACCTCATTCACTCCGGATGTTGTTGTGGTCATCTGCAACCCCAGACAAATCATGTTACTTACACAGGCCTTTATGTACAAGGTAGGAGGCAGGCTTGAAGCCAGTTTCGCAGGAAAGCAGAGCTTATGTTCTGACGGTGTTGTTCAGGTATATAAAGAAGGCAAAATAGGAGTCACAGTCGGTTGCAGTGGCAGCAGGTCTTACACCAAAATTGCCGACGAAGAGATGATTATGGGGATCCCTGTTGAACTTCTAGCTGATGTAGTTTCTGGCCTCAAGGAAATCTGTCCTAAATGAAATATAAAACCTGGATCTTTCCTTTAAATACAGATTCTTTCATTTTTAAGCTTTTTCATAGTGTTTTGTATGAATCTGACAAAAATCCACACTAGATTGCCTGAATGTCTATTGATTCTTAAAAGGATGCTGAGAGATACGGTTAGCCCTTTCCTTTTAAGTAGACGGAAGCAAACTGAAAAAGAAAACATTCTATCTGTAGAGGATTCCGTGCTTCCAAGAATTCTTAGGATTCAGGCAGAAGGGTTTAAAAATGGAAGTCCGGAAAAACTTGTAAATTATTCAATGAATTCCAAAAATATATCTTATGTCATTAAAAGTCAAGATAAAGTTATAGGCTACTGCACATACTACCTGAAAATGAAACTTTCTTTCAAAGGCTTTGTGAAACAATCGGTAATTAGCGAAATTTCAATTGACAGGAATTTTAGAAGCAATGATTTTGCTGAGAGATTATTAAACGAGAGTATTGAATAAATGAAGTTGAAACTTGTTTGATTTATTTCTTCATTGTCCTTTCAGAAGCATTTTCCCTTAAAAACTATTGATTATGCACTTATTGTTAGTTATTGCAATATAAAAATTATTGAGTATGTTATTGTGTCATTGACTTGAAGTAATTGCTTTTCACGTTGAGTATACGCCAGTCAGGTAAGAAAGAGCCACAGAAAGAGTTATTTGCAGCTCATAATTTCGGAGGAAAATTAATGCCAGTGTTTATTGAAGTTAAAAATCTAACTGTAGATTTCGACGGTCTTAAAACGCTGAAAAATGTAAATTTAAACATCAATGAAGGGGAAATAGTTGGAGTTCTGGGTAAAAGCGGGTCCGGGAAGACAATCCTGATGCATGTGCTGCGCGGGACTGAGTCTTTTGAAAACATCTCAGGTGAAGTAATTTATCATCTGGCCCGCTGCAAGAAGTGCGGATACATAGAACTCCCCAGCAAGACAGGCCAGAAGTGTCTGTTTTGTGAAGAAACACTCGAAGCTTTTGAAGCTGATTTCATAAAACTTTCCCTTTATGACCCTATAAGGAAAGACATTTCCAAAAAAATTGCAATCATGCTCCAGCGTACCTTTGCCCTTTATGGAGACGAAAGAGTTATTGTAAATGTTAT
>MDTP02000154.1 GCA_001714685.2 Methanosarcina sp. Ant1 | reverse complement strand
AATGCTACAGTTCTGCGGTTCAAGTAAATGAATCCTATCCCAATTGTGTGATCAAGTTTAATTTTAAGACACGCTCTTAGAACCTATCCGAAAAGTCCTGCTGCTCTGAATATCATCCATGTGCGTATTGTCAAGTTTACAGGATGGTCAATTTTATAGTCTCTACAATATCTGGAAAAAACTATATTCTCAAGACTTGATAGAGTCAGAATTTTATTTTTAAAGAATAATTAGGTTTCAGGCCTACTTCATAATTTCTCCAAAGCAGCCCTAAAAACCACACACTTTTAAAACTATTTTTTAAGTAAATGATTACAAATAGCTATCATTTCCCTTCCCTTTTCCTCCCTTTGGATCTGCATCTATTACAACAGGAAGTCCCTCAGTTCCGGCTTTCTACAGAGCCAAAATTCAAGTTTCCATCCTTAGTAATTATAAATACCACTACAGCAGATTAATACGCGGGTTATTATAAAAAACATTAAAAAATAATTATTTTGAAAGGTTGGTGTAATAATATGAAAGGATTTGCAATGCTTGAAATTGGAAAAGTAGGCTGGATTGATGCTGAAAGACCTTTAGCAGGACCATATGATGCAATCGTGAGGCCTATTGCGGTCGCGCCGTGTACATCAGATGTTCATACTGTCTGGGAAGGTGCGCTTGGAGACCGCAAAAACATGATTTTAGGACACGAAGCTGTAGGTGTCATAGAAGAAATCGGATCAGAGGTTAAAGACTTCAAACCAGGCGATAAAGTAATTGTCCCTGCAATTACACCTGACTGGCGATCCATGGAGGCACAGGATGGAGTACCTATGCACTCAAATGGAATGCTTGGAGGATGGAAGTTTTCAAACTTCAAAAGTGGAGTCTTTGCAGAATGTTTCCATGTAAATGATGCAGACATGAATTTAGCTCTACTTCCAAAAGGAATGCCCCTCGAACAAGCTGTCATGCTATCAGATATGGCAACTACTGGAATACAGGGTGCAGAAATGGCAAATATTAAAACGGGTTCTACAGTTGCAGTCATAGGAATTGGTCCTGTTGGTCTGATGGCAGTGGCAGGGGCATCTATTCTTGGTGCTGGTAGGCTCATTGCAGTAGGAAGTCGGAAAGTCTCTGTTGACCTTGCTCTGGAATACGGAGCATCTGAAATAATTGATTACAGAAGTGGTGAGCTTGTTGAACAAATTCTTGAAAAGACGAATGGAAAAGGTGTGGATTCTGTAATCATAGCAGGAGGAAATGAAAATACAATTTCAGATGCAGTCAAAATTGTAAAACCTGGAGGCACGGTATCAAACGTCAACTACTACGGAACTGGAAACATACTTCCTATTCCACGTATTGAATGGGGGTCGGGTATGTCTCATAAAGACATACGTGGTGGCCTGACAACCGGAGGTCGTCTGAGAATGGAAAGAATGGCAGACCTATGTACCTACGGAAGAATAAAACCAGAAAAAATGGTCACCCACGTATTCGAAGGATTCGAAAAAATGGAAAAGGCTCTCATGCTCATGAAAGAAAAACCAAGAGATCTGATCAAACCTGTTGTTCTTCTGGATGAATAAGCGAGTCAACTACCCCTCCCTAAAATCTTCGCAAAGCTAAGGAATGGTTAAAAAATAACTCCAAGTTTTCGCTTTGGGAATGGCTCTATAATTCCATTTCCCCAAATAAACATCAAAGACAATATCGGTAACAGAAATACTTGAAATTATAGTTTCATCATTCCTAAGAGTTTTGAGGAGGGGGGATTTTCGCCTTATGGGATAAAGGATTGATAAGATAGGGGTCGTGGGTGTGAGTTATTGAAAACCATAAGCACAAGAATCTCCATACATTTTCCTAAAATACGGGAGGTGTACTCACTTTTTCGGAATTGATCAATAACTCATGTACACGACCCAATTTTATAGGTATGACAAAATGCCAGAAACAAGCCGAAAAGCAGATAAATAACAACATTTTAGGGTATAACGTTGCTATCCTGAATGGCTTTATCGATTTTAAAATGAAAATCGTTCTGTAACTCTTATGGATTTGAGAATACAAGATCTAAAGAAGCAATTTTGAGTTTGGTGATCGGCTCTCAAAGAGCATTAGTGGATATAAGGAAACACTGAAACTGCAGCACCATCAGACTAAATTAACATAAAATCATTAAAATATTTCAAAGTAGATAAATATTTATAGGATTAATATAATCTACCCACTCATCATATGGTTGAGACTTCAAACTCCACTCTTCTTGCATTCTACCGATTAATTTCCTCCTTACTTTTTTGAGGCGCTGCTCTGGTTTCACAGATTTTCTGATGCGATTTTGCAGGAGGAACAGTTTTTCTAAACTGAAAGTATTAAAGAAAAACAGAAGAAAAATTGAGAACAAGAGAGATGTGAGATTCGTATTCAATAGACTCTGTTTATTACAGAATAATTAGAAACTAACTTATTTACGGATTAATACTTTCAATCCGCTATATCACTTTATTAATAAAAAGGACCACGTTTTGTTATATATGCTGAATTTTCACACATTTAGACTCTAACCATTAAACTCCCCTTCATAAATTCTCACTTAAAACTTCCATACACTAAATTCTCTTACTTACAATATCTTCATTTAACAGATTCAACTGAGACAAGAAAAACTCGAGAGAAGGAAAATGAAAAATATTATTATTAAAGGGGCACGGGAACACAACCTGAAAGATATCACAGTGGAACTCCCGCGGGACAAGTTCATTGTTATTACAGGCGTTTCAGGCTCGGGGAAATCTACCCTGGCTTTTGACACCATTTATGCCGAAGGACAAAGGCGCTACGTGGAGTCCCTCTCAGCTTATGCGCGGCAGTTCCTCGGGCTTATGAGCAAGCCGGACGTTGACAGCATTGAAGGGCTATCTCCGGCAATTTCCATTGAACAGAAAACAACATCCAAAAATCCCCGGAGTACGGTTGGAACAGTTACCGAAATTTATGATTACCTGAGGCTGCTTTTTGCCAGAGTCGGAACCCCTTACTGTCCGGCCCATAATATCAAAATTGAGTCTCAATCCCCTGAAAGGATTGCAGACAGCATCAGCAGGGAATATGAAGGGGCAGTCACTATCCTTGCACCTGTAGTCCGACAGAAGAAAGGGACTTATCAGCAGCTCTTCAGGGACCTTAACGGGGAAGGCTTTACCAGGGTTCGTGTAAATGGAGAAATGCACAGGACCGATGATGAGATTACCCTTGACCGCTACAAAAAACATGATATCGAAGTGGTAGTTGACCGTCTGGGCCCTGCAGAAGACCGTTCAAGGCTTGTTGAGGCCTGCGAGAATGCTATCAAAAAAGCAGAAGGGCTCTTGATTGCTGTTGATTCGGAAGGAAAAGACCACCTTTATTCCTCAAATATGGCCTGTCCGATCTGTGGTATAGCTTTTGAAGAACTTCAGCCCAGGATGTTTTCCTTTAACAGTCCATTTGGGGCATGCGAAGCCTGTAATGGGCTCGGGATCAAGATGGAGTTCGACCCTGACCTGATTATTCCGGATAAAACTCTCTGTCTCGCAGATGGGGCTGTGGCCCTGTACAAAAATTATCTGGACGGCTACCGGAACCAGCACCTGGCAGCTGTGGCAAAGCATTTCGGTTTTGATATTTTTACTCCTATTGATGCTCTTTCTGAAAAGCAGTACGATGCCCTCTTGTACGGCTCGGAAGAACGCATCCAGTTCAGTATGAGCATGAAGAACGGTGATGCTCAGTGGTCTCATAAAGGCACATGGGAAGGGCTTCTTCCTCAATCTGAACGGCTGTACAGCCAGACCAAGTCCGAGTACCGGCGAAAGGAACTTGAAAAATTCATGCAGGTCCGGCCCTGCCCGAAATGTGAAGGCAAGCGCCTGAAGGAAAAAGTGCTTGCAGTAAAGCTCGGCGATAAATCCATTGTAGATGCAACATCCCTCTCAATAATAGAATGCATCCGGTTTTTCGAGACACTTAAACTCCCGGAAAAGGAAAAGGAGATCGCTAAGCAGGTTTTAAAGGAAATTCGCTCCAGACTTGGCTTCCTAGAACATGTTGGGCTCGGCTACCTCACCCTTTCAAGGGGTGCAGGTACTCTTTCCGGAGGAGAAGCCCAGAGAATCCGGCTGGCTACACAGATTGGTTCGAATCTAATGGGCGTGCTCTATGTGCTCGACGAGCCGTCGATAGGGCTGCACCAGCGGGATAACGAACGGCTTATCCAGACTCTCCGGACCCTGCGGGATCTGGGAAATACCCTGATAGTTGTGGAGCATGATGAGGACACCATCCGGGCTGCGGATCACGTGCTCGATATAGGTCCAGGGGCAGGCATCCATGGAGGCTATGTAGTAGCTGAAGGTACACCTGAGGAGATCGAAAAGAATCCTGAGTCTCTGACAGGTCAGTACCTCTCAGGAGAAAAGCAAATAAGGCCTCCGGCTCTCCGCCGACAGTGCGATGCGTTCATCCGGCTTAAAGGCTGCCGGGCAAACAACCTCAAGGATATCGATGTGAATATTCCTATAGGGCTCTTGACATTGGTTACAGGCGTTTCCGGGTCTGGAAAGTCAACTCTCATTTATGATACTCTCTACAAAGCCCTGATGAAAAAGATCAATAAATCAAGTGTAACACCAGGGGACTATGACGAGTTAATTTTTGATTCCGAGATAGACAAGGTAATAGTTATTGACCAGAGCCCAATTGGCAGGACTCCACGCTCGAACCCTGCCACTTATACCAAGATCTTTGATGCTATCAGACAGGCTTTTGCCGAAACGAAAGAAGCCAAAATCCGGGGTTATAAAAATGGGCGTTTCTCTTTCAACGTAAAGGGAGGGCGCTGTGAAGCCTGCCAGGGAGATGGGCTGATAAAAATTGAAATGAACTTCCTGCCTGATGTGTACATTGAGTGCGAAGAATGTAAAGGCACTCGCTATAACCGGGAAACCCTCGAAGTAAAATATAGGGGCAAATCGATTGCGGACGTTCTGGATATGACTGTAGAAGAGGCTGCAGAGCATTTCGAGAATATCCCTGCAATTAAAGGCAAACTCGAGACCTTAACCAGGGTTGGGCTCGGCTATATCAAGCTCGGACAGAGTTCAACAACCCTTTCCGGAGGAGAAGCCCAGAGGATCAAGCTTACACGAGAGCTCTCTAAAAAGGGCACTGGAAAGACTATCTATCTCCTTGATGAGCCCACTACAGGGCTGCATTTCCATGATGTTAAAAAACTGATTTCGGTCCTGAACAGCCTGGTTGCAAAAGGAAATACCGTAGTTGTAATCGAGCATAACCTGGACGTGATTAAATCGGCAGATTATGTCATCGATCTTGGTCCTGAAGGTGGGAATGCAGGCGGAGAAATTGTTGCCGTAGGAACGCCTGAGGAAATATCCATGGTTCAGGGAAGTCATACTGCGCATTTCCTTGCTCCCAGGCTTTCAAGAGGAACATCATACCTGGAAGTATCGGGAGCAGAGGCCATTGAGGCAGTTTTCGAAGAGAACGAAGTTTTTGATACCGATTATGAAGAGTTTGAAGACGACATTAGTGAAGAGTCGGAAGACTCTGAAGGCTCTGAAGGCTCTGAAAACAAATCTAAAGAATTCAAACACAGGGTAGCAAAAGTATTTGAGGAGCAGATAATTTAAAAATTTCCTGGAATGATTTTAAAATTTAACTGAATGAGGTTCAAAGATGATTGACCTGGAGTCCCTTCCTCATCTGCCTGGTTGCTATCTTTTCAAGAATGAAGATGGGACTGTACTGTACGTAGGTAAAGCAAAGGATCTTAAAAAACGGGTGAGCAGCTATTTCCAGAAACGAGATCACGACCCGAAGACAGAGAGTCTTGTGCAGGCTGCCAGAAACCTTGACTTTATTGTTACAAATACTGAAGTAGAGGCCTTCCTCCTGGAAAATACTCTGATTAAGAAGCACTTGCCAAGGTACAACATCGCTCTCAAGGACTCAAAGCGTTACGCCTGCATTCATCTAACCGAAGAAAAATTCCCAAGGATCAGGCTTGCCAGGAAGAAGATCGAAAGCGGAAACTATTTTGGCCCTTTTGTTTCTGCAAAGGAAAGAGATTACATTTTTGAGGTTGTAAGAAAAACCTTCCAGCTCAGGACCTGCAAACAGATGCCTAGGCGTGCCTGTCTCAGATATCACATAAATGCATGCAGCGGACCCTGTATAGAGGTGATTTCCATGGAAGAATACGGAGAGAAAGTGAAGAAGGCCGCTTCTGTCCTGAAAGGCAATATCAAAGAGCTTATCGAGTCCATGGAAAAGGAAATGAGAGATCTGGCTGCAAGGCAGCAATTCGAGCAAGCTATGGCCCTTAGAGATGAGATTGCAGCCATCGAAAACCTCCAGGAAAAGCAGAATATGGAGAGGCAGAAGAAGCATAACGAAGATATCCTGAACTATATCGTCAGGGAAGATACCGTCTATCTCATGCTCTTTAAGGTTTACAAAGGCACGCTTGAAGACAAAGAGGACTATGTCTTTGCATTCGGGGAGAATTTTCTTGAGGAATTCCTGGTACAGTATTATTCCGAAAATGACCCACCTGAAGAACTGATCTTGCCTGAACCACTAGACGAGTCGCTTGCAGATTTTTTGTCACACGTGAAGGGAATAAAGGTTAAAGTTACGGTTCCGAAGCAGGGAGATAAAAAAGAACTTCTCGACCTTGCCCTGAAAAATGTTGAGATCGGATTTTTCGGAGACCGGAAAAAACTCGAAGCCCTGCAGAATAAACTTTCCCTTCCAAAGCTTCCGAATGTTATCGAATGTTTTGATATCTCTCATCTCTCAGGTACGGCCACAGTCGGCTCCATGGTGCAATTCAGGGGAGGCCGGCCTGACAAACATAATTACCGCCGCTTCAAAATCGGGAGCGTAGAAGGAATTGACGACTTCGCTTCCATTGCCGAGGTTGTTCGCAGGCGTTACTCTCGTCTGCTTGAGGACAAACACGATATGCCTGACTTAGTTATTATAGATGGGGGAAAAGGGCAGCTTTCTTCAGCTTTCCAGGAACTTCGGAAGCTAAAGCTCAGGATTCCGGTTATTTCCATTGCCAAGCGCGAAGAAGAAATTTATGTGCCAGGGCTTAAGTCTCCTCTTCCAATCAAAAAAGACGAGAAAGCCTCTCTCTTTGTCCAGGAAATTCGGGACGAAGCCCACAGGTTTGCAATTAATTATAACCGCCTGTTAAGGCAAAAATCATTGATCCCTTGATTGTCGATATGTCTCCTCTATTTAATTTTACCAATATTATAAGGTCTTGATTTTATGAAATCTTCAAGTCAGACATCCGAGCCATTATCTGAAAAATCATCCGAGCCATCATCTGAAAAATCATCCGAGCCGTCATCTGAAAAATCATCTGAATCATCCAAAAAAACATACGAAATGATACACGATGCCCGATACTGGGACAGCCCGCAGTTTAAGCTGGTTTCCGATTTTGAACCCAGAGGTTCCCAGCCTCAGGCAATCGAAAAGCTTGTCGCCGGACTGAAGAAAGGGGAGCAGTTCCAGACACTTCTAGGGGTAACCGGGTCCGGGAAAACATATACTGTTGCAAATGCCATAAACCAGATCAAGAAACCGACTCTTGTTATTGCTCACAATAAAACCCTGGCTGCCCAGCTGTATAATGAGTTCAAGGATTTCTTCCCTGAGAACAGGGTGGAGTATTTTGTCTCATATTATGATTACTACCAGCCAGAATCCTATCTCCCTACAAAAGACCAGTACATTGAAAAAGATGCCCAGATCAACCCGAAAATCGAGCAGATGCGCCTTGCTACCACAGCTTCTCTAATGTCTCGCCAGGACGTTATCGTTGTTGCCTCCGTATCCTGTATATATGGGCTTGGCAATCCGGAAAACTTTCAAAAAATGGGTTTTGAACTGAAGGTCGGAGACAAGGTTCAGAGAAAAGAAATCCTGCAAAAGCTCATTGAAATTCAGTTTGAGCGCAATGACATGGAACTCATGCCTGGGCGCTTCAGGGTAAAAGGAGACACTATTGATATTATTCCCGGGTATTTTGATAATATCATCCGGGTTGAACTCTTCGGAGATGAGGTTGACCGGATTTCTGAAGTGGAAAAGCAGACAGGACAGAAAACTGAAGACATGGAATATTTCTTTGTCTACCCTGCCAGACACTATGTGATTCCTGAGGAGGAGCAAAAAAGTGCAATTCAGACCATTCTCGAAGAGCTTGAAGATCGTCTGCCTGAACTCGGACTGCTTGAGTCTCACCGGCTAAAGCAGCGTACACTCTACGACATGGAGATGATTGAGGAAACAGGCAGCTGTAAGGGCATTGAAAATTACTCAAGACACTTTGACCACCGCCAGCCCGGAAAGAAACCTTTCTGCCTGCTTGACTATTTTCCTGACGATTTCCTCCTGGTCATTGACGAGAGCCACCAGACCATTCCACAGCTTCACGGGATGTATAAGGGGGACCGATCCCGTAAAATGAGCCTTATAGATTACGGCTTCAGGCTTCCCAGTGCCTATGATAACAGACCTCTGAAGTTTGATGAATTCGAGCATTATATGAAAAGCGTGATCTTCGTTTCAGCGACCCCTGCGGATTACGAGAGAGAGCACTCTGCTCAGATCGTGGAACAGATTATCCGTCCTACAGGCCTTGTTGATCCTGAAGTCGAGATTCGTCCTCTCGAAGGCCAGGTCAGAGATGTCATGCAGGAAATCCGGAAGATCGTGGAAAGAGGAGACCGCACCCTTGTGACCACCCTGACCAAGAAGCTTGCTGAAGAGCTGACCGAATTCCTTGCAAGAAATGAAATCAAGTCTCGTTACCTGCACTCTGATATAAAGACAATAGAACGGACAGAAATTATCCGGGAACTCCGGCTTGGCAAATTCGATGTCCTTGTTGGTATCAACCTGCTCAGGGAAGGGCTTGACATTCCTGAAGTCGGTTTCATCGGTATCCTCGATGCAGATAAAGAAGGCTTCCTCAGGGACGCAAAGAGTCTCATCCAGATCATAGGCCGTGCAGCCCGGAACTCCAGTTCGAAGGTCGTCCTCTATGCAGACAAAATGACCGATTCCATCAAAAAAGCAGTTTCCGAAACCGAGCGCCGCCGCACCATGCAGATAGCTTACAATAAAGAACACGGTATAATCCCGACAACTATCCGCAAACCCATCAGAGAAAAAGTAGTGGACATAACCGATGTCAAACATATTCCAAAAACCGATATCCCCAATGTTATCATCGAGCTGGATGCGGAGATGAGGGAAGCTGCTGAAAGGCTGGACTTCGAGCGTGCGATCCAGGTTAGAGAACTGATAAAAAAGCTGGAGAAAGAAGTTAAGGCGGTTTGAATAGAAAATGTAAACGATTAAAAAATTTTATTAGTATTTACTTTTTTTAATAATTGTTTCATTCTAGTTGCCCACTTTTGAAATAATAATCTATATTAGTCTTTTCATTTTTAGACATACTTATATTTGTTATTTATATATTTTACATAATTAAAAAAATTCAATTTCATCATCATTATAAAAATTTCAAGCTAAGTAATTAATATATTCCCACCTTTATTCTTTTGTAAAATTATATACGAAAGTTTATATTAATTCTGCCTACAAATATTTCTTGCTTTATTTCCTATTTTGGATACTTGTCGATAGCGATTAAGTATTTGTTTTTTAATATACTGTTTGAAATATATTCTACATAACAGGTTTATTTAGTTGTTTCTCAAAATTCATCATACAGCATTCTTTAAAAGGAGGTTTGATGTGTGAAATTAAAATATATTCTTGTAATTCTTACACTTCTAATACTTACATCTATAGTCACCATTTTAAATAATGCGACATTTTATGTGTGAATGTATGTTTATCCCAAAACTCATCCAGTTCTTCCTT
>MDTP02000153.1 GCA_001714685.2 Methanosarcina sp. Ant1 | reverse complement strand
TTAGAGCCCAATTATTTGTTTGGCGACATAATATTGGTTTAATTAGGTATAATCCTTTCTATTTAACTTTAATTTGAGATTAAAGTGTTTTAACATAATTTTTTTAAAAAATAGGTCTTTTTAACATTCATTATTCCAAAATAAGGGACATTAACTAAAATGGCATAAGCTCAATTATTCGGAATTGTTTTTCCGAACTATCTAATTAGACTGAGTCTATACTAAATTAACTAATTTTGTTGTCAAAAATATTTATATTAGTTCCTTTTGAATTTTCGTGTGCTATTGCAGGGCCAGCTAACTTATGGAATTTGTTGCCAAAAACTTTGATGTTTGTAAGTTTGTCTTCCAATTGCAGACCTGCATATCCAAAGCCATAGGAGGTACAATAGTTATTTGCAAAGACCCCATTGGTGACAGTATCGAATCGGGTAGACGAATTGCTCCTGTTAATAAATTTACAATTCTTAACTGTTATTTTTTTCACATCATAGGCATAAACACCGGCGTGTCCAGGATAGTTTACAGTCACCGAATCAACTAGTACATTGCTCGACTCTGAAGTAAGCACAGCATCATTACATCCATTCTTAAACAGGCAACTTTCAATAGTTAATCCATTGACACCTACGAGAGTTGCCATATTGTAACAGGATGTTCCAAGCCTAATTCCAGGATAATAATCCGACTGACTCCCATCAACAGTTAAGCTTCTTATTGTAACGTCTGCTGCAGAATTGCCTCTAATCATAAGCATAGCTTTTGAATCTGAAATTTCACTGCCGGGTCCACCCCATATGGGCAATCCAGGGGCAAGCTTAATTGTTACACCTGAATCTCCTTCAAGGACAGTATTGCTGCCTATAAGAAGAGATTCACCTATAAAATATGTAAATGGGCCTTTAAGGTGTACAGTCGTGCCTGGATGGTTTGCTGCATAATCAAGTGCCTGGTTAATCTGCACATGATCGTTATTTCCATCGCAGTTGAAGTCTCCACTTCCGTCTCCAGCAACGGTTACTACTTTTGAATCGTGCCCGCCTAATACAGGAGGTACGGTTGTTAAATTAAGGCAGGTTACTAGGAATATGATTCCTAGCTGTCTTTTTAGCATCGTATCACCTTTTGGTTCAATTTGTTTGGACTAGTTTGGACTAGTTTGGACTAAGAGCTATCCAAAAGTAGAATATTGAATGCAAGGTAATGATTACAAACCCACAAAATCAAGCCCACCAAATCAAGTTTGTTATTATCGTATTGATAAGTGTCTCGATAGTTCGTGGAAGAGAACAGGCTTGTTTGATTGACGCAACTTGAGGGCTCTATTTCTGTTGTGCATTCAACCCATTCCCTGTCAATAGAAAGACGTGATGGTATATAAGTATCAGAGGAAAGCGCGTTAAAACGCGTATGGAATTAACCCAACCCATCTCCTGCCAATAGAAAGACGTTAAGGTTATAAATGTCAGAGGAAAGGGTGTTAAAATGCGTGTAGAACTAATTCAACCATTTTCCTGCCAATAGAAAGACGTTAAGGTTATAGGTATCAGAGGAAAGGCGTTAAAAAGCGTATGGAATTAACTTCAGGATAAATAAGTTATCAGCGCGTTCTCTTATCTTGCGGAGTTCTCATTCTCAATGATAGAATTACATTTTTTATATATAATATATAAGGTCAAAATTTTTCGTATAGGCTCTGATTATAATATGTGAAAGAGAAATTCACTTAATTTTCACTTGATTCATTTTTGGTTTCGACTCCAGCTGTAAATGAAAGCACCGTACCAGGTTGTTAAATGTAGGGACTGTTTAAAAAAACTCGAATTCAATCGTTAGTATATTATAATATTACTTACATAATTGTAATTGGTTCATAAGGGAGTACTGCGAAATGAAGGAAATGCAGGACAGCCTCAAAACTGATCCAGTAATGAACTTCATTAACACAGGACAAAACTTGTGAACCACCTAACTGGCTTTTCAATTCAACTTTCTTTTTTCTAACAGTCTTTTCTCTGAGCAAACATGCTCGAATTGTTTATGCCAGCTGGTTATAATTGTTTTTGTGGCAACTGGTCACGCCATAGCTTGTAGATATTAAAAATGAATGACGCAAGAAATTAATTTCCGGAAAAAAGCATTGAGGATTGCCTCTTACTGTTTTGAGTCGAGTCCGGCACCTTGCCCTTGAGATAATGATTGCTTCTTCGGCTTCTGAGGCCAGAAAAGTCCTAGAAAAGTCCTAATAGTTTCCGGGCCAGGGCCAGGAACCTTTCACATTATAGCCTAGTTCTTCTGCCTTTGCAAGTTCGGCACTGTAATCAAGAAATCCCAAGTTCACATCTTCTAAATAGTGCCAGAAGCTATCGGTAAGGACCCATATTACAAAAGGCCTGACGGTATAAATCTGAATAAAAAGCTGAAGAAGGAATACATAACAAGATCAGCAAAGCCTTTGACCTTCCCATAGCAACGATCACAATTGATATATATATAAATTGATAGATGCCGGTATTCTAAAATGTCTGTGACTTCTGCAGCTAGTGGGGCTTAAAGGGATTCGGAGGGAGAAATGAGGTATATTTCGAGAAGAAACTCCCTCCTGTAAATCAAATTCCCTGGACATGTCTTATTGAGATTTGGAGAATGAGGCAGGAAGCCGGTGAGTTTTCAGTCCACGAGTAGTTCATGACAGTTCCGCTTCGATGCAGATTGGGGCGATATGGTTTACCACCTGGAGAGCGATGCTCTCAAGGAAATTTCGGACACTCCAGGGAATCTTATCCAGAGTATGGGAGGCAAAACTCAGGCTGCCTATGATTTCTCCTCTATATTTCAGGGGGATTATGGCAACCGCCTTAATTCCTTCTTTCCTTACCGCGTCAACCATTTTTTCGGAGTAAAAATCCAGTGAGTATATGGGCTTTTCTACCCAGATCTGCTTCGCCTCCAGAGAATCTGCCTTATATCTGGAAATCTTTTCTTTAAACTCGGAGGAAATTCCCCTGTATGCGACCAGGTTTATCTGGTCCAGGAGTTCATCTTTGAGATATATACCTCCTGCATCGATTCCGTTTATCTGCAGGCAGGCATCAAGGACCCGGTTGATAATGGTCTGAAGGTTCCAGTTAGTGCTGAGGTTCATTCCTAGTTCCCGCTGGATTTCAAGCATTTTCTGGGCTTCTTTTCTTTCGGTAATATCAACGACAAGACCCTGAAAGTGTGTTGCTTTGCCTTCAGTATTTCTCTGGATAAAGGTTTTCATATCCACCCAGAGCATTTTTCCGTCCCTTGTGAAAATCCTGTATTCAATATCAAAAGAATCCTGCTTTTCTGCGATGTTTCTTTTAAGGGTTTCAACAACTGCGTCGATATCATCCTTGTGAATGACACTCACGTAAGGGATATTCCCCGAGGTAAAATCTTCTACTGTATAACCGAACTGAGTCACGTTTTCCGAAACGTATTTTGCAGGCAGGTTTTCTTTGTTTTCCCACAAAAAAGCCACTGCCTGGCTGTTGTTGATTATGGTCCTCAGTAACTTCTGCGTTTCAAAAGACTTTCGGAGAGCCTCTTCGCTCTCCTTCCTCTCTGTTATGTCAAGCACAAGTCCCTGTAAGTGGGCCGCTTCTCCATTACGCTGGATAAAGGCTCTTTCGTTCACCCATCGAAGATCGCCTGCTTTTGTAAAGATTCTATACTCCACGTTGAAGTCAACTCCACCTTTCAGGATGCGCTGTTCAAGTGAATCCTCAATCCTCTTGAGGTCATCGGGATGAATAATATTCCCATACAGAACCCTTCCGGAAATAAAGTCCTCCACTGTGTACCCGAACTGGACCACATTTTCAGAAACAAACTCACATGGCCATTTTTTTTCATTTCTCCACATAAAAACTACTGCCGGACTGTTGTTTACCACGGTCCGGATTATTTCCTGCATCTCAAGGACAGATAGCAAATCCACAATCCCGATTGCTGCAATAACCTTTCCTTCCTCTGAGAAGATGGGGGAAACAGCCACGTTCCTGCCCAGGTACGTGCCTTCCTTAGGAACTCCACGTACGGTTTTTCCGGTCCTGAGCACCTCTTCAAGTACAGGTCCTGTATAGTCTCTGTCAATTATTTTCCCTTTTTCTAGGCGAAGCCCCTTTCTTTTGAGGCTGCGGATGGTTGTAGGAAGCCCCACAAGGGTGTGTATTGCCACTGCTATTGACTCAAGTTCATCAGGTCCTGCATCTTCACTTAACAAACAAGTAATTCTCTCCCCTCCGGAAGGATCCTTACAATTCTTACAACTAAAAGGTATGATTAAGAGACGGAAATATTTCGGCAGGAATAAATTATTAACTGAACCCTTTGCCCTACTTTATTTTAACACTTTTTTATTGGACCTATAATTAATATTCTTTTATATAATTAAGCTTTCATCGAATTCGAATTTTCAGGATTGGAGGACAGTTCTCAAATCAGAGCGGAAATTTTCGATACTTCTGATAATTCGAGATGCCAAAAGCCAGTTTAAAAGATCCCTTCAAATTCAATGTTAAAAATCTCCAAGGAAGTCATAAAAATAATGATTGCATCATCGTTCTTCAAGGAGTCGAAACATAGAAAATGTAGCTGTTTTCGAGGGATTAATGATTTCAATCTGCTGCGGTGCTGTAGGGTAGGTAGTGGCAAGAAGTTTGAGAATTTCGAAACGTTTTTGGCCATTTCCGGGTTCATCGATTGTTATTCATCTCTCTCCCGCATTTCAGTTCCTTTTTAAACATTAAACTTTGTTTAGTATTAGAGGGATTTTCTTATCTTCGCATGTGTTTTTAATAGTTATGAGCCTTGTTGCAAAAATACCCCTGCTTATTAATTCATATGACTGACACGGTCAAACTGAGAAATTAATAACAAAAAACTCAAATTGCCTAAAATTTAAGTTTAACAATCATGTCTATTGTACCTTATTTTGCATCTCAAATACTCACCTATTAATATAAAAATAATTATTATATTTCCTTATCTATATTTCTATTCATGTTATATTTTATGAATGTAATTACTTTATGATGCAATTTAAAATCGCTTTTGTCGGCAAATCCTTGGGACATAAAATGGGGATTAAATTTGCCAATACTATAATAACCGGCACACTCTCCAAAAACAAAAAATGATTATTTATTGACAAAATAAGTTTACATGCCGACAGCAAATCTTTTAAAAAAACCAACGGTTTTAAATTACATCTAATTGGATAAAAATCTGGAGTGAGGGAAAATGAATCAACAAAAATCTGGCAGAATAAAAAAGACAATTGCTGTCTTGATGGTTATCTTTTTTGTCATATCATTAACAGCTGTATCAGCAAGCGCAGCAGACAAACGTGGCGGTGGTGATCGCGGTGGTGGTGACTGGAATCGCGGTGGTGGAGGTGGCCACGGTGGTGACTGGGATCGCGGTGGTGGAGGTGGCCACGGTGGTGACTGGAATCGCGGTGGGGATCGTGGTGACTGGAATCGCGGTGGTGGCTGGAATCGCGGTGGCTGGGGTCACGGTAGCTGGAAAGGCTGCGGCCGGTGGAACAACTGGTGCCACGGCTGCGGCCGGTGGAACAACTGGTGCCACGGCTGCGGCCGGTGGAACAACTGGTGCCACGGTGGCTGGAAAGGCTGCGGCTGGAAGAACAACTGGTGCAGCTGGTAAAAAGCAGGTCGATGAATGAGTCTCATTTCGTATAATGAGACCCACATCTTATTTTTTTTGGGACTTTTTAATCTCTTCTGAGATCGTCAAAGCCGTTATTTTCCGCATTCAATGACTGCAATCAATCAGAAATCCAGGATAGAATAAAAAGTCTCTTTTTAAGACTTTTGCAGTTGAACTGATAAAATGGTAGCCTGCAGTTGAACTTAAAAACGGTAGCTTGAGACTTCAAAAGATCTGAATCATAACTTTATGACAGATCTGTTAGTGTCTTATTTTGCCTTCAGGTGCGTAAACTTTTCCACACCACAGAACTGTTTTATTCCTCTCTGGCATTCTTATTTTAAAATGCTGTTGTCCAGATCTTGTATATTCGATTCCGATTTATCCTTTTCCAGTACATCTGTGATCAAGTATTGCACCAATCCAACTGCGTAATTCCTATATATGTGAAAAGATCAGTTAAGCATCATCCTTCGTTCAATTGTTCTCACCCAGGTCAATAATGATAGACTTGAGCCTGTTTTTCGTAGGTTCATGAGGTCATATTATACCTCACTATTTTGGTAAAAATGGAAGGAATGTGTTCAAGGTCATGAAAGTTCTGGTTATCATGGGAAGCCCGCGAAAAGGCAATACCTATCGAGCGGCAAAGAAAATAGAAGAGTCCATGCGGTCTATGGGTAATGTTGAATTTGAGTACCTTATGCTCAAAGATGCAGATTTATCGCAGTGTTCTGGCTGCTTTGTTTGTTTTATAAAAGGAGAGAATCATTGCCCACATAAAGATGATGCCTCTGTCATCGAGCAGAAAATGCATGCTGCCGATGGGGTAATCTTTGCTACACCTGTTTATGGTATGAATGTCTCTGCACTCATGAAAACTTTCATAGACCGTTTCTCTTATATATTCCATCGCCCCCGTTTTTTCGACAAAAAAGCCCTTCTTCTTTCTACAACTGGCGCGCTGGGTCTGAAGGAAGTTTTCGATTATCTCAAATTGGTAGCTGGCGTATGGGGTTTTGAGGTGGTTCATTCTGTTGGTCTCGTAACTCCTCCTATGCAAATTTCCAATAAGAAAGAGCAGGAGAATAACCAGAAGCTTGAGAAAGCTGCATTTGTATTTTACAATGCCCTTCAGAAAAAACGCCGCTCTCCAGGACTTCGAGATGTATTTATTTTTCATGCCCAGAAGGCAAGTTTTGGTGAACTTGGCCAGAACTCCCCTGCTGATTATACCTATTGGAAAGAGAAAGGCTGGCTGAGTCCAAAAGCAAAATATTACGTGGATGTACGGGTAAATCCTGTTTACAATGCCATTGGCTGGATCTCTGAGCAGATGCTAAAAAGAAAAATGCGAAAGGATCTGGTTGAGTTGCAGAAATAGGTCGTGTCCGTGAGTCATTGATCAAATCTGAAAAACAAGTATACATTCCATTTTTTGGAAAATCTAGAACGAGTCTTGGGTCTACGATTTTCAACAACTCACGGACACGACATGCTATCGTATAGCCATCGAAATATTATCGTTTGAAGAAATTCGTAACTTTTACACCTGGTAGAATCCAGATTTCCATTTTACTTTTCAAGAATTAATCCCGAAGACTTTCAGAACCTATCAGATCACAAGGACTGAAAGGAAAGACATCAGCTAAAGCTTGCGTGATTGAGTTAAAGGGCGAAAATAAGTGGACTACACTGATTCAGAATGCGAGTCTAAAAACAAAAACGACTTAAAATTTTAATATTATATGACTTACGCAGTTGAGGAATGAAATCAAGTACGTATAACCCCGTCAAAATTATTGGGATTAAAACAGTAGAGTGTTTTCTGCATAGGGTTTTCAGTTCAACTGCGTAATTCCTAATATATTTTCTACATTGATATAGAAAACCTATTGGAATCTTATAATACATCTCTCTCTTGAATCTCCGCTAATGCCTTAGCCTCCACGTCTTTGGGGCATTCGTTTAATTTTGCCGGCATCTTTCCGTAGATTTTGCAAATTCTTCTTTCTACCTTTTTTATCCTCACCCAAATAAGTTCTGGGCACTTTCTCGAGGAACATGCTTTCACATTTGGTTTGAATTCGCTCATACCCTCACCTCCTCTAATTTCGGGGACTTTCGAAAAAAAAGAGCGTGTTGATCATCCTCATTGGCTTTTTCCACAAAAAATCCTAGGCCAGCGAACAAAAACAAAAGTCTGGCTATCCAACGAGCGATCCCAGTTAATTCAAGTTCCATTTTCTAACCTTATATTTATTCTTTATAGAGTATTTAGATAAATAATGACATTTGTCTGATTATTCTATAAAGTACATCTAAATAATCGCAAAAATAAACATTTTAACAAAGTTATCTATATTTTCTACCTATAACTATAATATAAATCCTTATTGTTAAAAAACTATCGTAAATTTGATATGAAAATCAAATAAGAATAAATTACATGATAGTCTAGACTATAAATAATCTATTAAAAATTTAAAAAATATTCATTCATATGTAAACTATGATGAAAATTTTTAATAAGCCACATTTGAATTTATATAGTCTAGGTGTACTTTCAAGTGGGGATACGTACATAAAAACTATAAGTCCTAAATGTAAAACCAGCTTATCATTCGGTTTCACTGCACTGCCTTGAGACTATTAAGTTCTCTGATCTGGATAGTGCAGCCAAGGTATATGGTTGAGTATATAGAAGTCAAGGATTCAGTTTCCGGGCAAGAGGTGGTAAGAGATATCCTGTGATCTGTGCATGGACTTGTGTGCGACGACTTCGAAGTCAACGAACTCTACAGGGTCCCTGGTAAAGTACTATGGGATTGCAGATGTGTACTGATGCGACCTCGGGCAGCGGATCAAAATAGAACTTGATATTTACTGCCAGGATAGAAGGCCTCTGTCTCTTGTTTGCTCGAAAACAATTTAATATAATATGATATTTTTTTAGGCTTTGTAAAAATGAAATGTTAAAAATATTTTTATAGTCCTGAGCGGATTCGAACCGCTGTCCCGGGCTCCAAAGGCCCGAAGGATTGACCACTACCCTACAGGACTGCACGTTAAAGCTTTTACTTATAGATAATTCTGGTACTTAATTTTTGTGCCATATGAGATTTTTTACGGCATTTCTGGTTAATAATGAATCTAATCTAGGGTTCTATGCTAACTTTGAAACTTTTAATCTAAAAATATGTTTTGATGCAAAACAATTTTTTGTATAATTAATTTAAAGTAATTTATAATATTAGTATAGGTTGGAACTGAAAGAGACAGAAATGATCGAATGGCGAAGTATGAGCGGGTTGTTAAAGAACAGTCCGAGGGTAAATATTCCTGCTCTGATGAATGTGTTTGATGGGAGCACTATTACAGGGCGGCTGTATTGGGGGATACAGTAAAGGAATGAGATGCCCTCGGGCTTCTTCTTGCTACCTTCTGTTCTGTTTTTGATTCCCTTCTAATCTCTGTTTTTGATTTCTTTCTAATCTGTTTTTAATCGCTTTTAATCTGATTTTAATCTTTTTTGAACTGCTTTCTGAATAAATAGACTATTTTCTTTTTCTTTTTTATTATTGGTTAATAGAATAGACTATTCTGACATTCTAATCCCAAATTTTCCACTTTTATTTCATTATGTAACTCATAAAGGAGTATTTCAGGTTAAAAATTGATTTTACATAAAATTTTATGCTGAAATTTGAATTTTCAATCTGGCAATAATATTTGTTAGAAAACTAAATTTTTTGCAGTTAATTTGAAATAATTAATGATATGATGTTATACCTGGAGTTGGGAAGCGAGTAGGGGTATCTATACCACAATAAAGGAATTTTCCTGGGGGTCACTGATTCTTCTTCGAACCAATATGCTTGGGGGAGCGTAATATTCGGAGAGGCTGTATTGGGGGATATAGTAACTGAATCCAGTGCCTCTGGGGTCCTTCTTACTGTTTTTACTTTCTCTTTACCAACCTTTTTTATTAAATTTTTTATTATTGAGTTATCCTGAATCCCATTTTGTTCTTAATCGTTAAGTGTCTTCAGGATTGCTTTCATAATCTGAAACTCGGTTGTTTCTTCAAAGTACAATATATAAAGAAGCTAATTTTGAAGCTTATTGAACTCAGTTTAATGCTAAAAACTCATTTAAATTCATTGGTATAGGACTTACGCACTTGAAGTATAAAATCAAGTGCAATAGGCAGTGTGGTCAAATTTGTATTTTAGATAGTTGAAGGTTTCATGCTATTGGTTTTTCATTCAACTGCGTAAGTCCTATGGTATTTTGGTTTTAAAACTTTTCATGTGAAGGCAATTTTCGTTCAAAAACAATTTTGTAACTATTCAGCCTACTGAAAAAAGTTATAATTTAATATAAATGCTGCAACTCTCAGAATAATAGCGGCGCTTG
>MDTP02000152.1 GCA_001714685.2 Methanosarcina sp. Ant1 | reverse complement strand
TAAGGACAAAATAATAAGGTTGATGGGAAAAAATTGTGAAAAATACTACTTTTGAGGAGAGATCTGCGGAAAGTCGGATATAAGAGACTACATGCAGGAAAGAAAGCTATTTACAGCTCAGAAGTACAGGCAGTGCTGTGAGATATATGAAAGGGAAAAACTTCAAAACCTCGAACTCTACCCAGGAGTAAGAGAAACTCTTGATAAGCTGAAAACATTTGGCTTGAAACTTGCGATCATAACGGATGCCGATAGATGCCATGCCCTGTCAAGACTTACAAGAGTCGAGCTTATGGATTCCTTTGACATTCTTGTTGCCGCAGATATGACAGGTACAAAAAAACCAGATCCCGCACATTTTCTCTTTGCCCTTCAGGCTCTCGGTATCAAACCCGAAGAAAGCCTGGTAGTCGGAGACAGCATCCGAAGAGATATGGTACCTGCCCGTAGACTTGGATTTAAAACTGCATACGCTTCCTACGGAGACTGGAGGCCTGCCGAAGAAATGGATCTATGTTTCGATTTCAGGCTCAACACGTTTTCGGATCTGCTTGGATATATCGAGACTCTAAATAGCTTTACACCCTGATTGGAGTACCATAATCCGAAATCAAAAAAAATGGTTCAAAAACCCCAGCGATGGCGGAAAAACATTATAGTGATGTAATCCAATCCCTTGAGTTTATTAAAATTTTTGAGGGGAAAAAAATAATTCAACTTCATTAAATTTCAAATAAAACGAATTTTTTTAAATCTGTCATAATGTATATATATCACCATGTTATTTAATGTATACAGATTAAGAGAAATAGGGTTTCTCTTAATCTTTGGGTTGGATTAAAGGTAGGGTCACGAGAATAGGGACTCGGAACCCTACCAGCCACTTAGCAAGTAATTTTTAGAAACTGCCTCACTTTTTATAGTGTTCTTTCTCAATAACCTTATAATTTGTCTTAGGTTGTGCACAATTAGATGATTGATAAGGCTCTTCGCTATTCAGAGTAGGTAATTTATAATCATTTCCTAATTATGGGGTCGTGTCCCCGAGTTACTGAAAACAGCAGCACAAGAATCTCTCTGCGTTTCCCTCAAATGCAGGGGTAATACTCGTTTTTCAGAATTGATCAATAACTCAGGGACACGACCAAGATTTGAAATACGAAGAATAAAAAATGGAATTAAGTGTTTTGATACAAAGTGGAGCATTGTAAGAAATGCTGTTACCCAATTTCTAGAAAATCCAAAATATCTTTAGTATGAAAAGTAAGGAGAAATGCAAAGTTACCTGTTTTATAGGCAACTACATAAATCCTAATAATGTAAAAATTACCTAACTGAAAATAAGTAATGAAAAATAGAGCTTTTCAGCTCTATCAAAATTATAAAGGTTTTTTAGGAGCTCTCCAAAGGAAAAGAATCTTCTATGAATTCTCTAAATATTTCTTTGGATCGTTCAAATCCAATACGTATTCCATCTAAACAGTCTTCAGAAAAATTTGGCTTTTTTGACAAGGCAATCCTGTCTAAAAGCTGGTTAAAGTGACTTTGTAGGCTCTTTATCCTTATATCCCGATCTTCATCCAAGTAGGATAAAGAGAATTTTTCCGCATTTTCCTCGAAAGTGTATTTGGCTATATCCAAGCCTTTATTCACTCCTTCTTTAAAGTCTGAATAAGCCTGATGATCCTTATTCATCTCAATGAAGTTCTTAAATTTTCTAACTGGGGTTTCGATTTTTTGTTTATCCAAATTTCTCACTTCTTATTTTAATTTATATTAATAAATCAATTTTAAATCTTTATTGGGTTGGAACTTCTCCACAATAGCAGATATGTGATTTCAAGAGCGTAGATTTTAAACTTTTATTTAGTCGTTGATTAGCAATTATAAATATATTATGTTTCAATCCTTTTTAATAGACCTCGATTTCGAATATGTATTTCCTTTGGCTGTGGATAAAGAAATTTCAGTTTTGTAGAGGTAATAAATTCTCAGATTATTATAAAAAATTTTAAATTAAATGTATCTAGACCTTTACCACAAAACTTAGAGTATTAAAATAAATTGGTGTATATAAAAATAACATTAACAAGTATATTAATTTTATTGAAGCAAAATTAAAGACCAATGAGTCTTCCAGACTGAGCCTTTATTTTTGTATATTCTCAATGAATTTTATCCAACATTTGTTTCGTTCTAATTCTACTAAAGGAATATTGGACAGATTATCGTCGAATTATTGAGTTAGTCGATCTGATGAATAGATTAAGGAATGACAAGAATATAATTTCAAGTATTTCAGTTACAGATATTGTCTTTGATGATTATTTGGGAAAATGGAATTATAGAGCTATCCCAAAGTGAAAACTTGAAGTTATTTTCGAGCTATTCCTAAAAGATCATCGAGCTCGATCAGTGCCATACTTCAATATTTTAGAAGTTTGTTTTAAGGGTTCTTTCTACCCACAACTGGCAGACTATAAAACTCCTTAGCTAAATGCTTGTTTTAGTTGATCTTGCTCGCTTGTCACACTAATGATGGCATCAATCGAACATTCAATGACGACCGCTTTTATCATTATTCTTTTCTTCTCCAGCCTTAGAGATTTTCTTTCTTTTAAATGCGAATATGGGTTTAGTTATGGATACCGATTTCTATTTCGAAACTCCCATTATTTATACATTGAAACAAATAATTGTATAGTATAACAAAAAGAATTGGCAGTAAAAATGAATGCTGCCAGAACTGAGCATTAACAGTTTCTCAAGTAGCTTCGCAAACAGTTCGGCGAAAACCAGTTTCCGTCCTTTGAACTTTTTCGTTGGAAGTCAAGGAAACTGCAGAATTTTCATCTACAAGGAAAGAAAAGTTACAAAATAGTCTTTAAAGTCCCTATAAAAGGAGTAAGTTTATGCGAATTCTTGTACTCTACACAGGCGAACTTGGGAAAAAAGTTATCCATAACCTGATTAACTCGAGTAATTTCTGCGTGTCCTGCGGAGAACTCTGTAACCGCTGCAGGCAGGCAAGAAAATCATATGCAAAAATGATTGTAGGAATTCATGAATTTCCCGAAGACCTGCCAGCATTTATAGAAGAGCCAGAGCAGTATATTCCCGCAGGACTTCCGGAATGTGACCTGATACTTGCTATCGGCATCCATGCCGACCTCCTTGCAGCTCTTCCGGATGTCGTGAAGAAAACTAAGGCAAAAGCCGTAATTGCACCTGCCGAAGACTCGAAGAAAACCCCTGCTGGGGTCCTTGAGCAACTCAGGAAAGAGCTTGAGTCCATGGGAGTTGAGTTTGAGGGGCCAAAGCCCTTCTGTTCCCTCGAAAAAACCGGAAAACCGATTATAGATTCGTTTGTAGATCTTGGTTTCGGAAAGCCTGTACTCAGGATCGAAACGAGTCCTGATGGGAAGATGTTCATAGGAGCAGGTGTGATCAGGGATGCTCCCTGTGGATCTACCTGGTTTGTAGCAAAGAAGCTCGGTTGGACAGATATGCCAGGATATAAAGAAACCATTTCAGGCGCCCATCACTCCTACCCCTGTACGGGAAGTATGGACAAAGATCCTCAGATAGGGGATACCATTCTGCACAAGGCCGGATATATCATCAGGGAAGCTGTTGAAGACGGAATGGAGTGTGCAAAAAAGGAAAATGACAGACAATCTGCAGTCCGCGGAGACGAAGCCTCAAGTCCAAGTTCTTGAAATCTGAGTATTATTCTTTAAAATATTTTTCAAAAGTATTTAGTCAAATGGTGCCGCAAATGACCGACGGCCTGGAAATCAATGTATAGAAAACACATATTAATTTTTCCGGATCGTCGGCATTTTCTTTGGCTACATTTTGGGATAAGCTAAATGTAAATATTTATTTCCCACTACGAAGATTCTGTTTTTTCCAACCCATGAAAATATGTTTTTGCAGTTTTCAGAGAAATATTGATACTTATTCAGAGAATTCCAATTTTTCATCAAGCCGACAGAAATAGTTACCTTCAAGCCGGAATTTCCTTAAAAGTTCACAGGACTCACAGAGACAACTTTCTTTTTTTCCCTTTTCAGAACTTTTGCCCCTAGAGCAGAACAACCCCAAACCTCCAGGATAGGAGAGGCAGCTTTTGCAAACACAAGCCTTAAGATGATGGTACGAGCCGCATATCCCAAAATACCTTCCATATTCTTCTCGAGCTTCCTGTATAACGTCAGGTTTCTTCTCAGCGAGCTTTCCCGCCTCTGCCGTCCTGCCATCATCCTTATTTCCACCTGCGGTTTCGGAGTCCACATAATTCCCCTGTTTACAAGACGATATTTATAATACGCCAAAATATATTATTTATTGCTTAGGGGGTTTCTGTCGTCGTTATCATTCGATTTTTCTCGTATATCTGTGCAAATTTCCCGATAAAGGAAACTTCATTTGCAACTTATCCAAAAATAGAAGGTTGAAAGTGCAGTCTCGCACCGCTATCGATTAAACTGATGCTCGCAAGAAGTTTTTCCCTCCTGCTCTCGAGCTCTTCTCTTAAAACAGCCAGCTTCTTTTGGGAATTTTCGATATCTTCTTCAAGTAAATGAACTCTATTCAGAAGCTCTGTTTCCTTGTGTTCAAGTTCAACAAGTCTTCCAGTATCCGATTTCGAAATTTCAGCTTTATTTGCTTCAAATTCTCGAAGAGCTTCAAGGTACTTTTTTTTCCTCTCCGGAAAAACAGAAATTAAGACTCTGACTTGTAGAAGAGCTTTTTCCTTTTTCTGGGTTTGCATATCCAGGGCGTTATCTTCAAACACCTTTTGAAGTTCCGGGAAAAAAGAAAGATCAACACGTATAGGATATTCAAGGCAGATGTCAAGCTGCTGCTTTACTTCAGGCTTTAAGGTGTACCTGCCACTTTCATGAAGTTTTTTTATTCTCGAAAGATGGCCTGAAAGCGGAAGGACAAGAGAACTCAAACCTGTTTCGGCTTTCTTGAGCCTGCTACCGACCGCAGTAGATTCTTCCTGCAGGCTCTGTAAACTTTGCCAGGCGTCCCCTTTTCTGAACTCTTCGAGAGCTTGACTTGCTCTGGCAATTTCATCCTTCAAAGTCTGTATTTTTCTGTTTTTAGATTCGATTTCCAGCGTTTCTGCTATTTTCGAAGTCGAAAGTTTCTGGATTTCTCTCATATCAGCATAAGATGCTTCGATAGCTTCCATTTCCCTTTTATTTATTATAATTGCTTCTCTGAGCTCTTTAAAAACATGACCTAACTTGGAAAGGCCTTCACTAACCTCTTTAGACTCTTGAGGGAAAACACCTCTTGTATATTTGAAACTCCGATCCATATTCTCCAGGCAAATATCGAGATTCTGCACAGCCGCCTCATAGAATCCTTTCAGAGCTCTAAAATCCTTATTTTCTTGCACTTTTATTTTATCTACGAGCGTTGATACTTGTTTTATCACATTTTCCCTATTGCTCTTCGCTCGTTTTACAGCCCTTATATCAAAGTCTCCCTCGACTTTTGCTTCAGCAAGCCTGGAATTGCTCTCTTTGAGTTCCGAAAGCGCAACCTCAAGTTCCCTCATAAGTCCGGAGACTTCTTTTTCTATTCCTGAAGATATTTTTTGGTAACTGTCATCGAGCCATGAGAGCAGGTCTTCAAAATCGATTTCTCTGAAACCAGTTTCTTCACTGGAATCTTCTTTTTTTCCGAAGAGCTTTTTAATCCACTTCAACCTGGAACTTCCTTAAATTTGATGAGATTATTTGAAATATATTTCATTGATCCTGTATGGGTTTTGAAGTTTGTTCTATGAATAGATATTCCTGCGTAAAAGATAGAACAAAAGAAAGCTGTATTTGATCTGATACTTATAGAATAAATTAAACTTATTTTATACTGACGGCAAACCCGGTTAATTACATTTCCATTTAATTTATAATCTCCCCCTGATTGATACAAAAAAAAGCGTTTTTGATCTTTTTTACGTAGACAGTAAGGCAGATATTCCTGCAAAGATTGAAAAACCATATTTTTTTGAATACCTGCCTCTTCAATACTTAGCACGTTACGTGGAACATTGCAGCGATCCTACCTTCAAGCTCGTTCCAGCGTTCAATTGCCCAGAGAGTTGGAAACAGTTCTATACCGCATTTTTTCCCCGTGAAAAAATCCTCAGCTTCCTCCGAAAGTTTCACAAAACCTGTCTGCCCGGTTCCTATAATTATTTTTTCTGTTCCTTCCTCATAGATGTACTTTGCTTCCTCAAGCGAGACTTTATGGGAGGTTCCATACACTTCCTTTGACAAAGCTTTCTCTCTTTTTTCTACCTGCCCGTTAAGGCGAATTAGAATGTCATAATCAAAGGTCTCTCCATCTACAGTAATCGAACCAAAATTCGTAGAATCAATCTTTGGCTTCATGTTTTCCCCTAAATTAAAACTTAAAGAGCTATTTCTATTTTACAATTATGTAAAGGTTCTGTTAAGTTATCAGTTGATAATATACTATTCTAAGTATAATAGGATAAACATTACGCTCTTCGCTGTTTTGTGTGTGAGAACTAATTGCTTATTTATAAAGTTGGCTAAAAAGAAAAACATCGACCTTGAATGTGATTTACAACAACAAATAATTCCAAATTTTATATATGATACTCTCACATTTAGGAAATAGATGTAATTTAACCACCCGAAAAAGCTAAGAGCCAACATACTAAAAAACTATCAATCGTCACTTATTCTGGAGCTTTTCCCAAAAGCTCTTTCATTCTTAATCATTAAAAGTTTTCAGGATTACTTCCACGATAAGGAACCTGATAAGTTATTCGAAATACAAGGTTCAAGAAACAAATTTTGAGTTTCAGGATGGGCTCAATCTCAAACTTTACCATAGTTATTATAATTTGAGAATATTAAAAGTAAGTATCATATTTCTGGATCTGGAATAAATTCCTGAAAACTGCAAAAAGAAGGTAGCTCTCAAATCTGGTAGTACAGGGTAAATATCTCATCTAGTCAGATTTAATCAATAAGTCATGTACACAACCGAATAAGTATTATTACTTTATTTAAGATTCCTTATAAAATTAAAAGTTCATTAAAGTTTAGGTCGTCCACTGATATAGGGTTGGTGTTTTAGGGGGAAATGTCTAAAGCTCCTCTTGATTGCGTTTTATGTTATTGCGACACGATAGCTCTAAAAACTCCAAAGTCACGAGAAAAGAATGAGGGTAGACGTTATTTTGATTATTGTGGAATAAAAACAACTGAATACAAATGGATTACCAAAGTTTATTCTTAAATTAAATTATATCAACCTTTTTGTTCCTGAAAGTAAGCTTATATTTAAGCCATTTAATTTTAGGACTATCAACCTGTGGATAGCCAACAAGACAATTCGAACAAAATAGGACGTACTAAGCTGAACTTCGGAACCAACAGCTAGAAGCTTCAAACTATATTAATCGTAATATTTATGACAAACTTTCCTGTGCTATAGTTTATCTATCAAGTGCGTAAATCCTGTGAGAAATGGTTTTGAGACGGAATATATTAGATCAATTTATATGAATACATTATTATGCATATTGTCGAAAAAAATCATAATTACAGCCGGAATTTATAAGATCTTAAAAAAGGCTTTTAGTTAAGATAATCATATTCTAATAAAAATTAATATAATAAGAATTAATTAAATTCAGACTTGCCTGTTGATAAGAGATCCCACGAGAATAGGGATAGATACCATAGTCGCCTCTGGATAAAATACAATATCTTCTGCTTGAGATAAGCATATACTTTCGTAATAAGTTTGGAAATGTTTACTATGCATGATATTCTAGAGCAGCCACTGATTGGCTGCGGGGATAAGTTAATGAAAATCGTAAGAATCAGAATTCCCCTTCGTTTTTTCAAAATGCGAACTATTTGCTCATTTCTTCAGATTTGATTAACGACTTACCTCCAGGATCTTTTTCAAGATTGGAGGTTTATAATTTAAAGTAGGGGATAAAAATGGACGAAAAATATCTGAGGTACATAAGGCAAAACAAGAAAAAAATAGGAGTTTCCGTTGTAATTCTGATTTTCTTGATTGCACTGGGAATAGCCATTCTTCCCACTAAACCGCCCAAAACATTCACTACATCATTAAATAAGACTGTCTATGTAGCTGGAGATGGAAGTGGAGATTTCAATTGTGATGGAAGTGATGATCAGGTAGAGATTAATCAAGCTCTTGCATATGTTGCAGAGAATCCGCAGTTCACAACTGTCCATCTTAAAGGACCGTTTACGTACATTATTGACGATACTCTTCTAATTGGCAGTGATACTATTCTCGAAGGAAATTCCACTGCCGTTATCAAGCTTGCTAATAATGCAGGATGGCCGACGATGAAACCCTTGATACAACAGATGAGTAGTTCGGGAAACGACAACATTGTAGTAAGAGGCTTTGAGGTTAATGGAAACTATGCTGGTAATAGTGAAATCATATTGGGAAGAGGGTACTATAATATAATGTACTTTAATAACTGTAATAACGTAAAAGTGTACAACATGTTTATGCATCATGGAATGGGAGACGGGCTGAGAGTAGAGAATAGTTCCAATATCCAGTTTTATAACAATGAAGTGTATAAACTAGGCCATGATGGTCTTTATACCATTGGTTGCCGGAACGTAGAGGCCTGGAAAAACCGCATAACCTGCCGGACTGATAGCGGTCTTAGAGTGTGGGATTCAAACAACGTAAAATTCCATGATAATTTCATCGACTCCTTTTATCACTGGAGTGCAGGTGGCCCTGGAATTCTGATTGAGAAAACAACAGGCATTGTTAACGATGTAGAGGTGTATAATAATACTATCCATAATACTTATGGGCCTGGAATCTGGCTGATAGGTTATGGAGAGTCTTATCCCAAGAACGAAGCTAAGGATGTCCATATTCATCACAATATCTTCTATAGTACTGGTAAGAACCCAAGTATTGACTGGGTAGGAGGTATAGTAACAAGTGGGTTTTACGATACCCTAATCGAAAACAATGTCTTTGACGGTGTATATCATGCTGCTATTATCCACATGTATCCTCCCATTTCTACAGGTATGGGTGATCCCGTTGACCTTTCACCTAGAGGTACAGGATATACAACAATTGCCCGCAACAACATAATCGTAAATACCCAGAAACGCACAAAAGACCCGAGCGGGACAGGATATGCAGTAATCAATTACCTACCTGAAACCCATAACTTCATACTTGAAAATAATTGCCTTTACAATAATGTGGGCGGAAATTATAAAAACGCGAACTCAACCACTGACATTTATGTAGATCCTCTCTTTATAAATCAGAGGAAACATGACTACCGCCTGAAATCAACTTCTCCCTGCATTGATGCCGGGTATACTTCCTCAGATTCTTCAAAAGAGCCTGGAAATAACGGTAGCCGCATTAATATAGGAAGGTACGGTTAACACTGAATACGCTTCTATGCATAGGATAATGCCTGGATAGTAAGTATAGCAGATCAAGTATTTTCGCCAGAATGGAGAATATTCAACCAACTCGTCAGGTGTCCTCAGGAGAATAATATTTTTCTCGATATCGTTATTTGGTAATTGCTCAAAATCTGCAACTAAGTCCTCACAGTAGAAATCAACACTTCATAAACTGAAAAGATTATAGTCAAGTATATACATTTCTCCACTAATCTTAAATTTAAAGTTGAACCACGTAAAACACGGAAGAAATAAAATATGCAACATCTTTTCCGGCAGAGTTGTGCCAGCAGAGTTGCAGCTCTGCGGTACGCTGCCCTTTTCGCTTCCCGAGTTTCGCTTCCCGAGTTTCGCTTCGGGATCACAGAAAATCGGAGATTTTCTGGGAGTTGCACTGCAACAGCACGAGGTACTTTTCGCTTCGCTCAAGAGGGCTAATTTACATTGTTGCAGTTTTTTAGCTGCGTCTTTCCGCGTTTTCCGCGTTTTCCGCGGTTATAGAATTTCAAGTGGCTTAAATGTAAATATTTACATTCGAAACTATACTAGTACCTTGACAATTTAATTATGAAACATAATATTTGGACAGCTTCTCATCTGCAGTCTTCTTTGTAAACTTCCA
>MDTP02000151.1 GCA_001714685.2 Methanosarcina sp. Ant1 | reverse complement strand
TAAGGACAAAATAATAAGGTTGATGGGAAAAAATTGTGAAAAATACTACTTTTGAGGAGAGATCTGCGGAAAGTCGGCTAAAGGATAATGGAAAGTTATTAATCAAATCTGAGAGCGTGTCGTAAAATTAAATAATACTTGTATCCGGATTGTTCGTTAGTGTCAGAACAAAACAAAGAATTCCTTGTCTAACTGGCTGTCTGAAAATTCAAATCAATTCTACAAATGAATAATGAGTATGTTTTACGCTATAACTTTAAAGGTATCATTTTATGTCATAATAACACAGGTCTCATTCATGAAATCAATTCAGTAGGAATTATGGTTTAAAGCTACTATATAGGCAGTTAGAGGTTTAATCTACAGTTATTCGGTCAATGTTAACCCTATTTAATTGTGAGGTCGAGTTGAATTTTAAGATACGTTCTAAGACATATCTTCTAGACAAATCAGGATTAAACTCTAGTTCCTTATATTCAACTAGTCTTACGGCTTCCCAATAGGCATTTTTCTTTGCGTTAAACTCGTGATAACCATGCGTCTGGTCTTTACATATTTCATGGAAAATCTTATTTTCTGCAAGTGTTCCGAATCCACGAAGGCAGCAATCGTCTCCTTCAAGATTTGTACCTACTAACACTTTTTCTAATAGCTGCCTGTATTCATTCCTCTTCTTAATCAACTCAGCTGCTGTGCAATTTTTAAGGTCAATTAACCCTATACCATTTTCGTGTGCCCATGAAATTATTGCTTTGTTTTCCTCATCACTATTTGAATTAACAAACTTTAAAAGAGGGTTCAAACCACATTTTGGATCACTATTAAGATACCAGCTTTCATTAATATCCATCAATATTACCCCTTGATTTTTATAGCAAACACCCTACTTCATAGCCACACTGTATTCCTTACAATATACATTATTGGTGCTGCAAGAGTAGAAAAATGTATGTTTGAGCCAGAGCCGATAAACTGATAGTAAAAATATTCAATAACTTAAAGTCTATTTTCCGTTCTAAATAACTTCTGGAAACCCCCCAATTCCTAGAATCCCAATTAGAAGTGAAAGGATCTTCATATTTCGGCAAAAGAATTAATATATTGTTTTCAAATATCATTTTTACTATTGCCTTATCGATTATTTTGTCGTTTCTTCCAATAAAAAAGCATTTAAATCAACAAAATTAAAATTTTACTATTTTACATAATTAGATAAAAAATGAAGACCAGAGAATAATAAAAAGTCTCTAAAAAAAGAGGGACCTGAATGGTTGAATTGCTTTTATTAAGCCGGCTTCAATTTGCCATAACAGTTGCTTTCCATTTCCTATTCGTTCCACTAACACTGGGACTCGGACTGTTAGTGGCAGGCATGGAAACGGTATACTACAAGAACAAAGATGAAACCTGGCGAAAGATGGCCGATTTCTGGGGCAGGGTATTCAAGATAAACTTTGCAATAGGTCTGGTAACAGGTCTTGCAATGACTTTCCAGTTCGGTACGAACTGGGGTGCCTATGCGGAATTCATGGGAGATGTCTTTGGACCACCTTTAGCAGTGGAAGCATTAATGGCTTTCTTCCTTGAAGGTACTTTCTTTGGCGCATGGATATTCCTGGACCGCTCCCGTCAGAAACTAAAGGCATTTTCCATGTGGATGGTCGCTCTGGGTACTAACATATCTTCATTATGGATTATCACTGCTAACGGTTTTATGCAGAATCCCGTAGGATATGAGATGGCAGCTGATGGGAGCAAGGTGGTTATGACAGATTTCTTTGCTCTGCTTACAAACAGCTATGTGTGGTACATGCTGGTACATACTCTGCTTTCAGCTTACCTGTTGACCGCATTCCTAATCATGGGAATCTGTGCATATCATTTCCTTAAAAGGAACAACAATGAAGTGTTCAAGAAGTCTTTCAGCATAGCAGTTACCATAGCACTCGCTACTGCAGTCATGCTTCCAGTTCTTGGTCACGGTTATGCATAATATGTTGCTGAGCTTCAGCCTGCAAAAGGAGCGGCAATGGATGCGATATGGGAAACAGGTTCCTCAGTGCCCATGTATCTGATACAGGTACCTGATTCGAGCACTGGTTCCAATAGTGTTCAGTTGCTGGGAATTCCAGGTCTTGCAAGTTTCCTGTATACAGGAAGTTTCAGCGGAACGATAACAGGACTTAACCAGCTACCTCAGGATGAATTACCACCTGTAGAAATAGTATTTTGGAGCTTCAGGCTGATGACAATTCTGGGATCCCTCTTCATCATAGAGGCTCTTGCAGGCTTATATCTTCACAAGTCAGGCAAGCTGTATACATCGGATAAGTATCTGAAGCTGCTGATGTGGTCGATTCCACTCCCATACATAGCCATTATTGCCGGCTGGAATGTAACTGAGATCGGAAGGCAGCCATGGCTGGTATATGGTCTGCTAAAGACAGCCAACGGTTTATCATCGGTTCCCACATCAGATGTGTTGTTAAGTGTTATCCTTATCAGCGCATTCTATCTGATCCTGATGGTCTTTGAGATATACCTCATAAAGAAAACCGTAGTCAATGCGACAGGAGTTGAGTGAAGATGTTCGATTTCCTTACTCATAATACGCTTGCTGTTATCTGGTTCTTCCTATGGTGTGTTATATGGGGAGTTTACTTCATTGTAGACTCGTTTTCTCTTGGAGCAGGTCTTTTGGCACCCTTTATTGCCACAGATAAGGTGCAGAGGATACAAATTCAGAGATCTGTGGGTCCTTTCTGGGGCGGTAATGAGGTATGGCTCATCCTGGCTGTGGGTGGAACATTTGCTGCATTCCCTTTGGTATTCTCGAAGATGTTTACTTTCCTGTATCTTCCTATGATGTTGCTGCTCATCGGCCTGGTCGCAAGGGGCATTTCCGTAGAATATCTCCACAAGGAAGATAATCCCCGGATACAGAAGGCCCTTACGTGGGGATGGTTCGTTGGAAGCCTGCTGATCTCTCTGGTCCTGGGAGTTGCATTTGCGAACTTCTTCAAGGGGCTTGAAATCGCTTTAGGAGGAGTTTATAATGGTACTCTTCCTGGACTTTTCGGCCCGTATGCATTGATAGGCGGTGTCTTGTTCGTGCTTATGAGTACTACTTCGGGTGCGCTCTGGATCAATGTCAAGACCGAAGGTGCCCTAGCTGCAAAAGCAGGTGATCTGGCAAAGAAGAGCACTCTTATTGTACTTGTACTTGTTCTGGTCTATCTGGCATATTCCTTTATGGGTATAGAAGGTTTTACAAGCAACTATTCAGCCACGCCAGCTCTGTACTTATTGCCAGTCCTTGCGGTAGCAGCAGCTGTCCTTGCTGTATTCTTTGCAAAAAAGGACAGGGGATTCCCGGCCTTTTGCAGCAATCTCTTGGCGCTTCTTTTCGTTGTTCAAAGCGGGCTTGCAAGTATCTATCCTTACCTGCTTAAGTCCTCTGTTTCTCTTGAATACGGAATAGATATATTTGAGGCAGCATCAAGCCACATGACCTTGAGCATCATGTTGGGAGCAGCAGTGGTACTCGTGCCAATAGTCATCATCTACCAGCTGTGGGTTTATACTCTGTTCAAGGAAACGATAAAAGAAGCAGAACAGGTCGATTACTGATCTGCTTTCTCTTATTTTTCACTTCCTTTGTCACTTTATATACGAAGCATAAACTAAATCATAGAGTTCTGCCCATGAAAGCGAACGTAGGTATGGCTGGCATTCTCTTCCTTAGTCACAGGCTGACCAGGGCCATCTAAAAGAACATTAGCCACAGTCCTCTCTCGCAAGCCCTCTAGGGTCTAGAATCCGGCTTGTTTTTGCTCTCGTTCAGACTGGCTCTCAAAGATGCTGCTAACAATATGCCATCTATAACACGCTTTTTATGGAAGCTGACGATTATACTTTTCTTCTTTTTTGCCAGTGACCGCCCGATGTCTACTCACTTCGTGAGCATTCGGGCGTGGAGGGAAGTTTTCAGACGAGTTCATTAAAAAGAAGAAAAATTTTGGGATAATTCTACAATTAAATCATCTATATTTTCTCCAAATATAATCTTCACCCAATTCAAACCCATTTGCTCTAGCTTCATATGATAACTGATTATATTTTGTCTCTAATTCGATCAGTTTATCACAATTATCAGAAAAAGAATCTTCTTTTCCCATATGAAGAATCTTATTCATATTTTCTGTAACTTCATTGATCTGTTTATTCAGATCATCCCATTCTGATTGAAGTTTTTCAAGTTCCATCTTATTTTCTCCTTCCTATCCATGATAATAAATTAGCTAGAATAAATCCCCTTTCATCTCAGTAACCGCCCGATATCTGCTCGCTTCGTGAGCATTCGGGCGTGGAGGGAAGTTTTCAGATGAGTTGATTAAAAAGAAATTTGACAACTAAGAGCCTATCAGGAAAAAAGAGCCTATCAGGAAAATCGATAATGATATTAGTAAAACACTGTATTAACATCAAGTGTTTTTGTCCACAAGTCACACAGGCTTATCCCCACGTACCGCAAGTGTCAGATTTTCCGTCTGCAGTTGCTGCAAATGCCAAATATGTTAAAATTCCATCCTCCAGCAGAAAAATCTGCTTCATTTGACATCCGATCCACAATTTCAGAAATCATGGGGTCTGTGCAGTCATTGATGCTTTTACACTGGAGACAAACCAGATGCGAGTGTGGCTTCAAATTGGGATCAAATCTGGCCTGATCTTTTTCTAAATTCAATTCCTGGATCAAACCTGCCTCTTTTAAGATTTGAACAGTTTTATAAATTGTTGCAAGACTGACTGTTGGATAAACCTTCTTGACTTCGCTATAAATTCTCTGAGCAGTTGGGTGGACATGATTGTGGAGAACAAATTGACCGATCGCTATTCTCTGGGGCGTAGCCTTGTATCCTTTTCCGCGGAGAGCTTTGATTATGGATGAGTCTGAGTCCTGAAGGCTATTCATAGCTCATTATTATGTAATAATCAATATTAAATAGATATCCGTGGTTATAGTAGTTGAATATTGAACTGGAATATAGTTCATCAAGGACAAGCCCGAACTCAATAGGTTTTACCATAATAATTACCTTCTTTTTATACGATTAAATAATCTGTTTTATACTTATATACCCTTATTGGAGACTTTTGACCTGTGCCCTTCAGGCAAGAAAGCTGTACTGCAGTAACAAATCAAGGTACTGCCGACGAGACATAGATTCCCATTAATATTCCTGCCACCATTCAATAATTACTTTTTGAAAAATGAGGGCTTTAGGTAGTCTCGATTTCGAAAATCGCAGGTTTTTTCAGCTCTACTGGCTGTTTTTCTGTTATGTACGTTCCCTCTACAATTGAACCTATCAGGTCTTTGAGTTTGAATCCTCTTGGCCTGAAATTCAATGCTCCACTGACTTTTTTACTGTCCTTTCGAATCTTAGAGCCGATCCGAAAATTCAATGAAGCACAGGCACCTTTTTTTCCGCGCTTTCCGCGTTTTCCGCGTTTTCCGCGCTTTCCACGTTTTCCGCGCTTTCCGTGGTTATAGCGTCTTGATTAGGCTTTTCCGTGCCCACCTGTGCTTTCAGTGCTTAATGAATCTCGAATGGTTTTAAACTAAATATTTGTGTTCATAACTGCAATTGACTACTGAATTATGTATTGATTTTGGAATCGATGCACTAGAACCTGATTCTCTTCTTTGATTAAATCAACGCCATCGATTTATACACAGCACCAATCGGATCTTCATAAAAGAAATCCGGAACTTTCTGAAAAGATCCGGTGGTACCGTTGTGATTTTGTCTGCTGAAGCAATCGGGATCAGTACTCTCTTTGCCCGGCTACGCGACCAGAAAGAGTATTTCAAAAAGCGGGTTTCATAATATTTGGAGTATATCAACTAATATATTTTCGGCAGCTTTTCTCCTTACAACAACGACTGATTTTTTGGAGTGTCTGACCACATTTTCAGCTACGCTACCAATGAGAAATCTCTCGATTGCAGATTTTCCCTGTGTGCCCATAACGATAAGATCAATGTCGTTTTTTTCTGCAAAATCGACAATCTGATCTGCAGGGCTTCCTTCAAGAATTACGGATTCGACCTCAATGCCTGCAGCTTTTCCGGCATTCTCTACATAAGTTGTTGCTTTCTTACCTTCTGTAGTGAGTTGCTCTTTCATCGCCTTTTCCCATTCCGCATCTCTGGAAAGAGTTCTCGAATAACTCCCCAGGTCGATTACATGCACAGCATAAAGCTTTGCATCGCTTAATTTTGCAATTTCAATTGCCGAATCAACTGCATTTCTTACTTGTTCCGAACCGTCGGTTGCAAGCATTATTTTCCTGAAAATACTACTATTCATACCTGATCTCCCATATTCTTTCCGTTTCTATACCATATTATAGTACAAGATTCTGTTAAAAGTCTTCGGTTGATGGCCGATTTTAAAAATGTTGTAAACTTCAGGTTGACGAAATGGTCTTTATCTAAATTATATAAACTACTATTGTCAAGTCTTGACTAATCGCTTCTTCAACCATATAGGGAAAAGAGCGGAGTATAACCTGCTTTTTTGCTTTCCTATCAATTGAGAACTTCTATTCCGGAGTCAAGCCAGGTTATTGCCGGGGCTGAATGATATCTTTGATTACTTTGGTATCCTTATGAAAGTTATTCATATTTTATGCAGTGGCAAGGAACCTTAAGGGTTTGGAAAAAAAAGGAAGAAGTCCTGTAGTGTGTTTTGGAAATAACTGAACCGAATACCAGATGACGACCAATTACTCAATCATTAAAGCTATCCTCAAAATAATCTTCTTCGACTTCTACAATTACTTTTACCCTACAACTTTTTCCGTTAATTTCCAATTCTCTAATTATTCTTTCAGCACTTATTACGGATTCAGATTCTTTAGAGAATCTTTCTATAAGATCTTCAATTTCATGGATTTCATCTTCTGTAAGTTTAAACATCTGATCACCCACGGATTTATTTCGGTTTCAATGAGTTCTGTACATCATTTCCTTTTCGAGTTCGAACTCTTTTCTAATGAAACTTGCATCCTAATAACTAAATAATTTGTGATTGGAATTGTACAATCAAGTTCTACTCTTGTTCAATAAAGCTGCAGCCATATTTCTTGTCTCATCAGTTCAACTATTGTCATAAGCTATAACTTTTGTTCTATGAGACATGCATTCGCATATTGAAAAAAATGGTTCTGTAAAGTCTTAGGTGGTTAATATCATATAAACCATAATATATTAGTACTTGCCTTCTCAAAAAGAGCATTATCTTTTCAGCCGCGTAAGAGCTGTCTTAAAATTCAAACCATTTCTCCAGTTGGATAATGAGCATTGCTTACTTTAAAATCAGATGAGGTTTTGCCAAAATTGACGAAAATGCTTTAGAAGCTAAAAAATGGATAATAAATGCTTATTTTGCCAAAATATTACACTTAAACCCTCTATTAATAACATGAAAACGCTGAAGGGCATGAATAACTCAATCAAGACTCTATCAACCACGGAAAGCACTGAAAAACTGTGTTATTTTTTCCTTTATTTCCGTGTTTTCCGTGCTTTCCTTGGTTTAAGTTTTCGTTTTTAAATGATTAAAACTCTCTTCATTTAAAATTATTGACATAATACTACATTAAATTGCTTTTAAGTTGTTTTAAGAAAAATTTTTCGCAAAATAAGCATTATTATCAAGTATTATTGAAAAATAAGGTATATTGTGGAGAATGACAAAACCTCAGATAGTAAATTTTTTCGAAAATGGTGTAAACATCGACCTTATAGGAGGCTTCTTTATCCCAATGTAGAATTAAATTTAATTTTAAGACAGGCTCTAAAATATGTTATTTTGAAGTAAAGGAAGAGAATTTTCGAGGGAATGTTTATGAAGAAAATTTCAAAAGCCATAACACTGCTCCTTGTCGTTGCTGCTGTTGTCTTTGCAGCCGGCTGCGCCGAAAAGACAGCTACTCCATTAAACGTAAGCAATGAAAAAGGTCAGGTAGTAACCGGAATTGATAGCGGAAAGACCATTAGCCTCAAAAACGGAGAGAGTTTTACCCTTAACCTTGTTGAGAACCCTTCAACAGGCTATGCCTGGGAACTCAACCTGAGCAAGGGGCTCAGCATTCTCAACGACAACTATCGGGATCCATCTACTCCACATAATATGGGTGCTGCAGGAACCCATTCATGGGTAATTCAAGCCACAGCTCCGGGCAGCCAGCAGGTAAAGGGGATATACAAAGGGCCCACGGGTGCAATCGACACGGAGGAGAACTTTACACTTACTGCCAAGGTCGTTTGAGAGGTGTTTTAGTTTTTCAGATCCGATTCCTTTTTAATTTCTTAATGTGAAAAATAACACGGGCAATAACATGGTTACGTATCTTGGATACTCCCTGCCTCATGTCCTCAACAGTCATGCCCGGAAGCAGGATTCCAGGGTTCTCTATCTCAATGCGGTTATCAAAAAATGCAATCCTGATAGGAGCACCCCTTTGTGAGTAGTCTGCGTGGACAACAGCTTTGATTACTGCTTCCCTCAGGATGGTCAGAGGAATGCTCCAGACGTCCCTGCGCCTGAGTTCGGAAAAATCCGCTCCGCGCATGGCGTGCTTTTTGAGAAACTCCATTGCCCGTTCAACTGCTACCGGCAGGTGCTCGTGGATTTCAATATGATAGAAAATATCAGCCTTGTCCTTACCGATGAACCACCCGCACTGTATCCAGGATTGGACAAATATCGTTCTTTATGATGATAAGTCCCCACTTGGTAAATATGGTTACAGTCACGATCACCGTCCAGATAAAAAATAGATCACTTTAGGAGTAATCGAACTTGAAGATCCAATAAACTTACCTGTTGGAATTACTGTAGAAAAAGGAAATGTTAACGATCAGGCTCATTTTAAAAAAACATAACAGCAGGTAACAAGTAGACTTGATAAAGGATCAATTGTCTTTTTTGACAAAGGTGCACATAGCATAAAAAACATCTCTTCTCTGGCAAATGCTCAACTCGAAAAAATTAGGGAATAAGCTCTTCCAGCCCCCATACAAGGAATCCATCGCCTTCCAGGTGTTCTTTGCCTTTGACCTTTCGGGCCACTATCCCTACTTTCAATTTTGGATCAGATATTCCTCTTACTAATTTTGTTTTATCGAGTGTTAACTCCAGGATCTCTCTGGCCTCGCTTTCACCCAGTTCTTTATTCTTGACCTCAATTGCCAGAACTTTTCCCTCCTGGTGATCTACTCCAAGAATATCAATCTCATCCCCCTTCCGGTTCCACCAGCTCCCAATCTCTGGATAATCGCTGATCATCTTTTCAACCAGCAGTTCACGAACAATATCCTCGAATATCTTGCCTGTGTAACTCTGCCATTCCTTTCGGACCTTTTCCATCATGGGTGAATAATTGCCTGCCATATACTGGCTGTACATAGGATATACGAAGCGGCCATAGAACCTGAAGAAATTATCCTTAAGGAAATACCGTCCTCTCTTGCTTTTGTTAGGATTGTCCGTGACAGGTATTCGGTGTTCCACTACTCCCAGCAGGTCTATGAGATCGTAAAAATAAGATGACAATGAGTTCGAAGAAACATGTGTCATATCTGAGATCTCGCTCATCGAGCATCTTCCCTGTGATATCGCTGAGATTATCTCATAATATGTGGAGTGCTCCTTCCCAAATTCCTCTATCAGAATGTCCCTCACTTCATTTTTAAGCGGTGCAAACTCACTGAATATCAGCTTTTCAAGGGCATCATCAAATCCTGTGCACTGATACTTTTCAAACAGGCGATAGTAATATACTGTCCCTCCGAAAAGGAAGTATAGCAGGCTGTCTCAAAACTCTTCCGGATTGTACATTTGGGTCATAAATATCGGAATATTTATCTTCTTTAAAGATATCTATTACATAAAAAGTATACTTTTAAAGAAAATTAATTTCCGTGTTTCCCATGTTCAAAAGGTACGATCAAAAGCAGCAATTTTTACTTCCATTGAATCTGGAAGAGTTTGTTTCTGATGACCATATTTCCAGAGTACTAAACGATCTCATAGATGTCGTTGACATTAGTGCTATCGAATCTACTTACTCTGAGAATGGTTGCCCTGCCTATCATCCAAGACTTTTTCTAAAGATCTTATTTTATGGGTACCTGATAAATATCAGAAGT
>MDTP02000150.1 GCA_001714685.2 Methanosarcina sp. Ant1 | reverse complement strand
AATAGGAAAAGCAATTTTCAGAAAAAACGATAGCGTGAAAAATTGTTGAATTTTAGCAAACATCTGCGGAATGTCAGCTGTAAGACTCAAAAGCTGTTCATCTTGAGACACGAGCGATTTAATACATGGCACCTTAAATTTTTTGGGATTGCCAATATTTGGACTTGTTTTCGGCATCCAACGGCTGCAGCCTGTCAAAGGGTAGGAAAATAATAAAAATTCATATTTATTAATACTAAAATACATAAAACAAATATTTTGTAATACATTTTTTTAGGAAAGTATATATAGTAAAATGATTTTATTCAATTAGTTATAACTATGGATAATAAAGTAACACTTTGATAGTATTTTTAGTTATGAACGTATTATTTAAAAAGCTTTTTCAGTCCGTAAAATACTGGTTCAGAGATCACTGTAAAAATAATTCAGGTATCTCATAAAAATCAAGGAGGAGTTTAGATTAAGAAAAACCAGCAAAATTTGTTTATAGGGTCAACAATCGTAATTATAGCAGCTATTGGTATTATCATTTCTATGTCTGGTTGTGTGTCCAGTTCTACGCCCAGTTCTGAATCCAGTCCCACACCCATTTCTGAGTCCGGTTCTGTGTCCGGTCCTGTATCTGGCAACTCGACTTCCAAGGCTTCTGACGAATTGATAGCAGCCATTGGGACACACGGTGGAGAGCCGGAAGCGGGCTTTAACCCTATTACCGGATGGGGTTATAACCATGAACCCCTGGTTCAGAGTACTCTTTTCAAAAGGGATAGTAAAGCAAATTTGATCAACGATTTAGCTACAAATTATACAGTTAGCAGTGATGGATTAAAGTGGACAGTTAAAATAAGAAACGATGTTAAATTCCATGATGGAGTGCCTTTAACAGCTAAGGACGTGGCATTCACATTTACTGCAGCAGCAAACGTCGGTGGCGAAGTCGATTTATCTACGCTGGAAAAAGCTGTAGCAGCCGATGATTATACGGTTGAATTCGACTTAAATGATCCTCAGGCTACGTTCATCAATAAACTTGTAGTAATTGGTATTGTCCCTGAACATGCTTACAGTGAAAATTACGGTATGAATCCAATAGGATCGGGCCCATACAAATTCGTGCAGTGGGACAAAGGCCAGCAAGTAATCTTTGAAGCAAATCCAGATTATTATGGTCAAAAGCCGTACTTTAAAAAGTTAACCATACTTTTTATGGCATCTGATACTGCTTTTGCGGCAGCCAAGTCAGGACAAATAGATTTGGCTGAAATTCCCTCCTCATTTGCCAATCAAAAAGTAGATGGGATGAAAATAGTATCTTTTGACTCTATTGATGCTCGAGGGATCAGCTTCCCGATGAATCCAAATACGGGCAAAAAAACTGAAAAGGGCGACGCAATTGGAAATAACGTAACTTCTGACCTTGCAATAAGAAAAGCTATGAATATCGGGATAGACAGGCAGGCACTAATCAATGGAGCCTTAAATGGGCAGGGTAAAGAAGAATTTACGGGTGTAGATAAATCACCTTGGGGCAATAAGGAAGCTATTTTCGAAGACGGAAATATAGAGGAAGCAAAGAAAATTTTAGCCGAAGGCGGCTGGAAAGATACTGACGGCGACAGTATTGTTGAGAAAAATGGTTTAAAAGCCGAGTTTACGTTAACATACCCTGCCAGTGCACAGGAAAGACAGGCCTTAGCTGTTTCCTTAGGTGAGGAAGCTAAAAAACTGGGTATAAACATTAAAGTCGAGGGTAAAAGCTGGGATGAAATTTACACCCTTTGCTCTTCGACTCCAAATGTCTGGGGTTATGGTTCGCTGGATCCGACTGACATATACTTAAGATACTACAGTAAGAGCTACGATCCATCAAAACACAACAACATAATAATGTACAATAATTCTGTTGTGGACAATTATCTGAGAACAGCCATAACCAGTTCTAACCAGGATACTGCTATTAAAAACTGGCAGCTGGCTGCCTGGGATGGAACAACAGGATTCTCCGAAAAAGGAGATGCTACATGGATGTGGATGGCAACCATTAATTATGTGTTCATTATGGACAACGACCTGGACATCGGGACTCCAAAGATACAGCCTCATGGTGCAGATATCTTTGGTAACATCCTGGAATGGAAACGCAAATGAGATTAAATTGAGTAAAGTACCTGGGATTTAATTTAGACTTTAAATCCCATTTTTTTGAATTTATGATCTAGAGTTTTTATTTGAATTGAGTGTCTTGGCTTTTAAATTAGGATTGCCTGTTTAATGATTACATGGCTTAAATTTTTCTTATGAGTAAAGAACCGAAATAAATGAGAAAAATAGCCAGTTTATTTTGATGGGCAGGATTTAAAAGTGCTCAATCTTGAGATGGAATATTATTCAAAAAAAAGTGTCATGCAACTACTTCACTATATGGAATGGAGACAAAACAATTCAGGGTCCTAATAAAATGGAGGAGGAGTTTAGATTAGGAAAAACCAGCAAAATTTGCTTATAGGGTCAATTATTGTAATTATAGCAGTTATTGGTATTATCGTTTCTACATCCGGTTGTACGTCCAATACTACTTCCAATTCTGCTTCCAATTCTTCATCGGATGCCACTCACAATGCTGCATCCAATTCAACATCAGCTAGCTCGACTACCCCGGCTTCTGATGAATTGGTAGTGAACGTATATTCGCATACAGGGGAACCAAAAGCAGGTTTTGATCCGCTTCTAGGATGGGGATGCGGTCATGTGAATTTTGAACCATTGATACAGAGTACTCTTTTCAAATCAGCCGATGACGGCAGTATAATAAATGACCTTGCAACAGGTTACTATGTCAGTCCTGAGGGGAAGACATGGACTGTAAATATAAGAGACGATGTCAAATTCAGAGACGGGGAGAAATTAACAGCAAAAGATGTAGCATTTACATTCAATACAGCAATTGGAAGTAATTCGGAACTGGATATGAGTAATCTAGAAAATGCTAAGGTAATAAATGATACTGCAGTTGAATTCAAATTAAAAGAACCCCAATCCAGTTTCATCTGGAGGCTCAGATACCTTGGCATTGTGCCAGAACATGCATATAAAAAGGAAACCTATGGATCCAATCCGGTAGGATCAGGGCCATATAAATTGATACAGTGGGACAAAGGTCAGCAGGCGATATTCAAATTTAACGAAGATTACTATGGGAAAAAGCCATTCTTTAAAAAAATAACCATGTTATTCCTTGATAAAGAAACTGCTTTTGCAGCTGCAAAATCCGAGGACGTAGACATAGCTGAAATCGACATTAATCATGCAAACCAGACTATAGACGGATATAATTTAATGGCTCTTCCAGCAGCAAGAGCATTCGGAGTTTCATTCCCCATGCAATATAATACCGGTAACAAAAGTCTAAAGGGAGATCCAATAGGCAATAATGTAACAGCAGATATGGCAATTCGAAAAGCCTTAAACATGGGTATCGACAGAAAAGCCATACTTGAAGGAGTATTATATGGAAAAGGGGATGTTGAATACACTGGAGTAGATCAACGAGCCTTTGGAAACCCTGAAGCCAAAATCAACGATTCAAATCTCGAAGAAGCCAAAAAAATGTTAGAAAACGCAGGGTGGAAAGACAATGACGGTGATGGAATCCGAGAGAAAAATGGAACTAAAGCAGAATTTATATTATATTATTCTGCAGCGGATCAAACCAGGCAAGCTCTTTCAGTGACTGTAAGTGAACAAGCCAAAAAATTAGGTATAAAAATAGACCTTGTCGGCACAAACTGGGATGAAATATATGCTAATCAATACAGTTCAGCCGTTTTATACGCTTACAGCAGTGTAGATACCTACAATTTATACCTGCAATACCACAGTAAAGAAGCGGATGATAGATACATGAATCCGGGTCTTTATAATAATCCTGTTGTAGATGGATATTTAGAAACAGCTTTGAGATCTGCAGACCAGGACCAGGCTACAAAATACTGGCAATTAGCGGCATATGATGGAAATACCGGTTATGGGCCTGCAGGAGATGCAACGTGGTTATGGCTAGTGACAATGGATTATCTGTATACGGTGGACGAAACCTTAGACATAGGGACCCCACAAAAAAATGCCGGATCAGATATTTTAGGAAATATCTATGAATGGAAAAGGACAGATGCAACCAGCTCGATTTAAAAGTGAGTAATATAATATTTTAATAAAATGATGTTATAAATATTACTCATCTTACCTTTTTTATTTGGGACTGGAATTTGGGTTTGATAATTAAAAAATATGTTACAGTGGTCTATTTTGACTTAAATTAGTATGAAAATTCATTAAATTGTTCATAATATTTATTCGCACATCAAGATAAATTTATTATAAAATGATTAATATTGAGGGAATAGCGTGTTAAACAATGAAAAAATAGTGGGCTTTATAGGACAAAAAATACTTCGGTTAATAAGTCTTTTGATTGTAGTTTGTTTTGTAAGTTTCATGCTTATTCAATTCTCGCCTATAGACCCTGTTAGAGCTTATATTGGAGAAATGCCAGTGAGCGAGGAGCACAAAGCAAAACTTGAGGAATACTGGGGTGTTAACACGCCTCCGCAAGAAAAGTTTTTGAACTGGGCGGGAGATGTTCTTAAAGGAAACTTTGGAACTTCATTGATTTATAGAATGCCTGTTACTGATGTAATCAAAGAAAGATTCGCAGCTTCCCTTGTTCTTATGGCAGCTTCATGGCTGTTTTCAGGAGTTTTAGGTTTCATTTTAGGGATAGTAGCTGGAATGAAAAAAGGAACGTGGATAGATAAGGCAATAAAGACATATTGTTATGTTTTAGCTGCCACACCAACTTTCTGGCTGGCATTAATTCTATTAATGGTGTTTTCAGTGTATTTGGGATGGTTCCCCATAGGTTTGAGTGTACCTATAGGTGTCATTGCGGAAAATGTGACATTTTTTGATTGGCTTCTGCGTTTAATTCTCCCTGCACTAACTTTGAGTTTATTGGGAGTTGCTCAAATTGCGCTCTTCACTCGAGAAAAACTAATAGAAGTTTTATCCAGTGATTATGTATTATTTGCTAAGGCAAGAGGTGAAAAAGGATTAGACCTGGTATTAAGGCATGGAATTCGAAACGTTGCGCTTCCGGCTATTACACTGCAGTTTTTAGGATTCAGTGAATTGTTTGGAGGAACAGTTCTGGTTGAACAGGTATTTTCCTATCCCGGAATTGGACAGGCTGCAGTAGCTGCAGGACTGAGATCTGATGTCCCACTGCTTTTAGGAATAGTTATTGTTAGTGCTTGCTTTGTCTTTTTGGGAAATTCAATTGCTGATATTATATACCAATTTGTTGATCCCAGGATAAAACAACAGGAGGCATCAATATGAGTACTGCTGTTGTAACAGTTAACAAAGGAGTATTCAGAGGATTAAATTTAAGACAGAAGACTTTTTTAATTATAGGCTTCACATCACTCTTATTACTTACAATTGTGATTTCCAGCGTGTTTTTAGGCGACGAATCATTACAGACTAATTTTGGCTCTAAAAACCTTAATCCTTCACCGGAACATCCGTTTGGGACGGATTGGATGGGAAGGGACATGTTTATAAGAACGCTAAAGGGACTTGGTTTAAGTATACTGATTGGAGCTTTTGCTTCTACTATTAGTAGTATACTGGCCATAATTTTAGGCTTACTCTCAAGTACAGGAAAGATGGCAGATTCCATTATATCCTGGTTAGTAGATTTATTTCTTTCAATCCCACACCTTCTTTTAATAATAATTATTTCCATAGGATTCGGAGGAGGAGCAACAGGAATTATTGTTGGAGTTGCATTAACGCATTGGACAAGCTTAACAAGAGTTGTAAGGGCAGAAATTAAGCAGCTAAAAACTCAGGAATATATCCACATTTCCATAAATCTGGGCAAGTCAAAATTGTGGATAGCTACAAAACATATCTTACCCCATTTAATTCCCCAGATATTCTTGGGTACGATTTTAATGTTTCCACATGCTATTTTACATGAAGCTTCAGCCACATTCCTGGGTTTTGGACTTTCACCCCACGAACCGGCAATTGGTATAATTTTGTCAGAGTCTATGAAGTACCTATCAGCAGGATATTGGTGGCTTGCATTCTTCCCGGGATTATCGCTACTAATTGTAGTCCTGGCATTTGATATGATAGGAGATAATTTGGGAAAAATTATGGATCCGAGAAGTGCTCAAGAGTAAATTTTCCTGGAAGTCTTTGAAAGAATTTGTTGCCTGATAGCTTTAGATTTTACAGCCGAAATTGACCCCAGAATATAAAATGACTCCAAATATGTAAAATTGACTCAACATGTAAAATTTAGATTCAAATGGTGTGAATATGGGAAAGCAAGCTGAAATAATTGCTGAAGAAAAGAATAAAACTGAAGCTCTATTAAAGGTAGAAGACATTTCACTTTATTTTATTCAATATGCCTCAGGACTTAGACAAACTGAGTTAAAAGTAATCTCTAATTTGAGCATAGAAGCTTATAGAGGTGAGATTTTAGCTGTTGTAGGATCGAGTGGATCTGGTAAAAGTCTTCTGGCTCATGCGATTTTAGGAATTTTACCTTCAAATGCGAAACTTGATGGTAAAATGGAATATAATGGCCAGAAACTTACTCAGGAGAAAAAAGAAGAAATAAGGGGTAAAGAAATAGCCATAATTCCTCAAACTATAACCTATCTGGATCCTTTAATGAGGATCTCTAATCAGGTAATAGGATGTGTTGAAGAGAAAAATGAAGGATTAATGAAAAAGCTCCAGAGAGATATTTTTCAGAGATACGATTTAAAACCAGATGTTGAGAAAATGTTCCCACATGAGCTATCAGGAGGTATGACCAGAAGAGTTCTGGTGTCTACTGCCGTAATAAGCTCTGCAAAGCTCATAATTGCAGACGAACCGACTCCAGGATTGGATGAAAAAACTTTGAATGAAACATTGAGTTATTTCAAAGATATGGCAAATAAAGGCTGTGCAGTGATACTTATAACTCATGATATAGAGGCGGCATTAAAAATATCCAATAAAATTGCAGTGTTCTATGCAGGTACGGTTTTAGAAGTAGCCAATGTTGAAGATTTTAAAAACGATGGCGAAAATTTAAGGCACCCGTATACAAAGGCACTTTGGAATGCACTTCCCCAAAACAAATTCCAGATAATTAATGGACAACAACCAATGCCGGATGAAGTCATAGATGGATGTATTTTTTATGAAAGGTGCTCCAAAAAGAATGATCTTTGCTCTAAAGGCATTCCTCAATTTAAAAAAGTCAACGGAGGAGTGGTGAGGTGCAATAATGTGTCTTGAAGGTGAGAATATAAGTTTCGGGTATAAAAGAAATAATTTGATTTTACATAATGTGAATATATCTTTGGAGAGTGGAAAATTACTGGGTCTAATAGGGGATAGTGGAAGTGGAAAATCAACCCTGTGTAAAATATTAGCTGGCTACGAAAACAATTATCAAGGAAAGGTAAGCATCAACGGAAAAGAAATCCCACCAAAAGGATATAACCCTGTTCAGCTCGTATTTCAACACCCGGAGAAAGCTGTAAACCCGAAATGGAAAATGAAAGACATTTTAAATGAGGGAAATAATGTATCACAGTATATTTTAGATTCATTTGGAATAAAACAGAATTGGCTTAATAGGTGGCCCAATGAACTTTCAGGAGGCGAACTTCAAAGATTTGCTCTTGCAAGGGCTTTAGGTCCTAAAACTAAATATTTGATAGCTGATGAGATAACCACAATGCTAGATGCTATTACTCAAGCTCAGATCTGGAACACAGTTTTAGATATAGTCAAAGAGATGAGTATCGGAGTATTAGTTGTAAGTCATGAAAAAAATTTAATCAAGAAGTTATGTCATGAGATCGTTTATTTAGATGATATAAATGATGTGTGACTGCAAATTGACTATCAAAATGTCAACTGATTATTGAGGGAGCACCGAAAAGTGAGAACAATAAGAATTTGCGTCCAACAAATATTTCTCCAAGACTCTCTGGCAACTGAACCAAGCCAATGAGCCAAAATGAAAAGGTTCTGAAAGTTGCGAAATTATGTCGGAACCAGATTAACATGTAATTTTACTTTTACAGGAGGTATTGCTTCTGTCATTGTTTCATTTTTATATTCTCTGTACAAAATATTTCCGTATATTGTTATTAAATCCTCGGAATCAGAACTTTCAGTATATAGTTGCCCGCATAAGTTTACATATGCATGGGCTTGCGGTAATCTGTGGGCTCCGAGTTGTTCGGACTTGATAGAGTAAGAAAGTATCTTTTTTTCTTCCGGAGCTAGCAAATACTCCCAGCTCAAATAAGATGAGCTATTTGAACCCAATACATTACTATCTAGCTCAGAGTTGTTAATTATTGTAAATGTTGCCGGTAATAGGTCGATCAGCGATACATTTACCGCTCTGTCCTGGACATTTTTCACGGAAACTGTAACATACACAGGGCCTCCAGGAAACGCTTCTGGACCCGTGTTTTTGTAGATTTCCAGAGGTTTGCTAACCTTAATTTCTACAGTTTTGGAAAGGAAATGTTTACCAGAACCGTCTTCCCAGCTCACATTTGCAGTTATATTATAATTCTCTTTTACTTTTTCCGGAAACTTAAACTGGAGTTCACAGGACTTTTTTGAACCTTTATCAAGGTTTATATTCTCCGGACCCCCTTTCTGGACCAGGAGACCATCGGAATCCACGTCAAATCTTATTTTGTCGGCTTCTACTTCCCCTGTGTTTCTAAGCTCCATATCGACAATTACTTCATCATCAAGAAAGTACTCTTCTTTGTCCGCCTCGATGTCAAGTTCCAGGCTCATTTTATCTTCAGCCGTTCTTTTTGTTTCAAAAACTATCTCTGCCTCAGGTGAACAGACGCTGGCAAACATAGGAAGACTTCTCTTATCAGTGACATTGCACACCTTAAGCCGTATATTATCGCTGTCCATGTAACACCAGCTTGAACTGTTATTTTCCAGGACGGCATCCCCAAGGGTTACGTCGTTTTTCGAGACTTGAACCCAAACCATGCCGTAACCGTCAAATTTCAGTGCTTCCAGAGTGTATTCGTTAACAGAGACGACGGAATTTTCATGTCCGAGGGTAACGGTCAGGCTGTTCCAGTCGTTTTCATTTGCCTCTGCAGGCATAATACCTATGAAAAGATATGATGAAACGAAAAGAGCCACAATCATATAGAGATTACTTTTTCTGCTCATCGCTGTTTCCTCTGGTCTCGAAACTTTATGAATAAAACAGCAGAAATAAGCCCTGCAACTATGCAAAATCTAGAGGAGCCTGCTTGCATAATTTTTTCTTTAAGCTGTGAGATCTGAAGCGTATTGCTAGTATTGTTAATATCTTGTGAGGATATCGATAAACCTGTGATTTCAACAAATTTCTTATACACACTATATAAAGGACCCACCAAAATTTGGTTTTTTTCGAAATCCTCGTGTGTTTGATCAACGACTATTTCCTTATTTCTAGATCCGGACGATTTATTAAAGTCATGCAGGAAAGAAGCTCTTCCGTTGACAACAATGAACTCATTTGCTGTGTTGTTTGCTCCGTCCACCGCACAAACAGCTATCAAATTAGAACCTGAAACCACAGGCACATTTACACTCCAGCTCCCTTCCGAAAGCATGGCTTTGTTGCCATTCACATCAACCGTCAGGTTCCTACTTGTGTCCTCTACCGTTCCGCTGATAGTGACGTTTCCAGCGTCTACGAGGCTTCCATCTTCCGGTGACTTTATTTCAAGTTTAGGGGGATTCATATCAACGATCTTAGCAAGAATAGGAATGTTCCAGTTGTTTACTTCACATATTTCTTTTGTCTTGTTCGTGTAATCGACATAAACTTGCAGGGCTTTCTCTCCATCACTGGCAGGCTTCCAGTTGAACTCAACGGTTTTGCTTTTCCCACTAGCAAGAGACGATACGGAAGCAGTGGATACAATTTCACCATCAGCATAGAGCGCTGTCTGAAAACCAGAAGTAGAGTCTGTTCCTATGTTTTTGATATCTGCTTTTATGGTGTTGTCTTTGCCTGCGTAGAGCACAGGTAGGGTAAGCCCCGAGACTATAAGGTCGGAAGATGCCCCTTCTTCTCCCGTTCACAAACTCAGCGTGGCCAGCACAGGATGCACATAATCTTCATTGTCTCTTTGGAACTTGACTTTGTTGTCATCTTTTGCAAGAAAATCCAGCACATCAAAGAATTTTA
>MDTP02000149.1 GCA_001714685.2 Methanosarcina sp. Ant1 | reverse complement strand
GGATTTTTATGAAGTGCAAAATTTTGCGCTGAAATCTTTACGATAGGTAACTATTAGCTACTTTTACGACTCTATCGCATAAGCTAAAGATTTGATGTATTTTGTCTCTAACTTCGCATTTCTTTCTATATCCTCTTCCAGGGATTCGGTTGTTAATCCTTGACTTGAGGCTCTTTATTTCATGCTCGGAAATGCCTATTAATCAAGGTATTTATCATGATTTATATCTATAATTTATTTTCATTGAGATTATATTTATATACTCTTATCGTACTACTATCGTTCGTATTAAATAACACAATCCTACCCTATATTTCAGGCCGGGCTTTGATAGTTTTCTAATAGGGGTCCAAAAGTCCGAAATTCTGAGATGCCACGCGATTGATATGTTCTATCCGGGTAATCCAGTCCTGAAAATAAAAAACACAAGAGAAGATATCTTCTCAATGTGCTTCTACAGAAGTGGAAAATAAATGTTACTCAAAGAAAACAAAATAGTAGAAAAAATCTGTGAAATCCCGGTTACACTTGAAGATGTCGCCGAAAGCATCTTTGAAGGTGTAAGCACAAAAAACCTTCTGATGCATAGACTTCTCCTTCCTGAGGAAGGCGGTTCGGACTCATATTATCTCTGCGAAGGCCTGTGTAAACCTGTATTTTCAGAATATGAACTTGCCTATCCGTATGTATCAGGGGCATTATCCGAAAACTTTACTTTTCTCCCTTCAACTTACCGTTTTATGCTGCCTTATGAGCTGTCTGATGAGGGTAAAAAGAAAGAGTACAGACTTATTCAACCTGAAGACCTAAAGGCCAGATTCCCTCTGGCTTACGAGAGAATCCTGGAATTCAAAAATGAGTTCCTTCACGATACCTCCTCTCTTAACGCCGAAGATTATAGTATAAATGGAAGGAAGATCCTGAAGTATCTTAACACTCCTAAAATCATTGCAACTGAAGGCTATCATCTACAGGCTGCATACGATGCTGTCGGAAATTATGTGTTTGAGGACGGCTGTGGGATTGTTCTCAAAGACCCGGATAAGTATCCTTATGTTACTGCAGTTCTTAACAGCCCGATTGCCAGGCTCTTTCCCGCAGTGTGTAAGTCTGAAATGATTTTCTCGAGTTACACAGCTCCTACAGTCCTGAAACGTTTTCCAATAGTATTTCCGGATAACAACCTAACCGAAGATCTCATAAATACTATTTCCAGTTACCTTATGTTTCTCAACAGGCAGAAATATGCAACAGATTACGGAGTTACGGACTGGCTTCAGGAGCTTGTAGGTTTCTATGAGCATGTCTCAAGCCTTCTAGTACTGGATACTTACTTTATAAACGACCTTGATTCAAGGCTTCTGGGTGCCCTTGAAGAAAATATTCATCCTTATGCCGGAGATATGGAGTCTGTAAATATTGATGGTTTTCTGAGTGCTTTATATTACATAAAGAAGCAGATTCTTGAAACCTCAAGCTTTGGAAAATACAAATTTAATATGGGATTACCTGAAATTCTAAATTCATCTCAAGCAGCGAAGAATTCTGAGTAATTTCTTCTTAGATTTATCTCAGAGTTTGAAGGAAATCCAGGGAAGTTATTTCCCTTCTTAATGCTCGAAAATTCTTAACAGTAGCAGCCTTGAGAGATTCTAACCTTCACAAAATAGGAATTGAAGAGATCAAGAGATCCATACAAAATACTCTAGTTATCTCCTTTTGGAGGATTTTTTTCTCTACAGGAAAACTTTTCTATTTTCCTTTTTTCGTTTCTTTTTAACGGTTTTTTGACCTGCCAAGATTCTCTTATCTAGGGTTGGAGTTGTTAGCTGCTACGGTTACGTTACTTATCATGTTATGGATACGTGCTTATCGCATGCGGATCAAGGGTTGGAGGAGGGGCACTTCTCTAGATGTGCGAGGGGAATTACGCCAGTAATCTATTGGTAATAGTGACAATTAACCGTGATTCTCCATTGAAAGATACTGCAGGAAATGCAGGAAACCGCCTTCAATCCTGTTTTTAACTTTTTTGAAAGCTAATATCTTCCTGATTTTTATATACAGGGTTATAATTACTATTCAGGTGTTTGAATATGGTAGTCGTTGGACTCTCAAGAAATAAGGATACTTTGGAAGCCGTAAAAGCAGCAGTGGGGTTTGCAGGAGGGCTTGGAATCAAAAAGGGGTCAACAGTGCTGATCCGGCCGAATGCAAACACTGCGGACCTGCCCCCTGGTTCAACAAACCCGGATGTACTGAGAGGGGCTATCCGGGAAGTCAAAAAATGCAATCCCGGAAAAATTATTGTTGCTGAAAAATCAATGTCCACTCTGGATACAGAAAAAGTTCTAAAGGAACTCGGTCTCTGGCAGGCTGCTGAGTCTGAAGGAGTGGACGAAATACTTACCTTTGACGACATGAAGCGACGGCATGTAGAGCCTAAGGGTGCTTATTCCTGGCCATATGGATTCGATGTGCCTGAGTTTCTGGAGTCAATTGATTACATGATCGCCCTGCCAGTGATCAAGACCCACTGGACTGCGACGTTTACCATGGGCCTCAAGTCTCAGATAAGCATCACCGCAGATAGGGATCGGCGGCAGCTTCCCCATGGACAGAACTGGGATGTACTTTTTGGGAATATGATTGCAGAGTCAAACCTTGTTTACATGCCCGATTTTTATATTTCGGATGCTACAAAATGCTTTGTTACCGATGGCCCTAACACAGGAACCTTGAGGGAGCCTGACATCGTGCTGGCAAGTTCGGATGTGATAGCAAACGATGCTGTCGGTCTTGCCCTTTTGAAAACCCTGGGCACGGTTCCCAAAATTCAGAATCGTTCTGTGTGGGCGCAACCCCAGATCAAAAGGGCTGTAGAACTGAATTTAGGAGTTCTCAGCAGGGAAGAAATAACTGTAAAGAGTGCAGGAGTCGAGGAAATAGAAGAGATTATTGCCAATCTTGCCTGAAACAGATCGAAAATAGATGCCTCGGAAAACTTCTGATTACAAAATCTCTCGTGAAAGGAAATGGAAGATCAATCTGACCCCTAATGAAGGAAAATCCTTGAGATCCTGAAAAGATTGGAAGATCCGGAGAGGACTGCCGGAATGAGCATGTAAGGAATAGATACTGAGTGTGTTTGTACCGGGTTTTTATCACTTTATAAATATACTCGTACATCACCATCATTTATTTATTTTTAACAGCCTCATAAGTTATGGGGTATTTTCAATGAAATGCGAATCTTGTGGAACAGAAAGTGAAAACAGATATTGCAAAAATTGTGGCGACGTACTGGATGAAGTTGTCAGAGTTGTAGGAGAAAAACGCTGGGCTGCAATCGATGATTGTTCTTTTATTTATCCTCTTGTCCAGCGTGTGGCTAAAGGAGAACTTACAGTCCACGATGTAATTCAAGCCCTTGAAGTGGAAGACTGATTTCCTGCTATGAAGTTCAGGATTTCAGGCTCTGGCTCTCAGGGGACGGCTTTGAGAAAGCTTCATACCTGCTATTCTCTACAGATCGGCTTTTACCATATTAGCGGAGGAGCCGACTTAATATCTGCGTCTTTCTCAATTGAGGTTTTAGATAAGGACGAAGTTTAAATGGAGTCAGGTCTCAGGATTAAACTGCAGGGATCAGTGTTGGGATTTAATTTCAGGTCTTTCAAGGTTGAATTTTAGCACATGCCTTAAGATTAAGCCTTAAAGTTATATCTCTTTAGCTTTAACATTATAATGTTGAGCATTTTTCCTGTTATCAGGAATTGGTGCCGTACATGAACAGAAAGGCCAATGCAGTTGTTCTGGTATTCTTGCTTGCAGGAATGCTCAATGATTTCGGGATGTATTCAAAATAAGAATGAGAAGCATACAAACACAGAATCTCCCGATGCTGGCAAAGGGGATGAAAACATGGATATCCAGAATATAAAGGTTTTTAGCAGCGCATTTGAATCTAATGGTACTATCCCTAGAAAGTACACTTGTAACGGGCAGAATATAAATCCGCCTCTGGAATTCGAAGGCATTCCTGAAGAGGCTGATAGTTTAGTGCTTATAATGGACGACCCTGACGCTCCCATGAAGACGTTTACTCACTGGATTGTCTGGAACATAGAACCTATAGCAAAAATAGAAGAAGACAGCATCCAAGGGGTTGAGGGAATAACCGATTTCAGGAAAATAGGGTATGGAGGGCCGTGCCCTCCTTCGGGCACCCACAGGTATTTCTTCAGAGTTTATGCGCTGGACAGGCAGCTTGAGCTCAAAGCGGGAGCAAATAGGAAAGAGCTTGAAAGCGAGATGATAGGGCATATCATTGCCGAAGGGGAACTGATGGGAAAATACAGTAAAACCTGATATTGTTGAGAGAGGGGAAGACGGTGGAAGAAAATACAATAGATGAAAAAATAAATGAAATGGGCGAAGATTTTTTCGAAAATCCTGGGGACGGTCTGGAAAAAGCAACTTTTGCAGCAGGCTGCTTCTGGGGCATTGAGGAAGCTTTCAGGCAGGTTAAAGGTGTGATTGCAACTGCTGTTGGCTACAGCGGAGGGCACTTCGAACGCCCTACCTATGAACAGGTCTGCACCCTTAATACAGGACACGCAGAAGCCATCAGGGTAATTTTCGACCCTAATGTGGTATCTTACGAAACTTTGCTTAGCGTTTTCTGGAAGATCCATGACCCGACTACAAAGGACCGACAGGGGCCTGATGTCGGAAAACAATATCGCTCGGCCATCTTTTATCACAACGAAGAACAAAAAGCTGCTGCCCTCGCCTCAAAGGAAAAACTTGAGAAGTCAGGGGCTTTCAAAAATTCGATAGTAACTGAGATTGTGCCGGTTTCAGATTTCTATATGGCCGAAGAATATCACCAGCAGTATTTTGAAAAGAAAGGTTTTCTGCAAAATGTACTCAAGAGCTTGAAAAAATAAATATTCAGGGTAAATAGACCGTTAAAAATGTGGTTCAGGTAATTTAGAAACCTGAAAAAATCTAGACTCTCAGCAATTTTCGGGGCCCTTGACTTATATCAGTGCCCCTTTGCTTCTTTTAATCTTCTCTGACGCTCGGATAATCTATGGATTCGAAGGAACAAGCGGAAATGGGGGAATACTTGAGGGAATTACTCTTCTCTAACACTTCTTGTTAATTACATAGGTTCTTCCAGGCTTTTCCTCACCATCTTTCCGTGAAGCATAGAACGAGATAATGTAAAAAACTCTATGAAGTAAGATAAGATCCGGGCGATTAATCACGAGAAAATTATTTACCCTCCCTTATCCTATTTTTTCCCATGATCTTTGACCCTATTACAGTCTGCAACCTAGATCTTCAGAATCGATTTGTAAGATCCGCAACACATGAATTCATGGCTGAAAAGGATGGGAAGCCTACTTCCAGGCTCGGAGACCTCTACGAAGAGCTTGCAAAAAAAGAAGTCGGGCTGATAATAACAGGCTATTCTTATGTCCTTCCTGGGGGGCAGAGTGATATTTACCAGCAGGGAATCTATGAAGACCGTTTTATTGAACCCTACACGAAGATAACCGAAGGGGTGCACAGGTACAGAAGCAAAATAGTACTCCAGATGGTGCATGGGGGTAGGCAGGCAACCGCTTCTGATGAATACCCGGTTCCTATGGCTCCTTCGGAAATCAAAGACGGACATTCGGCAGTTGTACCGAGGGAAATGACCGAACAGGAAATCCTGGAGGTAATCGAGGCATTTACAAAAGCAGCTATCCGGGCAAAAAAAGCAGGCTTTGATGGGGTACAGCTCCACTGTGCCCATGGTTTCCTTTTAAGTAATTTCATTTCCCCTTATACAAATAGAAGGACTGACCTCTGGGGGGGCTCAGTGGAAAATAGGGCAAGACTAGTCACTGAGATTGTCAGGCGCATAAAAGAACAAGCTGGGGCTGATTTTCCTATTCTTGTTAAAATGAATGCAACGGATGGTTTCCGGCCAAGCTCTCAAAAGGCAGAGATGGGGATTAATATCTTGCAGGTTATGGAGACTGCAAAAATTCTGGAGAGAGCTGGAGTATGTGCAATCGAGGTCAGCGGAGGGATAAGTGAAGCAGGTGGGGTAACCATAAGAACCGCAATTAACTCCCCTGCTAAAGAAGCATATTTTAGAGAATATTCTAAAGCAATAAAAAAAGCAGTAAATATCCCTGTAATTCTTGTAGGGGGCATTCGGTCCCTCTCTGTTATGGAACATCTACTCGAAGAAGGGTTTGCAGATCTGATATCCATGAGCAGGTCATTCATTTGCGAGCCTGATCTTGTTTTGAAACTTAAGTCCGGAGAGGCTAAAAAGGCAAGGTGTGTATCGTGTAATCTCTGTTTTGATCTTGAGGGTGTCAGGTGCAACTTCGAGTTTAAGTGAAATTCAGGTAAGTGAAACCTCCCTTACCCTCCCTTTTTACTTTCGTTTCTTAGTTTATCTCAGGACTTGTCACAAAATAATTTAATTAACTCACCTTATTCTTTGGTTTGAATGTGCAATTACATTCTCCGTGAAACTCATCACGTATAAACCTAATTCTTCAACCTGTTTTTTTTCGATTTTAATTCCTGTTGGATACTTATTCGTGTCTGAAAGGCATTTTACATCATGCTTTTTTGATGTAGTTGTTGCTGCGATAAGGTTTACAACCACTTTTCCCACTCAATTAAAAAATTATGAAATGTATGTGGAGGTCCACTCCGGCCTTTCCGGCGGTTTTGCCTCCAACATTTCTCTCCATTTTTCATCGGTCAGGCGGTCCTGCATTGACTGCTTAAACTCGTAATGGCTCATTACGGGTCCTGCACCTATCAGGATTCTGCCGTCCGGAAGTTTGTATGCAACCACTATCATTTCAACATGTCCCACACCTTCTTCTAGCACTGTTTCTGTATTCCCGTCGGTATGGACATCAGCGACGATTGTTGTCTTCTTAGCCTTGTCATCTACATCTGCTATAGTACCCTCAAGCTGGTCTCCATAGGTTTTGATGAACTCGTATTCTTCTGCTGTCAGTTCTTTATTTTCGAGTTCTTTTTCCGAGATTGTCTGAAGCCTTGAGAGAATATCTTCAAGGTTCGTGAGCCGTGCCTTTGAAGCAGGATCAAGCACGCCCATTTCATCAAGGCCCTGATTTGTCATATTCGTTAAGGCAAGCAGCCGGGCGTAAAAATCAGGGACCGGTTCCACATAACCTACAGCTGGTTTTTCTTCAGGTGGCATCGGCGCCGCGCTACCAACCATAGTGTAACTCTGTTTGGCATAAAGAATTGTATCATGCCTGAGTTCTGTCCAGGAAGCCAGAGCTGTATTCATTTCCTTGTCCTGCCAGGCGTCGGTCTTCATAAAGGTTGGGTAGCCATCACCATAGTCTTTCAGGAGAGGCTGGAGAGAATAAAGCCAGGACCAGTAGAGGTTTCTGTTCCAATCGGCGGCACTGAAGTTCGAAAACTCCGAATCCATCTTTCCGTACTGAACACTGTAGTTTTCATAGCTGGAGTCATTCAATTCGTTGAGCCAGTAAACAGCCCTTTTCGAACCCAGAAGAGCCATGGCATCAAGCCCGCGCGGGAAGCCTCGGATAGGCCCGGCTGCAGAAATCACCAGCGTAAATGGGGTTTCCTTTTTCCCAGTATATCCTCCTGTATGTACCCCGACCATGTTTGAGAACAGATAAGAATCAGGGATAAAGCGCTGTCCCATAAACCGGAAACCACTTGTATTTTTGAGACATTCATCAGCCTGCTCCGGAGTAAAGGGCTGTTCAAGGACGCAATTTCCTGTACCTCCATAGATTTTCGGGCCCTCGTATTCGGCAAGTTTAGCTTTCAGTTCCTCAACCGTGGTTTCGTTAAACTTTCTCTCTCCATTGCCAAATACCGTGTCCATAGCCTTCATGTACTCATAGGGTCCAAGATCATCGGAAAACCCTACATAAAAAGCCGTGACCCCATAGATTCTATCCCAGTTTTTAAGAAGTTCAGAATCGTTTTGGAGTTCAGAAGCGATCAGGCTTGCCTGGATAGTCTGTATGCGGGCATCTGCTGCAGGGTCTTCTGACACGATCAATTTATCCTTCAGGAGCATACTCATTCGGCCTTGCCAAATAAAGGCCTTGAAGTAGTTTTGCAACTTTTCAGAACGGGTATAATGGCCGCGCGGCACGTACTGGGAATAATCTTCCTTATACCTGAAAATCGGAGAGAGTTCAAAACCTTCGTGAGCTTCTATCTGGGAAAGTTCGGTTTCAACCTCTTTTTTTACGAACTCAGGAATTTCAAATTGATATTGTTTCTCTGCACCTGCAGGGAAAAGGGACTCGTTAACAAAGCCGTAAGAGTCTTCTATTCCCTGTACCTGCGTGGGCTGTACCTGTGCGGGTTGTACCTGTGTTGTTTTCGGCTGGAGAAGGCTCAACGCCACTGCGAAGTAGGCTGCATTTCTTCTTGCAGCTTCCTGTTCTTCCCCTGCGGCACTGTTATACTTCTCGATAGAGGCATTTAGCAGGGCAAAGTCTGTCTTCCAGAGAGTATCATAAAATTCCCTCTCTTCTATCTGGCGAAGAGTCTCATCAAACTGAATATGATAAATGTGCAGCAGGGAATCAGTGGTAATAAAAATAGGGATATCCTCTTGTTTGAGGGTAGCATACATTGAAGTTATATCTTCTTCTCCGGGGTTGTAAGGGTTTTCTATTACCACAAAACCATTATTTTCCAGCATTTTAAGAGCCGATTCGTTCAGAGTAATTCTGCCGGAAAAGTTCCCATAGTTGGTAATATTATCCTTGTCCAGAGGTAATTCATAAGAAGGCGCTTTTAATTCTACATCGAGGGCTCCAAGCCTGTAATTTCCTGCAATAGTAGAGTTCATCTCAAAGGTAGAGTTTCCTGTAAGGTTAGAGTTCACTGCAAAGGTAGAGTTTCCTGTAAGGTTAGAGTTCACTGCAAAGGTAGAGTTTCCTGCTCCAAGCTCGGAAAGGTTTACACCTTCTGTTTTAAGATGGCTGGTTGGAGAGCTTTTGTTGTTGTCTACTTCTGCTTTCTTTTCTGTCCCATTCTCCCCGCTTAACACGGAACTTTGCCCCAAACATCCTCCTGTAAAAAGGGAGACTAAAAGGACTAGAAAAATTAAATAATTGATAACAGTCTTAGTTCGGTACTTCATCATTTCATCTCGGCCGCTTTGGATTAAATGTCTGATTGGAGCTTTGCCCGCTCCGAAACTCGGTTTTTACCTTCTCAGTCTATAAGGTTCAGATTATTCCTGTTTTGCAAGCTGAGCTTCGTATATTAGGTTAAACTTTTTTATAGACTTAACTTTCTATATATTTTCTCTGTAAAATATTTTAACTTATCTTGAATCCAATCAAATTCTTGAATCCAGTCAAATAATACACAACTAAAAACTTGAAACTAAGAATTGAGAATGAAAGCTAGGGTAAAGGCTGAAATGAAGGTTGAGAACAAATTATAAAATGTATGTGGAGGTCTACTCCGGATTTTCCGGTGGTTTTGACTCCAGCGTTTCTTCCTTTTCATTGGTCAGCGATTCTGGATAGACTGCCGATCAAGAGAAGCCAGAAGAAAAGGGAGTAAGCAAAAGCATCAGAAGGTAGAGAAAGGTTGAAATCATTTTGCTTCTGATCCCTATCGTCTGCAATCTCAATCTCAAATCAGTAAATAATTTAAGTTTAAGTAATTTTTTTATTAAAAGAATAAAAGAAGGCTTTTCTTCCGTTATTCGTTTGGACTTAGAGGATCTATCCTGAAAAGCAGAATCATGAATAATGCAGTTACAGTTCCTGTACCCCACATAAGCGGGTCTCTGGTAATATTCAGGAACGTACCCATAATAAGTAATAATGCTCCGGTTACCAGCAAAATTTGAATCATTTTGTTCAACTATTTTTCCCCCATTAATCCCTTTTTAAGTTAAAATATTCCCAAATATTGTTAAGGCATTAAAATCCCAATTTCCCTATTTCTAATAGTTCTTCTTTGTTATGTATTTTTTCACATGGCATTTATTCTTTTGTTAAACTTCAATAAGGTTTGAAGTTATATACTTGAAAAAATCGGCTTCTGTATCTTAAAATAAATTTAGTTGAAAAAATGAAGCAAAAATCCAGTTAAATGAGCTTATGCCATTTTAGTTAATGTCCCTTATTTTGGAATAATGAATGTTAAAAAGATCTATTTTTTAAAAAAATTATGTTAAAACACTTTAATATCAAATTAAAGTTAAATAGAAAGGATTATACCTAATTAAACCAATATTATGTCGCCAAACAAATAATTGGGCTCTAA
>MDTP02000148.1 GCA_001714685.2 Methanosarcina sp. Ant1 | reverse complement strand
GTCCGTGAAAATTTGTGAAGATAATATTATATCCGATCTCCTCTTATGAAATATGATAATTATGGGGACAGCTGTTAAAGAAATCAAGGAATTAAAGGGCTTTTTGCCCAGGTCTATTGTGTATGCTGAACAGATAAACGAAGACTTTGCCGAAGGGATCGCTGGTTTTTATAAAGCCGTCTGGAAGGAAAGGGAAGGAGGGCTTTCCATGAGGCAAAAACACCTTATGGTCTTTGCTATCGCCTGTTCCAACAATAACACCGAAAGTGCAGTCAAAATCCTGGAAAGGCTTCATAAATTTGGAGCTACCAGAGCCGAGATCAATGATGCCATGATGATCGCTGCCTGGACCGGAGGAATCCAGCATTTTACAGATTTCAGTGCAGTAGTACTCAAAGAGATGGAAAAGCTGGGCTATTAAAAACAATCCCTTTACTTTTTCAGAAAATTTTTGATTTCAGATTAATATTCCGAGACTTCTGAATTTTTTGCAACGGAACCGTTTTTTTGGGGTTGATAATTTTTGAGACCAGATCAGAAGAATAGATTTTAAATATTTATTGTAGAAATTCCTCTAAATTAATACAACCAGAGCTACAAAAGGAGTTAACCAGAGCTACAAAAGGAGTTAACCAGAGCTACAAAGGAGTTAACCAGAGCTACAAAGGAGTTAACCAGAGCTACAAAAGAGTTACCTAGAGAATATCAAGGGGAAAATTTCTTCAGTATAATGCCTGTCAGTATAATGCATAAAACTACTGCAGCAATGACACCTCCGGCAGATTTCATCGAAAATTTTATTTGAGGGTTGTGGGTCCATTTTAACATACTGGAGAATTTGTTTGATTCAGGCGTATATTCGTGATCGATTTCTGGTTCAATCGGATAACTCTTTTTCAATTCCGCACTTATGTCTGTTGAACTTGCAAAAAACGTGGTCTCAATTCCTGAGTAAGGTATTATTTTGAGCCGACAGATGTCCATTTGTTTCGCAGAACCCTCAATTATTTTCTGAAGAGGTCCTTCTATATTTTTAGCAATTTCACCTAATACCTCGACATATTCCTTAAAAGCACCCTCTTCCGTCAACATTGTAGATTTTTGGGACTTATTAAGATTCTCTATGCAGGCCATCAACTTATATAGAAATTGTATAAAGGTTTCTCCTTTCTCGTTTCCCCTGTATATATCCTCACAACTGGCCAGCTCTCCTTTCCAATTTTTGATTTCGCCTTCGAATTTCGGTACTTTTTCCGGTTCGATTACTGACAGCATATAACCCAGCATTTCCGAAAGACAAGACATCGAGACTGAAAAGGCATTACAAATTTGATTCTCTTTTAGAGATGCCTCTGCTGCCATTTTATAGGATTGAGATGCATCATCTATACCATTCAGAATTTTCTCAAGCATTTCAATATTGAAAGGCGGCCGGAAGTCAAGTCTCCGAATTCGATCTCTGCCTTTAAGCGTGTACCCTTTGGTCAAAGAAATGCCCTTGAATTTCTCTCCTGCCTGCTTGCCTGCTTCAATATACTTATTTCCTGAGATTTCAGCATATTCTCCACTTTTACCGTATTCTTTCAAAATGTAATATTTATTTGCAAAGTCTTCATATAACCATGCAAGAACAAGATTTTCTCTAACATTGTCTCCATTTTTTCTGAATAGCATGGATGCGATCTTCATTTCTTCAATTGCTTCCATCTCTAGATTCTTGGAGAACAGAAGCAAACTGTAAACACCACGGACATTCGGTTTTTTGGGATCTAATTCAATTGCAACTTTAAATTGTTCTTCAGCCTCTTCAAGCCTTCCGGTTTCTAAAAGGAGAAGTCCGTAATTTGAGTGTGCACGGACATGTTTCGGATCATTTTTGAGAGCAAGCTTATACTGTTTTTCAGCCTCTCTCTTTTTGCCCATTTCATTAAGGAGATTTCCATAATTGTAATGAGTGGCTACATTTTTAGGATCGACTGCCAGAGCAAGCTTATATTGTTTTTCTGCCTTTTCCGGCAACCCCATATTTTCTAGGAGAAGCCCGTAATTATAATGAGTATCTGCATCATTGGGGTTGGCTGCCAGGGAAAACTTATACTGTTCTTCTGCCTCTTCATGCCTCCCCATTTGTTTAAGGAGATTTCCGTAATTTGAGTGAATGTCTGCGTTATTGGGATCGGCTTCTAAAGCTAGTTTATACTGTTCTTCTGCTTCTTCCAGTCTCCTCATTTGTTTAAGGAGAAGCCCGTAATTGTAGTGAGTAGCTGAATGTTTTGGGTCGGCCGCTAAAGTAAGCTTATACTGTTTTTCTGCCTGTTCAGGCCTTCCCATCTGTTTAAGGAGAAGCCCGTAACTGTAGTGAGTGAGTAGATGTTTTGGATCGGTTTTGAGAGCAAGCTTGTATTGCTCTTCTGCCTGTTCAGGCCTCCCGGCTTCTGAAAGGAGACGGCCGTAATTGTAGCGAGTAGCTACATGGTTCGGATCGGCTGCTAGAGCGAGTTTATACTGTCTTTCAGCTTCTTCCTTCCGCCCAATTTCTGAAAGGAGAAGGCCGTAATTGTAATGAGTGGCTACATGCTTTGGATCAGTTTCAAGAGCAAGCCTATACTGTTCTTCTGCTTCCTCATTCAGCTCCATTTGCTTAAGGAGATTTCCGTAATTTGAGTGTACTCGGACATGTTTCGGATCAATTTCGAGAGCAAGTTTATACTGTTTCTTGGCCTTTTCCAGCCGCCCATTTTGTTTAAGGAGAAGCCCATAAGTGTAGTGAGCATCTACATGTTTTGGGTTAATCTCTAGAGCCAGCTTATACTGTTTTTCTGCTTCTTCCTGCCGTCCCATTTTTTTAAGAAGAAGACCGTAATTGTAGTGAATATCCGCATCTTTGGGATCGGCTTCCAGAGAAAGTTTATACTGTTTTTCTGCCTCTTCCTGCCGTCCCATTTGTCTAAGGAGATTTCCGTAATTTGAGTGGATGCCTGCGTCATAGGGTTCAGCCTCCAGAGCAAGCCTATACTGCTCTTCTGCCTCTTTCAGTCTCCCCATTTGCTTAAGGAGAAGTCCATAACTGAAATGAGTTGCTAGATGTCTTGGATCGGCTTCCAGAGCAAATTTATAATGCTTTTCGGCCCTTTCCGGCAGTCCCATTTCAGAAAGGAAAAGTCCGTAACTGTAATGAGTAGCTGAATGTTGTGGATCGGCTGCTAGGGCGAATTTGTACTGTTCTTTGGCCTTTTCCGGCAACCCCAATTCAGAAAGGAGAAGTCCGTAATTATAGTGAATGTCTGCATCGTCAGGGTCAGCTGCCAGAGCAAGCTCATACTGTTTTTCGGCGTCATACGGTCTGCCCATTTGTTTAAGTAGAATTCCATAATTTGAGCGAACGCCTGCATTCTTGGGGTCGGTTTCCAGAGCCAGCTTATACTGCTCTTCTGCCTCTACCTGCCTACCCATTTGTTTAAGAAGAAGGCCATAATTCGAGTGAGTAGCTACATGTTTTGGATCGGCTGCAAGAGCCAGTTTATACTGTTTTTCTGCATTCTCCGGCTGCCCAATATCTAAAAAGAGAAGTCCGTAATTGTAATGAGCATCTGCATAATTTGGGTCAATTTTCAGAGCCAGCTTATAATGTTCTTCTGCCTCTTCCTTTCGCCCAATTTCTGAGAGGAGAATTCCATAATTTGAGTGAATTGATACGTTTTTTGGGTTGATATCCAGTGCAAACTTATACTGTTCTTCAGCCTCTTCCGGTTTCCCAATCTGTTTAAGGAGATTTCCATAATTATAGTGAGTGGATGCATTAATGGGGTCAATTTTCAGAGCCAGCTTATACTGTTCTTCTGCCTCTTCCAACCTCCCCATGATAGCAGAAGCTACTCCGATATTATAATGGGCAATTGCTTTAGTATCTCCTTTAGACAGTCTTGCAGATGTTTTTGCAAATATATAGGCTAAAACATACATTTCGTTTGATCCGCAGACATAGCATAACTCAAGTAAAAAATCAGGAGAAATTGAATTCTTTTTCGAAAGTTTTGTAACAAAGTCAACTGCGCTGTCCAAATCTCCTTTTACAGATTTGAGATGTTCAATTACAATCCCAATGAGTTTTTTTGCTTGATCTTCCTCCATAAACAGAAACCAACCAACAAAAGTTAATTAATTTAACTGTTGCATTTTATAAATAAATATTTTATTATAGTGTAATCAAATATTGATTTAATTTAGCAAAATATGACACTATAAGATAACATACGAGCATATTGTGTCGCACTTTAATATACTATTAATTTTATAATTAGAAGCAATACATTGACTTAATAGGAAAAGAAAAACCAAAAACAAAGTTTGCTAACGCTGCCTGTCCTTATGAAGAGGGTAAAAATTATGATGTTATGGTAAGGCAATGTTGTCGGCATCGTATTCATCAAGACGGGAACAAGAATATTTGAAGCTACATCTGCCGCAGTTGAGGCAGAGCCTCCTCCCATTCCTCTCCTCATTAGTTCAAACCTTGTGCATGCCGAGACTGCTGAAAAACCCCACAGAATGTTTTTGATATTCGATAAACTCTTCTTCCTCAGGAAGCCAAGCCCTATTCCTTATTCTTTCCGGCTGCCACTGGATTTTTAAAAAAGAAAAAAAATGAAATAACATAGAGAAAAAATGAAATAACATAGAGAGCTTCTTTCGACTCTTGAGTTACTCCTTCGATTTCCTCTTCACTGCGGTGGGATCAAGACCTTATCTATTTGATGAATTACTCCATTGCTGGACTTGATGTCAGCTTTTGTTACGTTTGCACCCCCGACTTGCAAGCCTTCAGCCGTCTTATTGACAGAAAGTACTCCTCCTTCAAGTGTCGGGAAGCTTTTCATGTTTGCAATATCTTTTCCCATTAGTTCTCCAGCTGCAACATGGTAGGTGAGAACTCTTTTCAATTCAGTTTTATTGTTCATAAGTGCCTGAACCGTACTCGCCGGAAGTGCGGCAAAGGCTTTATCGGTTGGAGCAAAGATTGTATATGGTCCCCCTTTAGCCAGGGTTTCTTCAAGCCCTGCAGCATTAACAAGCTTGACCAGAGTTACGTAATTTTCATTGTTTAGTGTTTGCACAATATTGTTTTCACTCCTTCCGACATTAGATTCATTTGTTGCTTTCGTTTCATTCGGCGCTTTTTGAGCACAACCGGAAGCAAATAACATCATTGAAATAACCAGCACTGTAACAAGCACAGCGCCAATAGGTCTTATTTTCCTCATAATCTCATCCCCCTTTTCGATAAAATATACATATAAAGCACATCCAATAATGATTATACATATTATTCTTTATATAACCTATCTATATTTTATTATTTATATAACTTCCATTCTGCAATTTCTCCTCCATTCTTCTCGAAAAATCGCTTTGTGGAGTTAAAAAAGCCCCTTAGGTTCAGCATTATAGTGGTCACAATAAAAATCAACACTTCATAAACTAAAAAAGATACGTTTATAATACATTCACTAATTAATTTGCGCCTGTGTTAATAGTGGTGTTGTATAAGAGCGTGTCTTAAAATTAGATTTGATTCCACAATTGGGATTGGACTTGGTATTTGAACTGAAAAATGAAGCATTAAACCGTTAAATGTCTAAAATGTAATTTAAACCATGATGTTTATTATATTTGATTTTATACATCGAGTGCGTAAATCCTTGGGATAAAGTACTATCCTATAAGATCGATATGTACACCTGAATTTCGGAAAAATATACTATCTAATTTCTAATTTTAAAATAAACGTTGCTCATTATCCAATTGTAGAAATGATTTGAATTTTAAGACAGCCTCTAAGTCTGGAATTGAAACGGGCAAAGGCTAAAATTTTGCTCAGTCATAGCAACCAGTGTGGAGGCCATAAATGAAAGTCTTAAAAACCCTCTCCCGCGTTTACATCAACGACCTGAATCCCTCTATTGAATTCTACGAAGAACTCTTAGGCACTGCCGCACCCATGCATTTTGAAATTCCTCAAATAGGCCTGGAACTGGCTCAGGTAGGAGATATTTTGCTCATAGCCGGCTTTGATGAAGCTTTGAAACCTTTCAGAAGCACGCAGGCTACGATGCTTGTTGATTCTCTCGATGAGTTCAAAACTTACCTGGAAGAAAAAGGAGCTGAAATTATCCGGGGACCAGCAAAAGTTCCGACAGGCAGGAACATGACGGTAAGGCATCCGGACGGATCGATAATAGAATATGTGGAACACTCAAAAGCCGTCTGAAAACAAACGTAAAAAAGAAACTTTAAGGATTATGTTTCAAAGCCGACATTCTAACTTTTTTTATTAGAGCGGGAAATGTTTTAAACTTAGAAATTAACCGGTTTGTGTATAAAAGTCTCATGAATCTAATTGGATTATCAGTAAACTTTACTTTCATTAATTTGGGAGCTTTCTTGGGGGGTATTATGGTAAATACTAGTTTCACACGGGATGTTCAGTTTCCGCCTTTGCCGATTGAAGAATGGGAAGATACAAAGAATACGCTGCACCTGTTTCTGCAGATTGTGGGAAAGGTCAGGCTTGCGTTGTTTCCGAAAATGAACCACTGGTGGCATGTGTCTTATTATGTCTCGGTGAGCGGGCTCACAACAGGGCCTATTCCTTATGAAGACCTGATTTTCGAGATGGAATTTGATTTCAGGGAACATGTTTTAAGGATCGATACCAGTGAGGGAGACTCGAGAAACGTGCCTTTAAAAGGGCTGTCTGTTGCCGCTTTTTACGGGAGCCTATTTTCAAGTCTTGGCGAACTCGGGATCGTGACAGGTATCAAACCTGTGCCTTATGACGTACCTGCAATAAGCACAGTGCCTTTTGCAGAGGATTATCAGCATGCGTCCTATATCGAAGAATATGTGAACAGGTTCTGGAGAATTCTTGTACAGGTTCATTCGATCTTTCAGGTTTTCAGGGGCTGGTATATTGGAAAGAGTTCTCCTGTACACTTTTTCTGGCACAGTGCAGACCTTGCTGTGACACGGTTTTCTGGCAGGCCTGCTCCTGTCAAGGTAGGAGCAAATTCTGTCGAACGTGAAGCTTCCTCGCATGAGATGATCAGTTTCGGGTTCTGGGCAGGAGACAAAAATGTAAGGGAACCGGCTTTTTATGCATATATGCACCCGCAGCCTGCTGGTTTTATGAACGAGCCTCTAAGCCCGAAGGAGGCTTTCTGGAACCATGAAGCCGGGCTTGCGATGCTCATGTATGAGGATGTCCGAAACTCAGATTCGCCAGAAAAGGCGGTACTTGATTTTCTTGAAAGCGTGTATCAGGCAGGAGCAAAAAGGGCGAACTGGGATATTGAGGCTTTCAGGCTCCCTTCATTTGAAGAGCATCCTGAAGAGCAAGCTGAACATCAGCTAGAAAAGCATCCTAAAGAATATACAGACATACTGGAGAAGCTGGAAAGGCCTGATGCCTGAGTTCAAAATTAAAGGATTTCCAGGCTTTTTTACCTGTTTATCCCTTATCTTCTCTTTATTTTTTTGAGTTTTCTTTATTTTCCGTAGCTTTACAGGTAGCCTTGTGAAGGCTACGCAACTTTTCCCCGGAACAAGGAAAAATTGGATATAAAACGAAATATTTTCTCTTTGATAAAAAGTGACGGGATTCCTGCTCTGTGTGGAATCTCAAATTAGTGAACTCACTGAAAAATTAATCATCTTAGAATCTCGCTTAAATCAAAACAGTCGTAGCAGCATCAAACCTTCTTTTACTGATTTTTTGTTAAAAACCCAATCTCAAAAATTACCGCAAAAAGAGTGGCAAAAAACCTGGGAGATCAAGAAGGTCACCCAGAACTACTCTTGAAATGATTATTACCCTTACTTTTTTTACGCTGCTGTAAATCTTATAGTGAATTCCGTCCCAACTTCTCTTTTCAGTTCAAGTATCCCATCTATCTGGTCTACTAATATGCTTACCAGTTGTATGCCAAGAGTATCGGGATTTTCAATATCTATGCTTTCAGACATACCCACCCCGTTATCTGAAACAATCAGAATAAATCTGGTACATTTACAGTCTTCGTTTTTGCTTTCAGCTCTGTTGTCTTTACATTCTTCTCTTTCTTCCCTGCAAAGTTTGATTCGAATTTCCCCATTATCTTTGCCTGGAAACGCATGTTTGAGAGAGTTCGAAACAAGTTCGTTAACGATTGTTCCTAATGGGACTGCTATGTCCATGTTAAAGAAAATGCTTTCTTCCAGGTCTGTATTTAAGGCGGTATTGGCATTTCCAACCTTATATGTCTGGAAAAGGCTCTGAACAAGTTTCTTCAGGTACAGAGAAAAATTCAGAGTATCGTTTCCTCCGTTTTCGTACAATTCCTCATGGATAAGGGCCATAGATATAACCCTGTTCTGGCTTTCCCGGAAGGTTTCAAGGACATCCAATATTTGAACTGTTTCTCTCTGGCGAAAGTTTTCCATCTGAAGATCCAGAAGAGAACAGATCACCTGAAGGTTGTTCTTAACTCTGTGATGAATTTCTTTTTTGCGGATCTCTTCTATTCTTTTCAAAAGATCTTTTGTTTCTTTTTTCTCAGTGACATCCGTCATCACCCCGAGGATTTTTATGGAATCGCTCCCTTTTAGAGCGCAGAATCCATTATCTTCGATATGGACATAATTTCTATCTTTCCTTCTAAAACGGTATTCCATATGGAAGTTTTCCTTATCTCCAATAAGTTGTATGCCTTGATCACAGTATTTCATTTTTTGATTCAAGACCTCTGTTCGATCCTCAGGGTGAACATTGTCTATCCAGAACTCCATTCCTGTATTCAGCAATTCATTTTGAGTATATCCGGTAATTTTCTTTACGTCACTTGCCCAGTAAATTTTATCATTGTCAATATCATACTCGTATACGAGCTGACCTGCCTGTTCTGTGACGATCCTACATCTTTCCTCACTCTCCCTAAGTTTCGTTGCTATGCTTCTGCTTTCTGTTATATCTCTGGCAATAAATGAGATGGCCGTAAGTTTTCCAGAGATATCAAATACTGGAGAAAGGGTTACCGAAATATCTATTATCATACCGTCTTTTCTTAACCCTGAAGTTTCATAAGGCCGGACTGTATCTCCATGTATAATTTTGTTACTTAATTTTTTTGTTTCTTCATGTACGTGGGGTGGTGATATGATAGATATAGGCCTTCCAAGCATTTCTTTAGCTGAATAACCAAAAATTTTCTCTGCACTGTTATTCCAGCTGGTAACAATACCATAAAATGATTCGGTTATAATAGCATCGTTTGATGATTCCACAACATTTGCTAATTTATAAATTTTATCTTCTGCTTTTTTACGTTCAATGGAATATTGGATAGTGCTTTGTAACAATTTGCCTTCTATTTGCCCTTTAACCAAAAAATCCTGAGCACCCTTTTTTACAGCATAAGATCCGATTGTTTCATCATTCAGGCCAGTTAAGATAATTATAGGAATCAGTGGATTTTTATTGTAAATTTTGAGAAAAGTGTTAATACCATCGCTATCAGGCAATCCTAAGTCTAACAAAATTACATCAAAAGTTTGCTCTTTAAGAACACTTAAAGCTTCATTGAGCGTTTCGACATTTTTAAGCTCATACGAAAAATTGGCAAACTCTTCAAGCTGCTCTTCAATTAGATACGCGTCTCCGGAATTATCCTCGATAAGCAATATTTTGATATTTTTTTCCATAATTGCCTGTCCTATCAGGATTAAGTTGATCTTGGGGTCTTTTTATTATTTTATGTATTTTGATGGTCACGGTCAATTGCCAGCGGAATCAATGCTAATTTTGATGCTTCCGGGGGAGATCAATAAGCGCCGGATCTATTTCGTTGGTAACTTTACAACTTCAAGCCAGAAGTTTTCTATGGATTTCACTACCTTTATGAGATGATCAAAGTCAAGAGGTTTGGTGACATAAGCATTAGCATGAAGCTCATAAGATCTAAGTATGTCCTTTTCAGCTCTTGAAGTAGTTAAAACTACTACCGGTATATTTTTAAGGTTGTTATCTTCCTTGATTTCTCTGAGAACTTCACGTCCATCTTTTTTTGGTAAATTCAAATCAAGAAGAATTATATCTGGGCGCGGCGAACCTGAGAACTTCCCTTCACCACGTAAAAAAAGAATTGCCTCTTCTCCATCTTCTGCAACATGAATATTATTCCTAATTTTTGCCTCTTCGAAAACTTCTTCAATTAATCCGATATCGCCTTCATTGTCTTCCACTAAAAGAATTTCTACAGGTTTATCGATAAGCATCATTTGTAAAACTTCCATTATGATAGGTTTAACAAGATAAGATTTACGCGCTTGAACCACAAATCAGTAGCATTCAAACCTTTAACTACCAAAATACAAATTAAAGCTGCAACGTTTAATGTACTTGATTTTGCACCATCAATGCGCAAGTCTTACAAGAATTTAGTAACGATTTAGCCTCGAAAAGGCAATATCAATAGCCAGCTTCTCTAAGATTTAATGAGCAAATTTTGGGGGTCAATCGCCATTAATTGTTGGCCATCGATTATGTTGTTCTCAGTTTTATGCAGGTTGACAGTTATATACTTTTGAGAATCTCAAATCATTATCATTTGACGTATTTTTGGACTTAAATAATTATTAAATTTCACTATATATAACTTCTTGTTATAACTTTTTATATTATGTTGATACTAATTCGAGTCTGTTTCAAATCCAGTTATTTTTACATTATTTATTGAAAGATTGAGTTTATAGGACGAATTCGGTCTTCAATATTTCTAATATTCGATATTTAATATTCGATATTTAATATTTCACTATATAT
>MDTP02000147.1 GCA_001714685.2 Methanosarcina sp. Ant1 | reverse complement strand
AGTAAGTAAAAATAAGAGAAATGAAAAAACAGTAATGGACGACGCATAGGATTTCTTAACCGATGACCAATGAAAGGAATTTTGTTTTGTTACAAAATAAGTCGAAAGATTATGATTCTCATTTTGGTGCAATTCTTCTATCTCTCTTTTATGAAAGTTTTTGCCACACCTTCAATTTTTAGAGGCATGAATACCTGTAAACAAAGAGTATTAAAATTTTTTAGTGTGTTAGTCAGGGCATTTGAGGGTTTTAAACGGCTCAGTATTTTGTTCCAATATGTTTTTTCTTTTTTTTCCAAAATGGAAGTTTAAAGAGTTATAATTATTCATCTGGGTAGATTATGGCACCTTTAAATACTTTTCTGTTATGTGTTGATACTTGATTTTTTACACCTGTGGCGCTTGCTCGTTACATGAATATTTTTGTCATATGAATTAAGAGAATCAGTGCTTAGAAGCTTAATCCTGCTTTCGACAGTTGAACGTAAAGATCCATTTTAGTATCTTAATCTTATCATTTTTTATAAAAATTTTAAATTTATCTCAATAAGGATAACTTCTAAACTGTTAACTATATTCTAGCAAATTTATATCTACTGTGAGTGAGGAAAACTAACAAAATCACGTTAGAAACTTAGCTCCTCGGTATTGATTTTTCAAATAGACATTCACAGAACGGCAATCAAGAATTTATATATGTTGAGGGGGATTTACTGCCGAAAGTAGTTTGTAATCAATATAATCCGATATATTGTCAAAGCCAGCAATCTATTTACAATATATTAATTATTTCGCTCTCCTATTTTTTACCAAATCGAAAAGTTTTAATGTCATTGGCTAGTCATGCATAAATATCTCATATGAAATCTTGGATTTTTATGTGAGCTGGGTATAAAAAAGGAAGAGAACTTTAGAGGTATAATTAATGAAAAAAATGTTAAAGATTATAGCAATGCTCCTTGTTATTGCTACTGTTGTCTTTGCAGCTGGCTGTTCCAGCAAAAAGACCGAAACTAATAATACAACAACAGTATCAAGTGAAAGTAATGTAACTACATCAACAGCCGCAGCTAATGTTTCAGCTGAAGACGTAACTGCTGAAGTTGTTCCAGTTGAGGATAACTTAACCGTGGACAATACAACTAATTACACCACATCTGAAGAAAGCACAACTGTTGTAACTAAAGAATAAGCAACTGCTCAGTAACTGAAAAAGTTGCAGCTGAAGACGAATAAACCATAGGTTTAAGTCAACAGCATAACTAAAGAAACATCTAGTAGCCTATTTAAAAGGCTACGAATTTCTATTTTTCGGGATAATTGACTGATAAACTCATTCTTATTTTGTGAATTTCTTATGTGGATTAAAATTTTTTATATAATGTGAATTATTATTTATCTTGTTAAGTTATCAGAGGCAAATAATAAAAATATTTACGTTAAATATATTTATATAATAACTGGCTTTGAGCTTATTAAGATCAATCTGAGAGCTATCAGTTTCCTGTTTTGCCCTGGAGTGCTTGAAAGATATTCGTGATAATTATCTAATTCTTATACATCATTATACTGTTAAAGATTCTCGATCTTGCCACATTTTTAAACCCATTAACGTAGGCTAAATAAAATGAAAGATAGTACATATTTATAATTTGATTTTAGGCTCTAAGAATCTCATTCCTCTATTCAGTGCCTACACAATCCTGTTTTATACGAGCATATTTCGAACGCTCTAAAAATACAAGGATGGATTTGGTCTTATTTTCCATTTACTTTTTTAAGCTCCTTGGAATATATTTTTTTAATATACGTCGGGAAATTTTCAAATTTTATTATTTATTTTTCTATTTGAATTTGATTTGTCTACCTGACTATATATAGGGTCATCACAAAATAGAAATCTTTTAATCTTTTGCTTTACTTGATGAATATTTGATATTTTATATACTCAATTATATAAGGAAGAATTTTCAGAGGTACTGATATGCAGAAATTGTTACGGACCATTGCAATGTTTCTTGTTATTGCTACTGTTGTCTTTGCTGCCGGCTGTGCTGAACAGGGCGGAAAAAAAACAAATGAAAGCACTCCAGCTGGAGAGGCGACTACTGCTCAAGAAAATAATACCATTCGAAAGAGCACGTCAGAGCAAATGCCTACCTATATCGTGGGAACAGAAGCCCAGTTCCCTCCATTTGAGATTGTTGATTCCCAGGGGAAAGTTATCGGTTTTGACGTGGATCTCATGAACTCCATTGCGGAAGATCAGGGCTTTAAGGTTAAGTATGTGGATCAGGACTTTGCAGGTCTCATTCCTGCGCTCCAGACCGGAAATATTGACATTATCGCTTCAGGGATGACAATTACCGACGAGCGTGCAAAGGAAGTAAACTTTAGCGAACCCTATATTACCGCAGGCCTCGCTCTTGCCGTAACCGTTGATAATGAAAACATAAAAAGTGTGGATGACCTGAAAGGCAAGACAGTAGCTGTCCAGACCGGTTCCACTGGCTTTATGAAGGCCGAAGAACTTAAGAAGGCAGGAATTGTCACCGAAATTAAGGATTTTGCTCATGTCAATGAAGCTATAGAAGAACTCAAGATCGGTGGTGCAGATGCGATGATCAATGACCTTCCTGTTACGAATGCCTTCATTGCAGCGCAGCCCGGTGTAATTAAGATTGTGGGTGAGCCCCTTAATAGTGAATCCTATGGCTTTGCCGTCCGTTCTGGCAACACAGAACTTATTAAAAAGATCAATACCGGTCTAAAGAATGTCAAAGCTAGCGGCAAGTATGATGAACTTCTGGCAAATCTTCCTAAATACATGGAAAAATGAATATTTCAACTCGAGAGCTAAGCACTTTTTGTGCTTCTCTCCTTTCTTTTACTTAAGTCTGCTCAAGTAGGTTTTGTATTCTCGTTGTTGAAATCACGCTACTCTTCTTACTAAAAATATTATGGCTGAAGCGGTTGTTCCAAATGATTGGTTTTATATAATGGAAAAGTATTTTTCATTACATATTCTGTAAAACAGATAACTACACTGGATACTACTTTAAAAGTCTCTACCAAAAACGCTGCTGAAGGTCTATCTGCATCGATATATGCTGAAAAGATTCTAATTCCGATTGAATCTGGAAAAAATATTCATTCTCAATAACAGACACGTGCGACAGATTAATTGATTATTTGCATTGAGTGCGCATTCATATGTCGTAAACAACTGAGGTCGAAATTTGTCTCTTTTAGCCTCTTATCTTCAACATGCTATTGCCGTATTTCCCAGCCTATTAAGGGGTGCGGTGATTACTATAGAGGTCACCACCTTTGCAATATTTTTCGGGCTAATACTGGGGACGATTGCAGCCTTCGGAAAACTCTCTAAAAGATCGGTTTTCAAAATTCCCAGTTCAATATATGTTGATTTTATCAGGGGAACTCCCCTTTTTGTACAAATCCTGATTTTTTACTACGGCATTCCAGGCCTTATCAATGGGCTTACTGGAGAGGTATTCCGTATCGACCCTATTATAGCTGGTATTGCCGTGTGCAGTATCAACAGCGGAGCTTATAACGCAGAAATTGTGCGCGCAGGCATCAAATCAGTTGACAGAGGCCAGATGGAAGCAGCTCGTTCCCTGGGAATGACCGAAAGGCAGTCCATGAAAGAAGTTATCATGCCACAGGCTGTCAGGCTAATTATTCCTCCTCTCGGAAATGAGTTTATTGCGCTTTTGAAGGACTCTTCCCTGCTTGCGGTTATCAGCGTACATGAGCTTTCCAAGAATGGAATGCTTTATGTTTCAAAGACATTTGCGGCTTTTCCTGCATATATTTCGGTCGCTTTTGTATATCTTGCATTGACAATGGGAATTTCCCGAGTGCTTAATTACATTGAGAGGAGGCTTGGTGTAAGTGATAGAAGTGAATAACCTTCACAAGAGCTTCGGAAAATTGAAGGTCCTGAAAGGAATAACTGAGAAAATTGAGGAAAGTGAAGTGGTCTGTGTTATTGGCCCTTCAGGGTCCGGGAAAAGCACATTCCTCCGTTGCTTGAACCTCCTTGAAACTCCCACCTCAGGAGATATATGGATCGATGGGGAAAAAGTTACAGACCCCAAAGTAGATATCAATAAGATCCGTGAAGAAGTCGGAATGGTCTTCCAGCGCTTCAACCTCTTTCCCCACATGACTGCCCTTAAGAACATAGCCCTTGCCCCGATGAAAGTCCGCGGCCTTCCTGAAAAAGAAGCTTACGACCGCTCCCGTGACCTCCTGAAAAAGGTAGGACTTGAAGACAAAGCCGATGTTTATCCCAATTCCTTATCCGGAGGCCAGCAGCAGAGAGTCGCAATCGCCAGAGCCCTTGCTATGCGCCCGAAGGTCATGCTCTTTGACGAGCCCACATCTGCCCTTGACCCCGAAATGGTAGGAGAGGTCTTAAATGTCATGAAAGACCTTGCAAAAGAAGGCATGACAATGATTGTCGTAACTCACGAAATGGGATTTGCCAGAGAAGTCGGGAATCGTGTGCTCTTCATGGATGACGGCATCATAGTCGAAAAAGGCACGCCACAGGAAATATTTTATAATGCTCAAAATGAAAGGACGAAGTCATTTTTAAGCAAGATTTTATGATGTTTTTAACTGAGCATAAAATAATTTACTAAGGAATTGTATAAAAAAACTTCAAGTTTTCACTTTGGGAATGGCTCTATAATTCCATTCCCCCAAATAACCATCAAGGACAATATCGGTGACAGAATATTGAAATTGTATTTTCGTCATTCCTAAATCAATACGAAGAACTAACCCAATTTTTTTCAGAGCTTATCATAGAACCCATTTTGCTCTCAATCACCAGAAGTCTTCAGGATTATTTCATGATCAGAAACTTCATTGGCTACTGAAAAGGCGAGATTCGAAGAAGTAAACTTTGAGTTATGAGTAAGCTCCTACAGATAATTATTTATGCAGATAAGCTTGTTGCATCTCTAGTAGCTATGATGAAACTAGAAGAAATAAAAGATAATGCAAAAAAAGTAAAGGATAATGCAAAAAAATACATAGAGATGTGCAAACTCCTAAACGCAGACTCCCGAACTCCCAAAATTGCAAAAATATTATTATGGATTACAATAGGCTATGCATTATCACCAATCGATTTAATACCTGATTTCATACCTATAATTGGGTATCTCGATGACCTAATAATCCTTCCTGCTCTTTTGTATCTTGCAATAAAATCGATACCTAAAGATGTGTATACAGAAAATTATAATCAAGTTTTCAAGAAAGAAGTTATTTAGCCGGAAAATATTTTGTGTAATTTTTGTATTTTAGCTTCTTAAAGATCTGCTTAATAAGATCTCCAAATTTAACTTCTTTTTACAACATTTTTAACTTATAATAATATTTTTATGGAATGGTTTACTTTTATCATCACAATTGTCACTGAGGCCAAAAACATGAAAGAAACCCTGAAAGCTTACATCGACCTCACTCGTGCCCATTTTCTTCCTGCCTGGCCCATTACCTTCTGCTCTGGACTGGTGCTTGCTTTTGCAAATTACGGGGGGTTTTCATGGCCGTTGATCATTAAGGCAGCCCTAATAGGCCTGTTTGGGTTTGAAGCCGGATTTGTGCTCAACGATTATGTGGATAGAAACAGAGACCGGCTTGATGTAGAGAATACACTTACCAATTATTGGAGGCCTTTTAAGGAGAGACCCATTCCTTCAGGGAAGATTTCTTCAAAAAATGCCTTCTGGCTATTTATCGTGCTCGCGGCGATTACTTCGGCTCTGATATTCACTCTTCCCTATCCAAATTCTCTCTATGTCTTTGCAATCATGATATACTCTTATGGCATTGAGGCTTTTTACCAGGTGAAAAAAAGAAACCAGAAGTATCCGATTGCACAACTTCTGGGCAGGACCGATTTCACTCTTTTTCCGGCTGCAGGCTATCTCTGCTACGGACAGCCGGATATGACCGTGCTTCTCTATACTTTATTCTTCTATCCCTGGACAATGGCACACCTGGGATTGAACGACTTTATTGACCTCAAAAACGACCTTGCGAGAGGCATGAAATCGATAACCGTTCTCTACGGCTCAAAGATGACGATATACTGGATTACAGGCTTTACGCTCCTGCACTTCTTTGCAGCAATTTTCTTTCTCAAGGAGCTTGGAATTATTGCTCACTATGGCTTTCTTGCAGGCTTTGTACTCCTTGCAGGGTCAAACCTTTATCTTTGGAAAGAAAAAAGTCCCAGAGCAGGTTTGAGGATACTTCCTCTTTTCCATTTAACCCTGGTAATCTATGCGGTTTCGATCATTCTTGATTTTGTATATTGAGCAGAAAGGCAGGCAATTGAAGACGAAAATCAGACTATTGGGAGTAAAAAACATTCCGGTTTTCTGTTAGGATTTCTGGTTCTAGGGTTTGCAAATTATAAGCTTATCAGAAAAAAAGTCCGAAAGCATGCATGTCTGCACTTTTACTCTACCATGTTTCACTCGTGCTCTACTCTATCTCGATTATCCTTGACTCTCTCTTCTGAATCTGCTTCTGCACATTGACAGATTTAATTTTTTCTTCTGCAGAGCCTAAGGGTATGGCAGCGCAAGCTTCCACCTCCTGCTCGCATGGCATCTGGGTGGAAAGGAATAATCTCAACCCCTTCACTTGCAAGTTTTTTCCTGGTTTCCTGGTCAAGTGCAATGTCATAATGAAAGATGGTCCCGCTTTCAAGGGGGACGAAAGAACAGGCAAGGCGGCTTTGCTCAGAGTTTGAAACAGGTATGATTTCCATACCTCTCTCCTGTATGAACTCTTTAAAATCGATTCTTTCTCTGGAATCCTCTGTGAACAGGCAGGTCTCCTCAAAAGCTGGAAGATAAGCAAGGGCAAGATCTTCTCTTATCCTGTTGAATACAGTATCAGGATGCATGTAGCGCCTAGCTTTAGGGATGCGAGCATAGATTACCTCGTTAAATTCGTTCAGGATATTCGAAATAAATTCCCGGATAAAAGGATAAGTATGCCTCTCCGTATCAGCGACAAAAACCGTTTCTTTTGAGAGCAGGAGGCAGCCTTCGAAAAAGCCCTCTCCTCCATTGAATTCTTTGAGTAATGGTATTCCCAGGTTTTTCAGGGCTTCCTTCACAACAACTTCCTCGTTTTCCCTTGCAGGCGGACGCATTTTGGAGAGAATTGCGCCTTTTCTGGAAATGACTGCAGTGTCGTGCAGAAAAGTAAGATTTGGCATCTTCCTTATCAGGTCTGTGTTTTCGTCCACATAATCCTCAAGCTCATAGACCTTAACCCCGTTTGATTCAAGAAGTTCCTGGTAACTCCTGTGCTCTTCAACGTATCCGGAAATATCAGGAACCTCATCGTAAAGCCAGTGTTTATAGTTCGATTCATTTACAAGAGTGAGTTCATCTCCCGGAGTGTGCACAAGTGCGCTTTTCAACCTCCCCAGTTCGTCACAACCGTACGCGATGTTTAACCTGGCTTTTTCGTCCCTGTTTAATTTCTCTATCTGACAACCCATACCCAAAACCCCCTTTTGGTTTACTGTCATTCTCAGATGCGCTTTTTTGCAAGAATCATTGCATTTGTCCTGTCTTCACTAAGGAAAGAATTCAGGACATCAAATCCGCAAATATCCAGTAAATCGATGATCTGGTTATATGTGTATTTATAGGTAAATCCCATGCGAATGATATCTCCTTCCCTGAAATTTATGGTCTCTGGCCCGATTTTAATCTTAGAATCCTTCAGGATATTCAGACTCTTTCGGGTCCTGTACACTGCCCCTATTCTGGAGTCGACATGCCCAAGCAAAAGCTCGAAATCGAAATCATCAGGATCCATTCCGTACTGAAGCAGGGGGTACATATTGAAAAGAGCATTTTCTCTTGAGGCATATGTACCCAAAACGGATTTCCTTGCAGATTGTGCCTCTTCGCCTGAGCCCTGAGTCGGGAGAAGATTGGCATCAAAGAAAAAGAGATCCCCTTGCTCAAGGTTTTCGTAGACAAGCTGAAGAATAAATTCAGGCTCATAATTACAAAAGGTATTTCCCAGAATACAGAACAGAACCGGAAGTCGCCAGTGTTTTTTAAGAAGTGGCATTTCCTCTATGAAGCCTACTACTCCCATCCTTTCCAAAGGCAGGTCCCTTACCTTTTCAAGGGCGACATCTACAAGTTGGCTACTTATGTCGATAGGATAATAGCGCATTGAAACTTTTCCGGAGGCGGGTTTTTCAGCCAGATTTTTTTTTATCAACTCTTCGAGAAGTACTCTTTCCTTGTCCCCGCTCCCTACCCCAACACTTACAAGACTCATTCCTGTGGGAATAAATCTCACGATTGATGCAATATTTTTCTCCAGAAGGACTTTGAGTTGCCGGGCCACAGGAAATGTTTCAGACTCGTCAAGCTTCAGCCAGTTTTTTGCTCCTCCTGTGCCTGTATATAGAAGATAATCAGGCAGTTCATGCTTCTTGAGGCTCTCATATAGTTTTTTTTCGATATCCTCTTCGCTTGTAGTTTTGATCTTTTCTCCATTATCCTGTGTCTGCTCAGGCTTTACTGTTCCTGTACCGCTCAACTTCCCACCTTCTCCTGATCAAATAATGATGAGGAACTCTCCTTGCCCTTCCCAATGTTTTTGATCTCTCATTTGAAGCACTGCTGGCACTCCATCCTGAGGGCTTCGAGCGGATCAACTCCATTATTTATCCCTATGCTGTAGGCATATCCGCGGCAGCCTATGCACTCTTCACTGTGTTCACAATTCCCGCATCTGCCTTCGAGCACTCTATCGATGTTTCGGACGTATGTGAAGAGATCGGAGTCGTAAATCTCTTTAAGGCTCATTCTGTTTATATTATAGGGATATTCTCCCTCAATTCTAAGAGCAGGATGCTCATCCAGCTTTGTTGGGGCACAGGGCCGGACATTCCCTTCTATATTGATATACAGGCTGTAAAGGTGCTGAAGGCAGCCACTTGCAGTAATTGGCGTGTAGGGCAGCCAGTCGTACCCATAGTATTTCCGGTCTATTTCCAGCAGTCTTAATTTATACTTTTTTATCTCTTCGGCTGTAAGTAGCTTATCTTCAAGTTCGTCATTTGCCCTGCCTGTTGGTGTAAGGATCTCCATATTGGGGAAGATATTATTCTGCCTGCAGAAGTGCCAGATATCCTCAATCTCTCCGAGGTTCATTTTATTGCTAACGAAAGAGACTCCCAAACGGAGTTTTCCAGGCTCTGCTGGTTTTGAAAATCCAGCCTTCTGAAGGTTTTCAAGCCCGTTTTTAATATCTCGGGAAGCCCCTTCTCTCCCGGCCAGGTAGTCCTGGACTTCAGGCTTTAGGGAATCTAACTTTCCCATCACAGAGGCATTATGTTCGTACAGGAACTCAGCAAGTTCCTCTGTCATCAAAACAGTGTTCGAAAAAATCATTGGAATTATTCCAAGGGAATCGATATAGGCAACCAATTCTTTGAATTTCGGGTATAGGGTTGGCTCTCCTCCCCCTATCACAACCACAGACCTGATCCCGAGTTCCTTTGCCTCTGAAACTATGCGTTTGAGAACATCAAAATCGGCTACTTTCACCGAATCTTCTCCACTCTGTGCATAGCAATAGCGGCAGCGAAGATTACATGATTTGTTTGTTTCAAGACGTATGGCTAAAAGCCTGTTTAATTTTCGGGCCTCATGAGCTTCCTGCGCCCTATACATGTATCCTCTCAATTCAGGAGGCGGTAAAAACAGGCCCAATGTATCAAAATTCTTAGATTCTTTCCCCAACATATTAAAAGGTATAGACTCTACTCCTTATCAATCCTTAAGAAACTAAGTGACACTTCAGGGCACAGCTAGTTGATTTTATTCAAGGTTTTTACTTCCCTTATTCTCTTTCTTCAACCTTCTAGTTTATTTTTCCTCAAGCATTTTCAAGAATACAAGCGAGCTCTACAGCTTTTTTAATGGCAAGATACTCGCTTTTTCAGGAATTCCTTTTGTTAAGTTTATTATAGCTTTCAATCTTATTTTATTCCGAGATGCTTGAGGAGATCCAGGTTACAAAAGCTTTGAATAAAATAAAGGCAACGAGCAGGATAACATTACCATACCGCTGGGACCTAAATATCTACAGGGGGTGCGGGCATGGTTGTAATTACTGCTATGCAATGTATTCTCACAACTATCTGGAGAAAAAGGAGAAATATTCTTCTGCAGGAGAAGAGAACTGTGCTTTTTTCCGGAGGGTCTACGTAAAAAACAATATTGTAGAAGCCCTTGAAAAGCAGCTCGGTGCAAGAAACTGGAAAAAAGAAGTGATCAATATAGGCGGAGTGTGCGATAGTTACCAGCCAGCTGAGGCAAAGTACGGGTTGATGCGTGAAGTTCTGGCACTGATGATCGAATATAAAAATCCGGTTATCATATCTACAAAATCGGATCTTATCCTCAGAGATCATGAACTTCTTGGAGAACTTGCTGAACTGACATGTGTGAATGTCGCGGTTACGGTCACAACAACGGATGAAAAGTTAAGTACCCTGCTAGAACCCCTGGCTTCTTCTCCTGAAAAACGCTTTTCCCTACTGCGGGTATTTAAAGATACAGCCGCTGTAACCGGACTTCATATGATGCCGATTCTTCCTTTTCTTACCGACAGCCCTGAGAACCTCGAGAAAATTCTGTCTCTTGCAGCTGAATGTAAGGTAGATTATGCTCTGCCTGGCGTCCTTTACCTCAGGGGCGAAACAAGAAAGCATTTTTTCAATTTTCTTGAACTTAATTTTCCCAAACTTCTGGACCCATATCGCAAATTGTACTCAAAAGGAGGGGCTGACAGAACCTATAAGGCTGAACTTTACGGAGTTCTCAAGCCTCTTATGGAAAAATACCATATGTCAGGAGACTACATGAAGCCTATGAAAACAAAATTTCTCCGACCAAGACAGCTTAAACTCACTGACTTTTTAGAATGAGACCTCTAATTTATCGAGCTGATACCCAAACTGAAATTCGGCTGGGATTATAAAATTTTTTATCTTTTAACACGAAGGCGGGAAGTCCCCTTCCTCGGAGCATCAGCGACAGGTGGGGGATGAAAGCCGTCAACTTCAAAACAGTCTAATGTTGTTGATTCTCAAAATCTATTTATTCTTAAACCTT
>MDTP02000146.1 GCA_001714685.2 Methanosarcina sp. Ant1 | reverse complement strand
ATGTGAACGACAGCAGCATGGTATATGCCGTCAAAGACGTTATTTTCGATGAGAGTGTTATTAAATCCGCTTCCCAGGACGCCCCCTACCCAGGTAATGATGGGATTAGTGCCTGTGCTGTAGAAAATATTGTGATAAATATGGATATTTTTCTCCTGATCTCGGGTAGCGGAAGAGGTATCATAGTTGAAAAACCAGATTCCAGGTCCATAGGTGTTATGGATGGTATTATTGTAGATTTCGATATTATCCATAATACCTGCACTCTTTTCGATCTGAATGCCCGGCCCACCTGCACTCCAGTGATAGAAAGAGTCTATTAAGTTATCGTGAAGTTTTACTTTATTAGAGTTCCATATTCTAAGAGCGCTGTTAGTTCTGCAGGTTATGAGGTTATTCCAGGCTTCTACGTTCTCACACCCGATTGCAAACATGCCGTCGTGTCCTAGCTTGTATATAGTGTTGTTGTAAAACTGAACGTTTTTACCCTGGTTTATTCTCAGCCCGTCTCCCATTCCATCATGCATATACATATTGTATACTTTTACGTTACTAGAGTGGGTGAAGTAAATCACATTATAGTATCCTTTTCCCAATATGACTTCACTATTACCAGCATAGTTTACATCGACCTCGAAGCCCCTTACTGTAATGTTGTCGTTTCCCGAATTGCTCATCTGCTGGATCAAGGGTTTCATCGTAGGCCACCCTGCGTGATCAGCCAATTTGATCACGGTATTGGAATCCCCTTCAAGAATTGTATTACTGTTAATTAGAAGAGTATCGTCAATAACATACGTAAACGGACCTTTAAGGTGAACAGTTGTGTACCCAGAGTTTTCTGCCACAAACTTTAGGGCCTGGTTTATCTGCACATGGTCGTCTATTCCATCGCAGCTAAAATCTCCGCTACCATCTCCTGCGACATAGATTATTGGCGCGGGACTTCTGCATAAAGCAGTTGGAAAACTTGTAAGGATAAAGAAACCTACCAAGAAAAGAATCCCCAATTCTCGTCTTAGCATCATTATCACCTGGGATTGTAATAACAAAATTTATTAGTAACTTAATTAAATATTTGTGCAGCAATATATTCATATTAACAAAAATTTATGACAGCATGCCAAAATTTGATAAACTTATTATTCTATTCAGACATGTTGGATAAAATCCTACACTGAGTCTCCGCCCTCCGAACTTAAGAGCTATAGAAAATACTCCTGCGAAAATTTCCATCAAGAGCTACTGAATCCAACAAATGTTATAATACTGGATTTTGAATTAAAATCCCTGTTTTTCAGGTCAACCCTCTAATATACATGAATTTTCCGCGAAAACACAAAGAATAGATTAAGTCTCAATATTTAAATAAATTGCTACAGTGAACTATGTAATTGAATCATTATATAATCAAAGTATTTTGCACAATTATTTTCGAGGAAACAAAATGGCTGGCCAGATTGATGATCCAACTGGAGATATAGAGGAGGATGAAAAAAGCGTAGAGCAGGGAGAAGAAAATAGGAACTCAGGAGGACGAGAAAGCACTCTGAAGCCACTCAGTATGGTGGAAAAACGGGTTTAATCCGATCTTCTCGTCTTCCTGCCGGTTTAATCTTAAATTTAATTTTATATGCTCGCTTATATATATTTTAATTTTTATATATCTTTTGTGTTAAATCTACTGTGACTGTTTTTTGACTGCAGCGCTTCGGATAAAGAGGAGGAAGGCTACCGGAAATATACTGAGATCCATAGCTCATTCATGTGACTACTCGCAGCCTTTGAAGTGCACTGCAAAGAAACAGACAGCAGAAGCAGAACTTCGGATAGGGGGAATAAATAAATGGATGAAGTAATGTATGGACCGATGCAGCTCTTAGTCATCGTATTCGAGAATCCAGACTTCCACGGCCAGATCCGTCGTGAACTCGAATCAGTCATGGAAAAAGGAATGATCAGGCTCATTGACCTGCTGTTCATATGGAAGGACGAAAACGGAAATATCGTTTATCTGGAGGCTACACAGCTCGACGAAGAGGAGAGAATGCGTTTTGGTGCCGTTGTAGGAGGGCTCATCGGGTATGGGGCCGGCGGCGAAGAGGGAGCAGGGGAAGGTGCGAAGGCAGGAGTCCTGGCAGCAGCCCAGGAAAACTATGGGATCACCGACGAAGATATTGTGGAGATAACCGAGGCAATCCCGAAAAAAACCGCCGCTGCTATCTTTATCATCGAACACCTCTGGGCAAAGAGTCTCAAAAAGGCAATCCGCGATGCAGGAGGAGTATTGGTCTCCCAGGGCATGCTCACACCTGAGCTGCTTACTGTAGTTGGAGAAGAACTGGCAGAAGCGGTTAAAGCCGCGGAAGAGAAGAAGCCGGGAAATCAGGCAGCAGCAGCGCCCTGAAAGGTTGCCAAAACTCAAATTCCGGTTTTACGAATGTTAGATCCCGGACAATCAAAACTTCGTGGAAACCAGGATTTCTGAGGACAGGCTCAACAAGGCAATTTACAAAGTCCTGATAAATACAGGTATCGAAGTGCCATCTTCAAATACTATTATTCACTTCGCAGACCAGGAAAATAGGTCGACAATTTCCAGACAGGGTAAGGACTTCAAGGATAATCGATGACGCTTTAATGGATCGAAACACTCTAAACCAGCAAACCCGATAAAATAAAATTACATGTATAATATAATATACATAAAAATCCAAATATACAACTGCAGTTATGGACCGGGACCGCGAGTTCTTGGGGTGGGTCTCGCAGTTCCGTAAAAGATGGGGAGGGTCAATAAATATCAAAATTTGTCGGGTACAAACCTGAAATGTTATTTTTTGACACTATCATCCTGACACCTGACAAGTTCTCACCAGCCAGTCTGAATAGACCTGGCCAGAAAGAAAGCTCCGAATGTGTAATTTTTCATTCTCGAATACATTAGCTACAGCCGGATACCAGGGCTTGTGGAGTTGTGCACTGAAGGGCGAAAAATACTCGTGCCTGGTTTTCAGTCACAAACAAAATTATCCCTGGGCTACCAGCCACAAAACATCTAATGGATTTTGAAGCATGCCTTCTCCCAAATGACCTGTCGCAAAATAAACCTATAAGCAGAAAAGGAGATTCGTAATGACAACTTTAACAGTTCTGAAGTTTGAAAGCCCTGAAGGGGCTACAAAGGCGCTTCATTTGGTTCAAGATTTAGTAAGAAGCAACTGATCACGCTGCAAGATGCAGCTATAGTCACATGGCCTGAGGGAAAAAAGAAGCAAAAAACAGAACAGTTGCACAGTTTAGCAGGTGCAGGTGCATTGAGTGGCGCTTTTTGGGGAATGCTATTTGGCCTGCTCTTCTTTGTTCCAATATTCGGTCTGGTCGTTGGGGCCGCGTTGGGCTCACTGACCGGTTCCATGGCTGATGTTGGCATTGATGATAATTTTATCCGGTCTGTCCGCAGCAAAGTGACTGAAGGTACCTCAGCCCTTTTTTTGATGACCAGCGGCGCCGTAAGGGATAAGGTTGCTGAGGCCATGAAGGATCTAAAGTTTGAACTCATTGCTTCTAATCTATCAAAGGAAGAAGAAGACAAGCTGCGTGCAGTCTTTGCAGAAGAGGAAACAGCGCCGGCGCACTAAGTTTTGACCTGAGAAACGACCCTCCGGTAATATGCGCATTCCCGGAAATTGGTTGCAAGGCAAGAACAACGATTCTTGAATAAAATGAATGAGGGGAGAGGACCGAAAAGTCAGTTCCTTTCCCCTTTTTTATTTTCAGGCTTTTTTCAGAGAATCCCAACCGCTCAGGGAGAATAAAATCAATGAAAGAATACAAAGCAGACACCACTTTTCCAGGAGTGACAGGACGCACTGCAGATCAGTCAGAACCAGCCTGGCCGGAACCAAGGCGCGCCAAAGAGGGCTCTCCCAATGTATTTTTCATTGTGCTGGATGACACAGGCTTTGGACAGTTCGGCTGCTACGGCAGCCCTATCCAGACACCTAACTTAGATAGCCTGGCTGCGGGAGGCATTGCTTATACCAATATGCATACGACTGAGCTGTGTTCTCCTAGCTTCACGTGCATGTTGACCGGCCGGGAACCACCATTCTAACAACATGGCCTGCATCACCGAGGGCTCAACCGGCGGGGTAACCTGTGGCTCAGCTCATGGATCACCAGTCACACCTGATTATGAGCCTCCCTTTGAGTTCACAGGCAAGATCTATAGCGTACCGTGGATGTGAGCGGCGAGCTTATAGAAGACAAGGAAGCTGAGATGCGTATGGTCATGGCCCGGCAGTGAGATTGACATGTCTATTTACAGCCTTGAATGGCGATCCGGAAACAGGCATCGTGCCGCTACCGCCAGTGAAAGGCCGGCTAACAAGAAAAAAACTGAAGGAGGAATAAAATGACAACTTCAGGAAAAATCACATTCACTGATTGGCGGGAAGACTACGCCTACATCCTCGGCGTTCAGGCCTACATCTTCAGTTACCCGTGGGTCTATATGTCCGAGATCCGCTATGCCTGGATTACAAGGCCTGCAAATCCCACTCAAATGAGTGCCGCAGACAACCGTTTCTGGCATGCGCGCAACCTCATGACGCCGGAATACCAGGACGGCCGCGCCCCGAACAACCAAGGGCGACACCTATGATGATTGCGATAATTACGACCTGCAGCATTTCTCCATTAGCCATAACTTCAAGCGGATTAGAAGGAAGAAAGTTTCCCACAAGTGTCGAGGGGAGAGTCAGAGCAGAATGGTTGAAACTCAGGCTCGTGGGCGCTGCCTGTGCCCCTCCTCCAAGCGCACCCTCAATAATATTTCCACTTATATAATTTCCCGGCTGAATATAAAGCGCCATTCCCAGCCCAATACCAGTTGCAATTGCAGTGGTTAACATGGAATAGGCTGCTGTTAAAAGCCCTGTCTTTTTTAATTCACTCATGTTCTGGCTTGAGGCTACTCCCAGAATAATTGAAGCAAAAATAAGCGGTATAACGATCATCTTCAGAAGCCCGAGGAAAATATAACCCGGAAGAGCAACCCATTCTCCAATGATTTCCGCAGAAGCAGGGTCAACATACCCTCCGAAAAGCCCTAGAAAAAGCCCGGTAAGTGCTCCAAGCCCCATGCATATCGAATTTGGCTCTTCGTCATTCTCTATGGATAAGATGATTTTCAATTCAAGACCGCGTTGGTTTTTATGAGGATATCCACACAAAACAACGAAGAGCCCAGAATTTTAAGCCAGAGTTTCTTTTCAAGCAAATCGTGAAGGCCATGGCTCAGGTTTTTAAGAGAATTGTTGCGCCTTAAATCCAGAGGATAGTAGATATGATTGATCCCATCTATAATCTCCCGACGAAGCAGTCTGGTCTCCTCTGCTATTTCCTGGGCTGATCTCCCTGGGCTGATCTCCCTGGGGTCCGGGATATGACGGTTGTCTTTGCCTCTCATAGGTATACCAATAAAAAAGATATAAGAGCTTCAGACAATTATATTCATTTTTCAGAAATTTAGTCCAAGCGTATTTTTAGTATCTCGTTAAATTATACAAAAGCTTAGGAAATATTCAACATTTATTGAGTCTTCTAAATAATATGGACGGCCTAAGGAAAAAACGGATTTTTAAATAAAAATTGCGCTGGCACACCCCGCTTCAAGCAATGGGTATGTTCGCGCCACCGCTTCAGCTTTGTGAAAGAAGACAAAAACTTAATACGATTTTGTTTCAGCAGGAATTAACAAACAAAAAGTGTAATTGAGAAATAGCATTATTATTAACGGTTCTTGGGAAAGTTACCATTCCCGAAGCAAGCGGCGGGGTATTCGACTGAAATCAATAGCCGTACTTCCAAAATCTGAGTAGTTACATTTTAAGTTGGTGTTAAACTCACTTTTAGCCCTATATTTTGGAACTGAGTCTTCCTTTTGCTATGGTTTTCAGTAACTGATCCCAATGACCCAAATTTCAAAGTGTTGAAAATGATCCAAGAGGAGAAAGATTATGATTTATCTCACTAGAGTGAAAAAAGATCTCCCGCAGCGTGGGAAGGGAATAAGGCTGGCCATTTATCAGGGCGAAGGTCCCGTTGGAACACCTGAAGCAGTACAAAGTAATATTGAAAAGCTTGAAGAGGTTGCGAAGGAGGCTAAAAAGTATGATGCCCAGCTTATTAGCTTTCCAGAGTTGTACTTGACTGGTTACGCTCTCAACCGTGATTTGGTAAAACAATTAGCAGAAGAGGTTAATGGCCCCTCCGTAAGAAAAGTATCCGAAATAGCCAAAGATAGTGATATGGCTATTATCTTTCCTTATCCGGAAAGGGATTCCAGCTCCGGAGAAATTCGCTACTATGATTCTATCGCATTTATTAATTCGGATGGTTCCTTACTGCACAATTACCGCAAAACGCATCTTTTTGGACAGGCTGAAAAAAATAATTTTTCATCTGGATATACCGAAACAGGTAATGAAAACCTGTTTTCGATTGTCAAAGTAGCTGATTTTCCCGTCGGGCTTTTAAATTGCTATGAGGCGGAATTTCCAGAGTTGTCAAGAATTCTGGCGCTTAAGGGAGCCAAGTTAATCATAATTCCCACTGCTGCTGATTACCATTATACATTATCAGATGGAAAACGTACTCAAGTGCCTTATCCTGATGTTACCAAAATAATAATTCCCGCCAATGCCTATTTTAACAAATTATTTATCGCTTATTCCAATCGTTATGGTTCTGAAACAGTTGGTGAAAATTCATGGCAATATAGAGGGAATTCGATTATATGTGATCCGAACGGCGATCTTTTATTAGCGGCCAGACCAGAAGAAACCCTCCTGATCGCAGATCTCATCCCAAGCGATTTTGGGCCCACTCATCCGGAAGGCGATTATCTGAAAGATCGAAGACCGGAGCTTTATCATGGACTCATTGCAAAAAATGTGGAATTTGAAGGGGGATATGCCTACCCCGATAAGTGAACATGATCTGGCATTTTATACTCATATTTTATACTCATCCAGTTTTAAAATTTAGGGCCGTTTGTCTCAAAATACAAGGTAGTGGAGAGGAAGTGTTAATCAAATCTCACAAAAGGGCAAATCTGCCTTTTTTAGGCAAATTTAAGAGCAATTCTTCTGCTTACCATTTTCAGTGATCCTAACCCCGCGATCCCATGACCCTACCCTCACGATCCCAATATAGTCACTAAAACAAAGATTTATACTTGATTTTGTGAAATGAAATAAAATCATAAACTACCGGTTTTGTCAAATTCATAATTATTTATATCGGAAGATTCATTCTATAACCTCAGTTTGACAGATCCTACTGATTATTGATACAGTGTTTTCTCACAAAAAATGCAATGTATCAGCACAACGATTGTTAGAAAAATGAAAAGTATCAGAAATTAAAAAAATACAAGATACAACTTTGAATAGTACGAAGAAAACAGAAGCATGAAGCCCCCATCTATTCATTTCATAATCTGTACTTATGTCAATTCTGGCATAATCTAGCAATCATTGCAGGTACCTTGAAACCTTAGCGGGTTAGTTAAAACTGTAGCGTCTTTGGCTATTAATCCAAAAACTTCTGGATTTTGGAACAAAGTTTCAAACGAGAGGGTGAATAATTTGATTTCAAAGAAAATGAATTTAAAGAAACTCCAGGATTCGAAAAAACATTATCATAAAGCCTGCAGCAGTGGTTATTTCGAAGGGTGCCTCTCGAAGTATGAAATTCCCGAGAAAAAAGCACCTGCCAATCTGGTATACCGCCTTATTCATGATGAACTGTCTCTTGATGGAAACCCTACCCTTAATCTTTCCAGCTTTGTGACTACCTGGATGGAACCTGAAGCAGACCGAATTATTACGGAGAATGTAGGGAAGAACCTTATAGACCATTTCCAATATCCACAAACCCAGGTAATCCACGATCGCATCATCAACATGCTGGGACGCCTGTATAACGCACCCGAAGATGCTGATTTTACAGGTATGGCCTGTGTTGGCTCTTCGGAAGCGATAATGCTGGCACTGCTGGCCCATAAATGGACCTGGAAAAATTGCCGGGAGAAAGAAAAAAAAGCTGTTGATAAACCGAATATCATTTTCGGTTCCGATGCGCACGTATGCTGGGACAAATTTGCGAAATATTTTGACGTTGAACCCAGAGTCATACCCATGGAACCCGATCGCTTTACGATTTCCAGGGACACGGTAGAAGAATTGATTGATGAAAACACTATTTGTGTCGGAGCGATCCTTGGGACCACATTTACGGGAGAGATGGATCCCATAGAAGAGATTAACGAGCTGCTTGTAAATATCAAAGAAACAAAAGGATGGGACATTCCAATTCATGTGGACGCTGCTAGCGGTGGTTTCGTAATTCCGTTTGTCAATCCGGAACTTAGATGGGACTTCCGCCTATCCCATGTGAAATCCATAAACGTTTCAAGCCACAAATATGGCCTGGTGTATCCCAGTATCGGATGGCTAATTTTCCGTGAAAAAAATAACATTCCCGAAGACCTCGTATTTTACGTGAATTATCTTGGGGAAGAGACTCCAACTTATTCCCTTAACTTTTCATCTAGCAGCTCTATGATGCTTGCACAGTACTATAACCTGCTCCGTTTTGGCAAGGAAGGTTATAAAGAAATCATGACTCTAATCCTGGAAAATGCCCGCTATCTTGCCACATTAATTGAAAGCTCAGACAAATTTGACATTTTGAATTCAGCTGAGTTTTTTCCCGTCGTTACCGTCAAACTGAAACAACCTGCAAATTACACGGTCTTTGAGCTTTCGCATAAACTTCGAGAAAGAGGATGGATTCTTCCTGCATATACTCTCCCTAAAAACGCAGAAAATCTTTCTCTTATGCGCGTGGTGGTAAAGGAGAATTTTAGCCGGGAAATGGCAGACATGCTATTTGACGACATAATGAGAGCCTGTGAAATACTTGAGGGAAACAAAGAAGAGGAACTAGAACCAGAAAAATCAACTGACGAAAGACATTTTATTACATAAGCCGAGTTGTGCCAGCCGTTTGCAGCTCGTGCTTCGATTCCAAAATAAACGCATAATTCTGTAGATAATTTTAGTTTTGAACTGAAATATCTACATTAAAATTATTCGAGGTTCTATAAGCACCTCCAGCAAAAGCGGGCACGGAAAAGCCTAATCAAGAAACCATAACCGCGGAAAATGCAGAAAACGCGGAAGAACTGTGCCCTTGTTTCCTTTATACAGTGTTTTCACATGGTTCCAGTTTCCTCTGACATCCAGCCCGCTGGCTGTCAACTCATTAGCTGCTACTCCACTGGCTGTTGTGATCAGCAAAAAAGCCTACTAAGAGCCTATCCTAAAAGTGTTGTGACATATTATAGTTTTTACAATAGCAATGCACAACCGGAACGGATACTCGATATATTCGATATTACAGATATTGTACGACATGCCATTATTGACTTTTCGGATAGGCTCTAAGGAATGACAAGAATATAATTTCAAGTATTTCAGTTACAGATATTGTCTTTGATGATTATTTGGGAAAATGGAATTATAGAGCTATCCCAAAGTGAAAACTTGAAGTTATTTTCGATCTATTCCTAAGTGATAATTGCACCTGTTCGTTTAATGATAAGGGGTTAATCTCTTTCGGGAATATATAGGGCTAAAAAGGATCGGATTTAAAGCAATCCTATGCTATATATAGGATATGAAATTCACACTTGATTACACCAATATGCTAGCCCGACAGCTCGGGTATAAAGGCAACCTTCATGAGTTCTGGCTCGGTATGAACGTTGAGTCAGAACGTGGCAACGTAAATCCGCGAACCGATACTAAATCAAATGGTATCTTCTTAACTACCAAAAATCCGCGAACCAATATTACATTCAATGATAACACCTTAACTGCTAGAACCGTGATAGCTCATCTCGATGAAAAGCCGGATTATTATAGCCAGTTGTTGAAAATAGAAGAGAAATAAGCCGCGAAGATTACTGGATTATCTCTTTTTAGTGCGTCTGCAAGCGATAGTGCCCTCTTTTAGGTTAAGGGGGATAGTTAAAGCATAGCATTTCACCGATAGTCGATAACATTCGAGATTCGTTTTCCATACTATTTTTACTCAAAAAGAATCCACACTCCGTATGTTAAGGAGACAAGACCCTATAGACAGGTATTCAGTATGTTTATCGGCTTTCCGGGAAAAAAACCCTATTTCAGATAGGGATTCAATGATCGAAGAGCTGAAAGCTCAGGAGAAATGGAAAGGAGAAAATCAAACTGAGAATAAGACTAACGATGCCGGGATGTCAGATAATACAGTAACAGTGGGCAAGCAAGAAGGAAATTTCAATTCTACTCCGGAATCAAAAAGCTCTCCTTTCATAAGCTCTGTCTGGGTGCTTGCAGTAGTGATCGGGGCAGTCAAGTATGTAAGAAAGTCAACGAAATAAATTGCACATGTTCATCTTCGATTTAGACTCTTTTTTATTTTCTTGGGTCGTCAAAATTTAGATTTTTTTTCCAGCATCATCTGGCTGCAATTAATCAAAAACCTGGAAAATAATAAAAAGTCTCTTGATTTATCAGATTGTTGATTGTTATTTACAGTGTGTGTTTGACTCTTATAGATTCCTTATCTCAAAGAGTTGAAGAGTTGAACTAAGTAACTTGTAGCATGAGACTTAAATGAAAAGACAAAGCGGGCAGGTGAAAAATAAGTGGGTGATTAAAAAGACAATTTTACTTGTTAGCTATTAAAGAATAGTGTTAAATAAGTCAGTGTTTAAAATGGACAAGATAGGTGCTTCTGTCAAAGGATGTGTTTGTTTGAGTCGGATGAATAATGAATATGATGCTCTTTTTAAATCTCGTTTTCACGGTGCCATAAATATTCGTGGGATAAGGTACCAAATTCTTTATTCAATCCTTCGTGCCTTTGAACTTTACGACAATAAAACACAAGCAGCCTCAATTACACTTGAAGGGATTGAAGATGTAGATGTAGAGGTTATTGGTTTTAAAATTTTTAATGAATACGTTCAAGTAAAATCTGCAAGTAAGCCTTGGGCTTGGAGTAATCTCAAGAGTTATAAGAATAAAATAGGTCCAATTCAAAATTTTTTAGAGGCATATAGAGTAGATTCAGATTCAAACTTTTTGCTAGTATTCGATTTTGAATTAAAAAATGAAATTGAAAAGATTTCAAGGTTCAATTCTCTTCCAGGAAAGATAGAGTCGTAAAAGTAGCTAATAGTTACCTATCGTAAAGATTTCAGCGCAAAATTTTGCACTTCATAAAAATCCTCCAATTTTTAGAGGTATTTTCATCAAATATAT
>MDTP02000145.1 GCA_001714685.2 Methanosarcina sp. Ant1 | reverse complement strand
GATGAAACTAATTTGAGGAAAGTCATGATCAATTGAAAAGAAAATAGTGAAATCACTGGATTATGGAATTGAGTCGAAAGCTGAAAGCAATTATGGGGTTTGTTATATATCTTTTCAATTCCGGCTCTTAAAGGTTAAAATCTCTCAGGGCTGCTAATTTTGAGAATTTTCGAGAATTAAGGAGGAAATAACTACCTGGATTTACTTCCAGGCTCATGCAGCATCAGAAGCCCCGGAAATTAATCCTTTGACGCAGTAAACTCGAACCTTTCACGGTCTAAATGATTCACTGGAGAATTAACTTTTCCGCCCTGAGAGCACTTTACCCCATGGCTTAGAAAATGTCAAAATATATAAAATTTTTCATAAAAACTTAAATGTAAAATAATGAAAGATTAAACCCTAATAACCTATTCGTCACCCAGAATCGAGTAAATTCGTAAGTGGTTCAAAAACCAAAATCGACATTGGGGGCATTTATACTAATAAAGAAAAGTTTTATAGATGAGTTCATCCTAAAACTCAAAATTTGCTTCTTGAATCTTATATTTTGAGTAATCGATCAATTTCTAATAACAAAAGTAATCCTGGGATCTCTTATTGATTAAAAACAAAATAGCTTTTGGAATGAACTCTTTAATTAATCCTCAAAGACAAATTTTCCGAAGCCTAATAGCTTAGCCGGGAAAAATCCTTTAATTACTTACGTTTCCGTCTCAAGGTCTTCAAAACCGATTTTCATTCTCCGTATGTACTGACCTTATAAACCCCTTACACTTAAATCCGATTACTGGTTTGATTACCAAAGGCTTTCTGAAGCTTTCAATACCCAGTTCATTCAGTTTTTATAGTAAACTCAGCAATTATAGTCATCAAAATAGAAATCGGTACTTCAGAAACTAAACAGGATGCATTTAATTTTATTTAAAAGCGTAATTAATTCATGAGTTTAATACAATATTAAGAGATTCAAAAAACTCCATACTCAGACTCATGGGGATTTATCGAAATTCTTAAAAGCTTAATACGTATTTTCTATCTCTTTTTTATCCGTCTCTTCTTCTGTTAATAGATACCTTTATACATTCTACCACACCTTTTACATTTAGTTTCTTACTAATAATAACCGATAACAGCTAATGCCACACCTAAAAGAGCTAAGAGAGGAATCGAGCGCAGAAAAGGGTTAAAAAGGAAGAGGAAAAATTACGAGCCGATGGACTTAAAACCAAAGGAAGAACAAAAAAGGACTAGATTTTAAGGAAAGTTTAAGAAGAATTTAAGGAAAATTTAGGCGCTTCCTGCTTAGATTCGGGTGAAAATATGGAAAAATACGATTATAGTGAACTTGGGCTGAAAGCCGGGCTTGAAATTCACCAGCAACTGGATTCGAAGGAGAAGCTTTTCTGCAGGTGTCCGACCCTTATCAGGGATATCGGAGATTCGGACTTTGATTATTTCAGATATCTGAGGGCTACGGAAAGTGAGATGGGAGAAAAAGATAGGGCTGCGGTGGAGCAGACCAAGATCAGGAGGAAGTATATTTATAAGGCTTATGACACAACCTGCCTTATAGAAAACGACGAAGAGCCTCCGAGAGAACTCAATAAGGAAGCCCTGAACATTTCCCTTGGGGTTGCAAAGCTTTTCCACATGAAACCTGTCGACCAGATGCATGTTATGAGGAAGATCGTGGTGGATGGATCGAACACTAGTGGATTTCAGAGGACTGCTTTTCTTGCAAGCGATGGGTATATTGAGACTTCGGAAGGGCGTTGCGGAATTGATAGTCTCTGTGTGGAAGAAGAAGCTGCCCAGAAAATAGAGGAAATCGTAGACTCGATCATATATTCTCTGGACAGGCTGGGAATCCCTCTTGTGGAAATTGCGACTGCCCCAGACATCAAGACACCTCGCCAAGCAAGAGAAGTTGCCGAGCAAATAGGGATGATCCTCAGGTCCACAGGGAAGGTAAAGAGAGGGCTTGGAACTATCAGGCAGGATGTAAACATCTCAATTGCTAGAGGCGCAAGAGTTGAAATAAAAGGAGTGCAGGCTCTCGACCTTATAGAAGATATTGTCCGCAGGGAAGTTGAAAGGCAGCTGAACCTTCTTTTCATCAGGCAGGAACTCCTGGAAAGAAAGGCCTTTGCCTGCGAAGAGATATACGATGTAACAGCGCTGTTCATGGACACAAAGTCTAAAGTCCTGCAAAAAGGTGTAAAGAAAGGCGCAATCCTGGCTGCTCTTCTCAGGAAATTCGACGGGCTTGTCGGCAAAGAAATCCAGCCCGGGAGAAGGTTAGGCACCGAATTCTCAGATAGAGCCAAGACTTCAGGTGTTGGAGGGATTTTCCACACGGACGAACTTCCTAATTACGGAATAACTGAAAAGGAAGTCCAGGCTGTAAGAGATGCAATTGGTGCATGCCCAGATGATGCCGTAATAATGGTTGCAGATGAGCCTGAAAAAGCCAGGCTTGCAATTGAAGCGGTTATTAAAAGGGCAAAGGAAGCTATTGAAGGAATACCTGAAGAAACCCGAAAAGCTTTTCCGGATGGAAACACTGCCTATATGCGCCCCCTTCCAGGTGCTGCAAGGATGTATCCTGAAACCGATGTCCATCAGATAGAGATTTCACAGGAATACTTTGATTCAATTGAGATTCCTGAACTCTTGACAGACAGAGCAAAGCGATTTGCCTCAGATAGCGGCCTGAATAAAGAGTTTGCAGAAAAAATAGCTTATTCGAAGTATCTTCCCCTATTCGAAAGCCTGATCGAAACCTACATGAAAGATTCAAACGTAAACTCAACCCTAATTGTCAGGACTCTTGTGGGAATCATTCCAGAAATTCGGAGAAATGGAGTTGAGACAGATAATCTTGCAGATGAGCACTTCAAAGGGCTTTTTGCAGCTATTTCAAACCAGGAAATTGCAAAAGAAGCTATTCAAGACCTTTTGACTGCCCTTGCAAAAGAACCTGAATTGACCGCGCAGGAAGCGATCTCAAAGCTTGGACTCAGTACCTTTGACCCTGAGGAAGTCGAAAACTTCATCAAAAAAATGGTCCGAGAAAAAGGAGATTTCATAAAGCAGAAAGGTCCAGCAGCTCTTGGTCCCCTTATGGGTATTGTCATGAAGGAGTATAGGGGCACCGTAGATGGAAAAATCCTCAGTCACATGCTGAAAAAAGAGCTAGATACTTTTATTGCCCAGGGATAAAACCCTGCCTTATTTTTCTCATTTGGCATGAAAGTACGTGGTGAAACTGGTTCCTCACGTACTCTCAGTTACCTTTTTTTCTACAATATAGTACTCTAGAATATATGCAGCCGTTTTATATCTACAAAAACATCGCAGTAAGTGCATTACTCATTCCATTTATAGCTACTTTAACGACTAACTCAATGATTGATTCATCTACGAATGTTATAACAGACAAGCAGCATCAATAAGCTTTGATTTAGGCACTCATTTTTCCATTAAGTCGGGATATATTGCCCTGATATATAAGATCATTTGAATTTAAATAGTGACCTGATTTTAACGATAGTGCCTAAGGAAAATTGCTGAAATGGAAAAAAAGCTGAGCTTGGAACTTTCCATAAAAGATCACAACTTTAAGGTTGCAAATTACCTGACTTTAGAAACCTTTTAACTATTTTCCACGGAGTCCATTGAAGAAACCCTTCTTGACCCCTCAATGTAATATTCAAAGAGTTCCTTGCCCCAGCTAAGGGCACTGGATTCTGAGCTAAGAATGTACTGTCCATCAAATTTTCCTTTTTTATTGAGAAGTCCAAGAAACAATTTACTTTCCGAAACAGCAACCATTGCGGGAATTTCGATAGTTTCTTCAGTTATCACAAAAATAGTGGCATTTTCCTGAGCCAGAATTTTCTCTCCCTCACTATGAAAATCTTTGCAAAAGATTTCAAATGAATCTTTGCTAAGAATAAGTCTTAACTCAACCCCTTTCTTTGCAAGCTCAAGGGAAAAGGAAGGGATACAAGGGTGAAAATAGGAAAAAAGAAGCATAACTTTTGCAGATTCGGCAAAATAATTAACATTATCGGCAAAGAGATCGGATCGATGATCGCTTCCTGGCTCAATCAGCTGGCAACATTTAAGCACCCCTATCCGTTCAAGAAAAGAAAAAGGAATAGTGTCCATTTTCCGCTGGCTCCAAAAGTAATCGTTTTCCTCGAACACACTGGTTGCATCCAGCAAAGGTTGCACTTTTTTGATTAAAATATCACCTATAACGGAAAGGCGGCATATATCTCCCTCCTGAACAATCAATCCCTCTTCTTTTAACTTTTTAATCTGGGGAAGCAGAGAAATTCTGGAAATTTGAAGCAAATTAAGAGCCTTATCAATATTTTTAGGCCCTTCAGCTAATAATAAAAGAAAATTTTTCCTTTTATCGGAAAATAAGAGAAGGTTAACGAGTTGTAATTTCATCTAATCGGCTCCTTAGGAGGAAATTGTCAATCTTCCTTTTAAAGTGATAGATATTCCAAATAATATTAATAGGATAAGTATAAGTGAACAGATATAAACATTATCTTTAAAAAAAGACAAAAAAAGATATAAATATAGCAAGGAGCAGAAACAGCTACTCTAAAAACTAATTAATGAATATAAACAGAAGGAAATGAACAAATTGTTAATCGAACAAAACACAGAAAAATACTAATTTTAAAGATAGCGGTCGTCCATTATTGCATTGGTTGATGTTTTCATAATTAAGTTCCAGTATAACAAACGCTTGCGTTTTCATGCACCGAATCAGATCCTCTAGCTTCACAAAAAACTGAACAAAAGCCTGAGAAACAGCATTAAGGTATTCTGGAAATAACGTCAACCAAATAATAGAGGACGACCAGCTCAATCACCTATAAGATATGACTGAAAATTGGCCTTCCAGCAATGTAAACTATCAGCTTTGGCTTATTATAGAGATTTGGGAACGAACTTTTTCGACTCCTGCTGCAAGATTCCGACTTTCAGATTAGTTCCTCCCATATACGTCATCAAACCTGACAATATCCTCTTCGTCCACAAGTTCTCCTAACTGCACCTCAATAATCTCAAGCGGGACCTTTCCAGGATTAGACAGCCTGTGTTTTCCCCCAGAACTAATAAAAGTACTTTCTCCAGGCCTCAAGAAAAACTTCTTGCCGTTAACTTCCACGCAGGCCATACCTTTTACAACTACCCAGTGCTCACTCCTATGGTAATGCAGCTGAAGGCTTAATTTATGGTCAGGGAGTACGGTAATATTTTTAATTTTATGCCCGGGAGAGACTTCCAGTAATGTATACGAACCCCAGGGCCTGTAGACTGTCTGCCCTATATATGCCCTTTCATCATTCCTGCCTTTAAGTTCGGAGACAATTTCCTTCACTTTCTGGCTACTGGATTTCGGACAGATTAATAGAGCATCGCTGGTATCGACGATCACCATATCCTTAACATCGATGAGTGAAACAATTTTACCGCACTTTGAATATACAAGGTTTCCATCAGAGTTAAGTAGCAAAGAATCACAATCGTAGATAACATTTCCTACGGAGTCTTTTTCGAACTCATCATAAATTGCCTCAAAATTTCCAAGATCGCTCCATTTCTGATCCAGCTTTACAACTGCTACTCTATCGGATTTTTCCATAATCCCATAGTCAATTGAAATTTTTTCCACGTTTGCGTAAATTTCATTAATACTCCCCCCTTTTTCAAAACAAGCGAAAACAGACGGTGCATATTTTTTAACTTCTTCAAAGAAAAGCCCTGTCTCGAAAAGAAACATTCCGCTATTCCAGAGACAACCTTCTTTAATGTACTTTTCCGCAGTTTCAAAATCCGGCTTCTCTCTAAATTCTGAGACCTTATAACCCTGCCCACAAACTTCTGAGGCTTTAATATAACCATATCCCGTATGAGGAAAAGAAGGGACAACCCCGAAGGTAACAAGGAAATCAGAAGCCAAATCTTCAGCCGAAGAAATTGTCTGCATCGCACCTTTATCAAGAACGTGATCTGAAGAAAACACTCCTACTATAGAATTCCCGAATTTTTTTTCAATTTCTTTCATTCCGAAGAAGATCGCAGGAAGCGTATTCTTGCCTTCAGACTCAATTAAAACATTTTCAGACGGGATTGAATAACCTAGTTCTTTAATTTGCCCAATCACGAAAAATTTTTGGGCCTCGTTAGTCACAATAAATATTTCCGAGATATCAGAAACTTCAAGGCAACGAAGTACGGTCTCCTGGAAAAGGGATGTGCTGCCAAACTTTAAAAATTGTTTAGGATACATTTCCCGGCTGAGAGGCCAGAGTCGCGTTCCTGAACCGCCTGCAAGAATTATTGATTTTATGCCTGTCATCTCCTCTAAAATTTTTATTAAAACGGATGTACTTAGAGTATCTTATTGGAAGTATATATAGATCAGTTATTAAATAAAGAGACTACGTATGCACTGAAAATACGATATTAGAGCAATATATAGAGGAAAAATCGTTAAATAATCTTTGCCCAGGAGCTGCTCGGGTAAAAAAAGCATGATTTTATAGCTCTCCGAAATTATTTGTGACTCACTTCCTATAACTCATTTCTAGAATTCACTTGCAACTCACATCTTATAACTTCATTTCTAGAATTCACTTGCAACTCGCTTCGGCTCACTCGTCATTCTTTTCGAATTTGCCTCTCCAAACCAATTAAATTTTTTACAATGGATATTTAAGGAGCATATAGTCAATATTGCTTTTTCCAAGGATAGTAGACCGCGCAAAAAAGATATTATTCAGTCATTTGATAACACTTAAGGGGGCACTTCTGAAAACAAATGACGGCACCCCGATTCCGCTTTCAAGGTTTGGTCCCAAGTACATCCTCTACATATGCCCTAAAAATTTCCGCAACGCTCCAGGCTTGGGAAATACAGCCACCAGGAGAGTAAGGGTAGTCACCGTCAAATACTTCAGAAATGGTTCCGATGCCTGCAGTTTCTAGATGCATATCAAAGCCCTGAAGGAGGGTCCGCATATCCTCAAGACTATTTTTCGAATAATTATGGACCTTCCTGTAAGCTTTAACATAGGCTCCAAGGAGCCAGGGCCAGACGGTCCCATTGTGGTAGGCTGTATCTCTGCTTACGGCGTCTCCATGATAGTGTCCTTTATATATAGGGTGATCAATCGAGAGAGTTCTAAGCCCAAAGGGAGTCAGGAGATCTTTTTCAACTCTGTCTACGATAGCTTTTTCTTTCTCAGCAGAAAGCATAGTATAAGGGAGCGCTACCGCAAAGATTTGATTAGAGCGGATTGCAGGATCTTTAACCTGGTTTCCTGCCTCGTCCTGAGAAACAATGTCAAAGAGGCAGTTAGTCTGTGGGTTCCAGAAAACATTCTCAAAATTCAAAGATACTCCGGCTGCAAGAGTCTCATACGAGGAAATATCCTTGCCGAGTAGGGGGCCCAGATTGGAGGCAATTTTCAGGGCATTATACCAGAGAGCATTTATCTCACAGGCTTTACCTGCTCTTGGGGTCACTGCCCACTCTCCGACTTTAGCATCCATCCAGGTTAGTTGAGGCCCCTGTTGAATAAGATAATCGGAGTCCATGCCGATTCCAAAGTCTGTGCCTTTACGGTAATTATCTATGATACTATCTACGGTATCCCAGACATCCGATAGAAACAGAAGGTCCTTTGTATATGCGAAATAACGGCTAACGGCATGAATAAACCAGAGTGGAGCGTCCACTGTATTGTAGATTGGTTCTCCTCCGAGCGACAGGAAAGCGTTTGGGATCAAGCCTTTCCGACAGTGATTAGCAAATTTTTTGAGGATATACTTAGCCTCCTCGAAGCGATGAGGAATCAAAAGCAGGCCAGGCAGAGAGATCATAGTATCCCGCCCCCAGTCAGCATACCAGTGATACCCCGCAATCACAGTAGTGTCACCTGAAGCGGGAGTTTTTACAATAAAAGAGTCAGTTGCTCTTAGAAGCTTAAGGGCGAAGGGTTCAGTAAGTTTTGAATTGAAAGCAAGGAGATTCTGTCGATATACTTCCCTAGTATAGAGCTCCTCAACTTGCTCGAGAGTAAAAGAAGAAATATTTCCGGTTGAAGCTGCAATAAAGAAGCGGGAAGTCCCCATTTTGAGCGTGTTTTCGAAATAACCTGGATTGAAGAGATCTTCCTGGAAGGCAAGCCCTCGTTTCTTTTCAGTATCATACTCAAAATTGTAGTACCACATAGGGTCAGGATGATACTGGAGATTGGATGAAAGCGAGAAAGTAATACCGTTAGAGCTTTTCAGTTCTACTCCCGTAAGATCAGCTTTCTGAGAAAAGGAAAGGTCTGCAGAGCGAGTAGTGAAATGAAAATTTCTTGAGTTTACCAGAGGGAAAATTCTTAGCAAAGCTCCCTCTTTTCTGGATCTGATATCATAGAGGATACAGGTTGTGTTACTGTTATGAACCATGAATACTTTTTTCTTTACGGTAAAAACATCTGGCTTATAAACCCATTGAGGAAAGGGGTCAAGTATGAATTTGGAAAGGTAATTGAAGCCCTTCGGACAAATAGTGCCTGGATATTTGTGGGTTGCGAGGTGATAAACTTCCTCATTGGTAGAAATTTCCTCATCAAGGGAAGAAAGCAGTAAAAACCTTCCTGGAGAATTTTCTGGAGCTGCTACAAGCAGTCCGTGGTAAGTCCTCGTTCCTGCACCGATGACTGTAGAGGAAGCATATCCCCCAAGCCCGTTTCCTATAATCCATTCTCTTTTTATTCCTTCTTCATATGTCGAAAAAGAATCTGCTCCAAGCCTAATCCCACTCATGTCATACTCAATTAGGATTTGATTTCTTAAATAGTTGTACGTTTGGAAAAAGAATGAAAAAGCATAAAAAAGTGAGAGAAACCTTAGCGTATAATAAGTTATAAAATTATTATAATTTTTAAGTGTAAACATAAACTATTTCAGCTGTGCAGGACATAGGAAAGTGAGAATCATGAAGCAAGACCTATTAGAAATCCTTGTGGATATCTTCAAATCATGCGGATACAATGTCACAATATCCAGCCAGTGTGACATTCTTGTGGAGAAAAACGGACATCAAGCTTATGTCAGGTGTGCCTTGCAGCCGGATTATGAAGAGATAAAAGTCTTTTCAGAAAAGATAGAAGGCTGTACAGGAATCTATGTGATGACCCAGAAAACGCCTGGGGAATTAATTAATTATGCAGCTGAACTCGGGATCCATATCTGGGACAGAGACGAGCTGGCTCTTCAGATAGGAAGGGCTGTTCTTTTAAATATGGAGCAGAAAGCTAAAACCCCTTATTCTAAGCCAGAAACTCCATCAACAAATGAAACACTGGATTCACCCAGGAAACCAATTTTTGAAATGCATGCAGAAAGCTGGAAAGCAGAGGAGGCATTCAAACAGAAACCTTACTTTAGCGGAAAGTTCATCCCACTTCAGAACCAGCCACTAAGGGCAGAAAAAACCTCTTTTGAAGCCAGGTCCCTGCCAAAGACCTACGAGGGAAGGAAAAATTCAAACGAATCGGAACAGCTTGAAATTCCTAAAGTTGACTCATACGAAACGCTTAATATACAGTCAGTGGAACCAAAGATTTCAAAAGATCAGGCGATTATCATTGCAAAGCCCTATCTCAGCAACCCTAAGGATGCAATTTTGAAATTTGTGCCCTTCTGGAAATACAGATATAATGTTGAGGCAGAAAAACGATTCAGGTCAAAGGTTCTAAGTATTGCCGGAGAAGGAAAGGGTTTTCTTAACGCGCTAAATAAATCAATGGAAGAGATGAAAATTGAAGGCTTTGGCATACCTACAAGGATCCCTGCAGTAAAGTATGAATTAAAGAAGCCGAATGTAGACCGAAAACAGGCTGAGAAGGTCCTTCTAGATTTAATTATAGAGGAGAATACACGCGAAATGCGCTTTAACAATATGGAAGGGCAAGCAATTATATATGAACAGAGGAGCATAAGCCCAAGGCCTGAAGAAATAGAGCTGGACCTGGAGCTTGTGTACATTCCCATCTGGGAAGTGAAAGGAAAACGTAATTCTCTGGAGATAAATGCTTATAATGCAAAGGTTCTGGAACACCCTATGGATGAAGATGCCGAATTCATATGAATTGAAAGTTCGGAAAAAGTATTAGAGGAAAAATATATAAAATATAAAATATATTTACATATTAGCAGAATAGTAGAATTCCTTCGAAAAGGAATAAGTATCCTGCTCTTCCAGATGTTCCTGTGAAAAATTATTCTTCAGGGTAAAAAGCGACAATTCCATAAACATTATATGTGCAGATGCAAGAATATATAACGTTTGGAAATTATCTGTAAGCTGTAACGGATGGCATCTTGCAAAAATTAAAGTAGAGAAGCATTTAAAAAAATATTTGAAGTAAAAAAGAGGTGCGTAAATGATCGAAGTAACAGATAAAGCTGCTTCAGAACTTAAAATACTGATAGAACAGGAAGGGAAACCTGAACTTGCCCTCAGAATCTTTGTTGCCGGGGTTGCCTGCAGCGGTATTCAGTATGGACTTGCCTTTGATGATGAAGTAAAGGAAGAAGATGTAACGATGGAAAGCAATGGAATCAAACTCGTTATGGCAAAAGATATTGAAAAAAGCTTCTCCGAAGGCAGCGTTGACTTTATTGAAGATGAAAACGGGAAAGGATTCCTTATCCGCAACCCCACAGCCGGTGGATGCGGCACATGTGGCGGCGGATGTCATTAAAGATAAAGTAAGCCGCGCTAGGGGTATGAAAACCCGAACCTGAAGAAGCAAACGAAATCTAAAAACAAAGGAGAAGTGAATCTATGTTTCCAGGAATGGGAGGCGTGGGAGGCCGGGGAGGAATGAACCCGGCTAAAATGAAACAGATGATGAAGCAGATGGGGATTGATGTCAAAGAGCTCAAGGATGTTCAAGAAGTAATTATAAGGACCGCAGACTCTAATATAGTTATAGAGAATGCAAATGTCACTATAATGAAAGTCCAGGGTTCGGATACATATCAGATTGTAGGTGACGTAAAAGAAGTCCCGAAAGAACTGGAAATTCCCGCAGACGATATAAAACTTGTAATGGAGCAGACAGGTGTCTCTGAAGAAGATGCCCGGAAAGCCCTTAAAAGCTCAAACGGAGATCTGGCAGAAGCCATTGTGGCACTTTCTTCTGCCTGATTTTTTTAATTTTCAAATTTTAATAGTACTACTTCAGTACTTCATTTAAAATACTTCACTTTAGAGTATTTATATTAAATATCTTCATTCTGAGAATCCCCTTCTAAGTCTTTTTTCAGTATCGTAATTTCAGTACATCTGACTTTCGGCAGGTAATTATTTTTTCCGTAATATTTCTAATGATAGCGTTTTTGCTGGAAAACACATTATCTCTGATACTAAGGAATGACGAAAATATAATTTCAATATTTCTGTCACCGATATTGTCCTTGATGGTTATTTGGGGGAATGGAATT